>CAMATD010000278.1 GCA_945860785.1 Variovorax sp. YR752 | reverse complement strand
GCCAACGCGGGGTTGTTCGCCGCTTCGGGCCACACCAGGCTGGTCTCGCAGACGGGAAGCGCCGGCGCGCTGCGGAGCCGGGCGGCCGGTGCGAATTCCGCGGCACGGCGGTAGACGACGCCCGCGCGCCGGAACTGCGTGACGCTCTCCGGCACCCAGGCCACGCCGATGTCTCCGGAAACGAGGTTGACGATGGTCTGCATCTGGATGGCCTCCTGTGCAAGCTGCGGCACGCGGCCCGCCGCGTGATAGAGCCCGCAGATCGCGTCGTGCAGCGAAGGCACGATGCGCCGCGGAAAGATCACCAGCGGCTTGGCCAGCACATCGGACAGCAGCAGCTTCTGCGTGCGGGCCAGCGCGTGCCGGGCCGGCAGCGCGAGCACCAGCGGCTCCTCGGACACGGCCAGCCGCGTGAGGCCTGGTGGCGCCGCGCCGGGCGAATGCAGCATCAACCCGGCGTCGATCTCGCCGCGCGCGAAGGCTTCGAGCTGTACGTCGCCCGTGGCCTCGACCAGTTCGAGCGCCACCTCGGGGCAGAGCAGGCGGAACTCGCGCACCCAGGCCGGTAGTTGCTCGAAGCCGACGGTCGAGACGAAGGCGATGCGCACACGGCCCACCTGCCCCGCCGCCGCCGCACGCGCCCTGGCCGGCAGCGCCTGGGCGCGGGCCAGCAGCTCGCGCACATCGGGCAGCAGCGCCTCGCCGGCGGGCGTGAGCGCCACGCGCCTTCGCGTGCGGTCGAACAGCACCACGCCCAGCGTCTTTTCGAGTTGGGCGATGGCCTGCGTGACAGGCGGCTGCGTCATGTGCAGCCGCAGGGCGGCCCGGCCGAAGTGCAGCTCCTCGGCCACAGCGACGAACTGGCGCCAGGCACGCAGGTCTATCAAGGCTTCATTCATATGCCTAGCATATCAATCCATGCGCCAAATTGGATTGGAACCAATCAGTCAGAAGTCCGATACTTGGCTCCCCCGATCTCCCCACGATAGAAGAGACACCATGGACACCAAGCCAATCCAGATCAACCGCCGCAGCGCCAACATCGTCGAAGGCAAGAGCCGCGCGCCCAATCGCTCGATGTTCTATGCCATGGGCTACGAAGAGAGCGACTTCAAGAAGCCGATGGTCGGCGTCGCCAACGGCCACAGCACCATCACACCCTGCAACTCGGGCCTGCAGAAGCTGGCCGATGCGGCCATCGCGGGCATCGAGGAAGCCGGCGGCAACGCGCAGGTGTTCGGCACCCCCACCATCTCCGACGGCATGGCCATGGGCACTGAAGGCATGAAGTACTCGCTGGTGAGCCGCGAAGTGATCTCGGACTGCATCGAGACCTGCGTCGGCGGCCAGTGGATGGACGGCGTGCTGGTGGTCGGCGGCTGCGACAAGAACATGCCCGGCGGCCTCATGGGCATGCTGCGCGCCAACGTGCCGGCCATCTATGTCTACGGCGGCACCATCCTGCCGGGCCGCTACAAGGGGCAAGACCTCAACATCGTGAGCGTGTTCGAGGCTGTGGGCCAGAACGCCGCCGGCAACATGAGCGACGAAGACCTGCGCGAGATCGAGATGCGCGCCATTCCCGGCAGCGGTTCCTGCGGTGGCATGTACACGGCCAACACCATGTCCAGCGCGTTCGAGGCGCTCGGCATCTCGCTGCCCTACTCGTCGACCATGGCGAACCCGCACGACGAGAAGGCCAACTCGGCCAAGGAATCGGCCAAGGTGCTGATCGAGGCGATCAAGAAGGACCTGAAGCCGCGCGACATCGTGACCAAGCAGGCCATCGAGAACGCGGTGGCCGTGATCATGGCCACGGGCGGCTCGACCAATGCGGTGCTGCACTTCCTGGCGATCGCGCACGCGGCCGGCGTCGAGTGGTCCATCGACGACTTCGAGCGCATGCGCAAGAAGGTGCCGGTGCTGTGCGACCTGAAGCCCTCGGGCAAGTACCTCGCGGTCGACCTGCACAAGGCCGGCGGCATTCCGCAGGTCATGAAGGTGCTGCTGAACGCGGGCCTGCTGCATGGCGACTGCATCACCATCAGCGGCCAGACGATTGCCGAAGTGCTCAAGGACGTGCCCGACGTGCCGCGCGCCGACCAGGACGTGATCCGCCCGATCGACAAGCCGATGTACGCCGAAGGCCACCTCGCGATCCTGAAGGGCAACCTGTCGCCCGAAGGCGCGGTCGCCAAGATCACCGGCCTGAAGAACCCCGTCATCACCGGCCCGGCACGCGTGTTCGACGACGAGCAGTCGGCGCTGCAGGCCATCCTGGCCGGCAAGATCGTGGCGGGCGACGTGATGGTGCTGCGCTACCTCGGCCCCAAGGGCGGCCCGGGCATGCCCGAGATGCTGGCACCGACCGGTGCGCTGATCGGTGCGGGCCTCGGTGAAAGCGTCGGCCTGATCACCGACGGCCGCTTCTCGGGCGGCACCTGGGGCATGGTGGTGGGCCACGTGGCGCCCGAAGCGGCGGCAGGCGGCACCATCGCGTTCGTGAACGAGGGCGACTCGATCACCATCGACGCGCACAAGCTGGTGCTCGAACTCAACGTACCCGAAGCCGAACTCGCCAAGCGTCGCGAAGGCTGGAAGGCCCCGGCCCCGCGCTACACGCGCGGCGTGCAGGCCAAGTTCGCGTTCAACGCCTCGAGCGCGAGCTCGGGTGCGGTGCTCGACAAGTACTGAAGCCTGTTCGTCAGGCCATCATCCACGCGCCGTAGCCGAAGGCCGCAAAGCCAAGGCCCACGATCGCGAGGATGCTGCGGGCCTGGAACTCCAGCGCCGGCGGCAGGCTCTGCACGATGAAATGCAGCAAGGCCCCGGCGCCGATGGTCATGAAACCTGCGCCGAACTGCTTTGCCGGGTTCGGGTCGGGATAGAGGAACACGAGCGCGCAGCCGGCCACGAAGACCAGGTTCGCGACCACCGTGCCGCGCGCGTGCGCCAGCGCTTCTGCCCCGGCGTGGGCTCGCGCACCATCCGCCGCCCGTCGCGATGGCGGCCTTCGTTGATCGCCATGCCGGTAAAGAACAGGCCGAACATCGTCGGGAACGCGCCGAAGATGCCGAGCCCCCAGACGGGGCCCCACATGTTCTGGAAGTCGGCCACCAGGGCCTGTGCGGGATCGCCTTGCGGTAGCGCACCTCGACCGGCTCGCCCCACTCCTTGCCCGACTGGCTGCCACCCAGGCCTTTGACGCGGCGCTTCTGGCCATCGGATGCGGTGTATTCGACGATCGGTGCGCGCGACGTCGTGGTGCGGCCCTGGCTGTCCTTGCTGCGCTCTTCGACGAATTCGACCAGGCTGCCCTGCACGCTGACCGTGCCGGCAATCGACTGGTAGCGGTGCCAGCCGATGGTGGCCGCGCCATACAGGCCCGCGCAGCCGATCAGCAGTGCGCCGACGCCGATGCCCCAGAAAAAGGTCTTGAGCCACCCGACGAGTCCGCCGATGGCCGGCCCGACGAAGAGCGACAGCCCGAAAACGAGCAACGCGTGGATGGTGGCTTCTTCGTCCATGGCGTGCTTGCGTTCGGCATGCAGCGATGGACTTCCGGGCTATGCGCTCAGCGGCGCGGTCGCTGCCCGTTGCTGGTCGGCAGGCCCATGTTGGCTTTTTGGCGGTCGATGCGCGCCTGCTTGCGCCGGTCCTCGCGCTCGACGACCTTGCGCTTGGTATAGCCCGACGAATCGGCCCACGCCCACCATGCCACCGCCAGTGCGAACGGCGACAGCACGATCCACCAGCTCCAGCCGGCGACCATGCCGACTTCGAAGTACTTGAGACCTATGCCCAGCAGGCCCAACAGCAGAAACAACACCGCGAATCCCTCCGGGTTTTGTTGGCAACGCATCCGGACGCCGGTGCACGGCGCTACCTACAATCGCGTTGCATCGAATGTAACCCAGCCCTTACGAAATACATCCCCACATGAAAAGAGTTCTATTCGCCGCAGCCCTGGGCCTTGGCCTGGCGGCACCCGCCTTTGCCGACCTGGCCCTGGCCACGTCGAAGAACTGCATGAGCTGCCACGCGGTCGACCGCAAGGTGCTCGGCCCGTCCTTCAAGGACATCGCCACGAAGTACAAGGACAACAAGGCCGCGGCCGACTCGCTCGCGGCCAAGATCATCAAGGGTGGTTCCGGCGTCTGGGGCCCGGTGCCGATGCCGGCCAACAACCAGGTCAGCGAAGCCGATGCGAAGAAGCTGGCCGCCTGGGTGCTGGCGACACCGCGCTGAGCAAGCAGCAACCCTGCGGGTTGATGTCGGCCGGGATCGGCCGGCGCTCGATACGGTCCTCGAGCTGGCCAATGTGCGCAGCCACCGTGTTGTCGGTCTGGTCCGAGCGCAACCGGACGGCTGTTTCCAACTGATCCATGCGCGCCAGCACGGCCGTGTGACGGTCTACGTTGTGCGCCATGTGCTTGTTCTCCTGTGCCTCGAGGAAATTGCGCAACTCGGTGAAGCGCGAGGCTTCGGCCTTGTCGGCCAGGTCGCGCTGGACCTGCATTTCCTTGGTGTGGCGCTTGGTGTCGAGCAACACCGAGCTGTGCAGGTACAGCACATAGACCAGGAAGAAGGCGGCGAGCACGACCGTGAGGCCCAGCATGATCAGGCCCAGCGGCGCCGAGACGGTCATGAAGCCCAGCCACACGTCGGTGGGCGCAGACAGCGTCCCCCAGTTCAATGCGGCGAGCGCTGCGATCAGCAGCACGATGACGAACAGGAAACCGGATCTCACGCCCATTTGGGGCCTCCTCTGAAAAGATCGAACACAACGGCAGGCGCGGCGCGCAGTGAGGCGCACCGCAACAGGTTGGTTTTACCCCAGGCGGAGGGCCCACCCGGCGCTGCCGGACGGATAGACGGCCACGTCCTACAGGCGTTCTGACAACTGTTCCAGGATCGCCGGGTTTTCGAGCGTCGAGATGTCCTGCGTGATCTCCTCGCCCTTGGCGATGCTGCGCAAGAGGCGCCGCATGATCTTGCCGCTGCGCGTCTTGGGCAGGTTGTCGCCGAAACGGATGTCCTTGGGCTTGGCGATGGGGCCGATTTCCTTGGCCACCCAGGCGCGCAGTTCGTTGGCGATCTGCTTGGCTTCCTCGCCGGTCGGACGTGCGCGCTTGAGCACGACGAAGGCGCACACGGCTTCGCCGGTCAGGTCGTCGGGGCGCCCCACCACTGCGGCTTCGGCCACGAGGTCGGTCTTGGAGACCAGCGCCGATTCGATTTCCATGGTGCCTAGGCGGTGGCCCGACACGTTGAGCACGTCGTCGATACGGCCGGTGATGCGGAAATAGCCGCGGTCGGCGCTGCGCACCGCGCCGTCGCCAGCCAGGTAGATCGTGCCGCCCATCTCCTCGGGAAAGTAGCTCTTCTTGAAGCGCTCGGGGTCGTTCCAGATCGTGCGGATCATCGAGGGCCACGGCCGCTTGATGACCAGCATGCCGCCCGCGCCGTTGGGCAGGTCCTTGCCGGTCTCGTCGACGATGGCGGCCATGATGCCCGGCAGCGGCAAGGTGCACGAACCCGGCACCAGCGGCGTGGCGCCCGGCAAGGGCGTGATCACGTGGCCGCCGGTTTCGGTCTGCCAGAAGGTATCGACGATCGGACACTTCTCGTGGCCGAGATTGCGATGGTACCACATCCACGCCTCGGGATTGATCGGCTCGCCGACCGAACCGAGGATGCGCAGGCTCGAGAGGTCCCAGTTCTTCGGGTGCACCTTCTCGTCGCCCTCGGCCGCCTTGATGAGCGAGCGGATGGCGGTGGGCGCCGTGTAGAACACCGACACCTTGTGCTTCTCGATCATCTGCCAGAAGCGGCCCGCGTGCGGGAAGGTGGGGATGCCCTCGAACACCACCTGCGTGGCGCCGGCCGCGAGCGGGCCGTAGGCGACGTAGGTGTGGCCGGTGATCCAGCCGATGTCGGCCGTGCACCAGAACACGTCTTCGGGCTTGATGTCGAAGGTCCAGTCCATCGTGAGCTTGGCCCACAGCAGGTAGCCGCCCGTGGCGTGCTGCACGCCCTTGGGCTTGCCGGTGGAGCCCGAGGTGTAGAGGATGAAGAGCAGGTGCTCGGCGTTCACCGGCACGGGCGGGCAATCGGTGCTCTGGCCTTTCAGCGCTTCGGCAAAGGTCTCGTCGCGGCCCTCGACGCGGCTCCACGCGCTGGGCGTGCGCTCGTACACGAACACCGTCTTGATCGACTCGCAGCCGCCGAGCGCGATGCCATCGTCGACGATCGCCTTGAGCGGCAGTTCCTTGCCGCCGCGCAGCTGGTAGTTGGCGGTGATGACCGCCACCGCGCCGGCGTCGATGATCCGCTCCTGCAGTGCCTTGGCTGAGAAGCCGCCGAACACCATCACGCCTTCGACCGTCATCGGCATGTAGATGACGACACGGTCGCCCTTCTGGATGCCTGCGGCCTTGAGCGCGTTGGCGAACTGGCTCACGCGGCCGAGCAGTTCCTTGTAGGTGACGTTGGTGACGGTGCCGTCGTCGGCCTCGAAGACGATTGCAGTCTTGTTCTCGACCGGGGTGCCGATGTGCTTGTCGAGGCAGTTGGCGCTGGCGTTGAGCTCGCCGTCGCCGAACCATTCGTAGAACGGGGCCTTCGACTCGTCGAGCGTGCGGGTGAAGGGCTTGGTCCACTGCAGGTTGCCCTTGGCCAGGCGGGTCCAGAAGCCCTCGAAGTCTTCTTCTGCTTCCTTGCACAGGGCCTCGTAGGCGGCCATGCCGGAAATTCGGGCGCCTTCGGTGGCGCGGGCGTCGGGCGGGAACACACGGTTCTCGACCAGAACGGATTCGATGTTCTTGGATGCGCTGCTCATGCTCTATGTCTCCTGGATGGATGCGGCGTAATGTCGACGGGGCCACTTACGGGTCACTGACGGTCCGATGTTAGTTCGCAGGGTTATCACGAGTACGCTACAGGGGCACCCCTAGAATCGCCGGTCTTCCACGACCACCCCTCCGATGTCCGCTCCCGATCCTTTCGATACCCGTAATCCGCCCGTACCCGCAAAAGGCTCTCCGTTGCGACCACTTCCCAAGCTGATCTTCGCGAGCCGCTGGCTGCAATTGCCCCTGTACCTGGGCCTGATCGTGGCACAGGCCGTGTATGTGGTGCACTTCCTGGTCGAGCTGCTGCACCTGGTCGAAGCCGCGTTCGGCAGCAAGGAAGCGCTGCAGTCGCTGATCACCAGCATCGGCTACAAGACCGCCGCGCCGGTGGGCACGCTCAACGAGACGGTGATCATGCTGGTGGTGCTGGCGCTGATCGACGTGGTGATGATCTCGAACCTGCTGATCATGGTGATCGTGGGCGGCTACGAGACCTTCGTGAGCCGCATGGACCTCGAAGGCCACCGCGACCAGCCCGAATGGCTGAGCCACGTGAACGCCTCGGTGCTCAAGGTCAAGCTGGCCACCGCCATCATCGGCATCAGCTCGATCCACCTGCTCAAGACCTTCATCAACGCGGACAACTACACCGACCGCGTGCTGATCGCGCAGACGGTGATCCACATCACCTTCCTGCTGTCGGCCATTGCCATCGCCTACACCGACAAGCTGATGACCGGCAACGCGGCCCAGGCCGGCGCGCCTCACTGACAGAACAGAGGCCCGCGCGCCCTACCCGGCGCGCGGCGCGTCCCATGCCGGCACTTCGGTGAAGCGCTCGGCCAGAAAGTCGAGCATCGTGCGCAGCGTGGCCGGCATGTGCTTGCGCGAGGCGTACACCGCATACATGCCGACGACCTGCGGCTCGCAATCGGTGAAGAGCGGCACCAGTTCGCCCGCCTGCACCAGTTCCGACGTCAGGTAGGTCGGCAGCATCGCGATGCCCGCACCCGCGCGTGCGAGGTACATCAGGCTCGCGGCATCGTTGGTCGAGACGTTGCCAGCCACGGCGACAGACACCGGCTCCCCGCTGTCGTTGCGCGTGAAGTTCCAGAGGCTGCGGCCGAAGTAGGAGTGCGTGAGGCAGTTGCGCTGTGCCAGCTCCTCTACGCGCACCGGCTTGCCGTGCTCCTTCAGGTAGGCCGGTGAAGCGCAGACCACCGAGCGGCATACGGTGAGCCGGCGCGCGATCAGGTTGGGGTCGATTTCCAGCGCCACGCGGATCGCGAGGTCGATGCGCTCGTCCACCAGGTTCACCGCGCGGTCCAGCAGCACCAGGTCGACCGCCACGCCCGGATGGAGCCGCACATAGTCGGCCACCGCATCGGCCAGCTGCGCCTGCGCGAACGAAGTGCTGCACGTGATGCGCAGCTGGCCGCGCGGCGCCTCGGCCGGATGCCGCACGGCGGCCTGCATGTCGCCCGCGAGTTCCAGCACCTGACGGCAACGCGGCAGCAGTTCCTCGCCGGCTGCGGTCAGGCTCAGGCGGCGTGTCGTACGGTGC
>CAMATD010000277.1 GCA_945860785.1 Variovorax sp. YR752 | reverse complement strand
TTCAAGGCCGGCAACCCCGTGAAGGGCGGCACCATCTACCTCACCGCGGCGGACGAGAGCGGCATGATGGTGAGCTTCATCCAGAGCAACTACATGGGCTTCGGCTCGGGCTGCGTGGAGCCCGAATTCGGCATCAGCCTGCAGAACCGCGGCCACGGCTTCAGCCTCAAGGCCGAGAGCCCAAACGTGGTGGCGCCGGGCAAGCGGCCGTTCCACACGATCATTCCCGCCTTCCTCACGAAGGACGGCCAGCCCGTGATGAGCTTCGGCGTGATGGGCGGCAACATGCAGCCCCAGCAGGGCCACATGCAGACGCTGGTGCGCATGCTCGACTACAAGCAGAACCCGCAGGCGGCCTGCGATGCGCCGCGCTGGCGCTTCAACGCGGGGCTCGAGATCAACGTCGAGGCCGCGATGAAGCCGGACACCGTGCAGGGCCTGCGTGACCTCGGCCACCACCTGGACGTGATCAACGATTCGTACCAGGACTTCGGCGCCGGCCAGTTCATCTGGCGCGCGGGCGACCCGTCGGTCGAAGGCTACGTGGCTGCGAGCGATCCGCGGCGTGACGGCGCGGCTGCAGGTTTTTTGACGATCACGCGATGATCGGGGGATGACCAAGACCGCCGCACAGACCGGCATTCCCCCTTCCCCGAGCGGCGCAAAGAGCATTGCGCCCGGTCTCATCCTCGCCTCGCTGGGCGCGATCGCCTTCAGCGGCAAGGCGATCATCGTCAAGCTGGCCTACCGCTACGGCGTCGATGCCATCACGCTGATCATGCTGCGCATGCTGTTCGCGCTGCCGCTGTTCGCCGTGATGGCGTGGTGGGCCGGCCGCGGCAAGCCGGCCCTTACCTTCCGCGATTGGCTCGGCGTGATCGGTCTCGGCTTCTCGGGCTACTACCTCGCGAGCTTTCTGGACTTTGCGGCGCTCGCCTACATTTCGGCCAGCTTCGAGCGGCTGATCCTGTACCTCAACCCCACGCTGGTGCTGCTGGTGTTCGGGCACGAGCTCTGGACCGGTGGCGGCGGCAAGGGCGGCGGGGCCGCGGCCTGGGGCGCGTTTCTCGTGTTCCTGAGCGCGGTGAGCTATGCCGGCTACCTCGTCTACAGCGGTGAGTTCGTCAAGCGGCTCGGGTCGCTGCGGCTCGTGGGCTTGGCCACCACCGTGGCCTGCGTGCTGTGCATCCTGCAGTTCGTGCTGACGCGGCCGATGAGCGTGGCCTTCGAGGTCGCGCCCGAGGTGATCTGGCTCTCGGTGCTCAATGCCACGCTGTGCACGGCCGTGCCCGTCCTCATGGTGATGATGGCCATCGAGCGCATTGGCCCCGCGGTGGCCGCGCAAACCGGCATGATCGGGCCCCTGTCGACCATCCTCATGGGGGTGGTCATACTCGGCGAGCCGTTCACGCCGTGGATTGCGGCCGGCACGGTGCTCGTGATCGCGGGCATCTTCGTTTTCACACGCAAGGGGCGCTGAAGCCCCTGCAGGACCGATTGGAGCAACAACATGGATTTGGGCATTGCAGGCAAGACCGCGCTGGTGTGCGGCGCGAGCAAGGGGCTTGGCTACGGCTGCGCCGAGGCGCTGGTGCGCGAAGGCGTCAACGTGGTGATCGTGGCGCGCGGCGCAGAGGCGCTGGAAGCGGCCGCGAAGAAGCTGACCGAAGCGGCGGGCGCCTCGGGCGCTCCGTTCGTCAAGCACGTGGCGGCCGACATCACCACCGAAGCCGGCCGTGCGGCCGTGTTTGCGCTGGGCCATGACTTCGACATCGTCGTCACCAACGCCGGCGGCCCGCCGCCCGGCGACTTCCGTAACTGGGACCGCGAGGCGTGGATCAAGGCCGTCGACGCCAACATGCTCACGCCCATCGAACTCATCAAGGCCACGGTCGACGGCATGGCCAAGCGCGGCTTCGGGCGCATCGTCAACATCACCTCGAGCTCGGTGAAGTCGCCGATCGATATTCTGGACCTCTCGAACGGCGCGCGCAGCGGCCTCACCGGCTTCGTGGCCGGCGTGGCGCGCACGCCCATCGCGGCGCAGGGCGTGACCATCAACAACCTGCTTCCGGGCTCCTTCGACACCGACCGTCTCAAGGGCACGATGGCCGGCGCAGCGCAGAAGTCGGACCAGGACTTCGACACCGTGTGGGAAGCCCGCAAGAAGAACATCCCGGCCAAGCGCTTCGGCACGCCGGCCGAGTTCGGCGCCATCTGCGCCTTTCTCTGCAGCATGCAGGCCGGCTACATGACGGGGCAGAACGTGCTGGCGGACGGCGGCGCCTACCCCGGCACCTACTGAGCCGGCTCGCGAGCGAGGGGAGGCGCATCGTGAGCGGCAAGGAGTCTTTTGAAAAAATAACGCTGGTGTCGGTCACCGGGCTGCCCGATGCGCGCGGCGCGGCGCTGGCCCTCCAGCACAGCCAGGCACAAATGCCCGGCGCCCGCGCGCGGCTGTGCAGTCCGCAGGCGCCCGACAACCTGGCGCCGGGCCTCGCACACGTGGCGATCGCGCCGCTGAACTACCACGAGTACAGCTGGTTCATGATGTTCGCGCTCTGGCGCGTGGTGCAGACCGAGTTCGCGCTGGTCGTGCAGGAAGACGGCTGGGTCGTCAACGCGGAGAACTGGAGCGACGAGTTCCTGAACTGCGACTACGTCGGTGCACCGATCCACCTTGCGAAGATCGACTCGCCGCAAGGCACCTACTGGCGCAACCGTTTCGAGTGGGCCGAGGAACTGCAGAAGCCCGACCACGTCGTCACGCCGATCCAGAACGGAGGCTTCAGCCTGCGCAGCCGGCGCTTCATGCGCGCGCTGGTCGACCATCCGCAGATCCGCGTCGAGATTCCGCCGCCCGACACGGTCGAGGGCGAGCCACTCAAGATGCACTGGCAGCACAACGCGCTGCTCGAAGACGTGCAGCTCAGCGGCGTGCTGCGCCCCGCCCTCGAAGCCGTCGGCATGCGATTCGCGCCGCTGGAACTGGCGCGCAGCTTCGCCATCGAGCATGCGGGGCCGCAGCTGCACCACGGCTACAACGCCATGCTGCTATTCGGCCACCATGCGCGGCGGGTGCGGCAGCTGGCGAGCCTTGCGCCGCTCACGCTGCGTTCGCTGATTCCGCTGTCGCAGCTCGACGGTTGGTACGGCGAGCGCGACATCCTGCAGATGTTCGAGCGCAACGGCTACCGCATCGAATTCGCACCGGAGCCGCATCCGGTCGTGTCGAATGCCGCGCCGCGCAAGGTGTACGACTGCATCACCTACAACGGCGAGGCCGACATTCTCGCGGCGCGGCTGCACGAGTTGTCCGATGTGGTCGACTGCTTCGTGATCGTCGAGGCCGACCGCACCTTCAGCGGCGAGCCGAAGGCGCTGCGCTTCGATGCCGCTGACCCGCGCGTCGCGTCGTTCCTGCCGCGCATTCGCTACATCGCCTGCACGACATGCCTGTCGTCGATGAAGCGGCGGACGCCACGCCCGTGGTGGGCGACTGGTTCTCGGATACGCCGAAGTCCGGCTTCTGGATCCGCGAGAAATTCCAGCGCAACCAGATCGTGCGCGGTCTGCACGATGCGGCGCCCGATGACCTGATCCTGATCTCCGATGCCGACGAGATTCCGCGCGCGTCGGTGGTGCGGGCGATGCGCGACGACCGCAGGCAAGAGGTGTTCGGGCTGTGCCTGGCCTTCTATTACTTCTATGCCAACTACCGCAACGTGGAAGGACCCGAGGCCTCTTCGGTCTGGACCGTGGCGGCGACGCACGCGCAATTGAACACGCTCCGCCTGACCAGTTGCGCATGCGGGTGCGTACGGGCGCGCAGCCCGCGCTGATCCTCGCGGAGGCCGGCTGGCATCTCTCGTACCTCGCCATGGACGAGGCCGCGGTGCGCGCCAAGATCCGCGGCTTTGCGCATCAGGAATACAACGCACCGGAAATCCTTGCGAACATCGACATTCCGGCACTGCTGGCCTCCGGCAGGGATCTCTACCACCGGCCGGGCTATGCCTGGCGCGTGGTCGGGCGCGACGAGGCGCCGCAGTGGCTGGCAAGCCAGCCGGAACTTGCGCACCTTTTCGCGCCGACCTCGTCCGAGGTGCCTCGTTACGCCAAGGAGTCTTACGTCACTGTCGAGCCAAGCCCTTTCGGTTTCTGGGAGCGGCATGCGAACCGCCGCATCCTGCAGGTCTATGCGCCGTTCATCAGGGGCGCGTGCTCGACCTCGGTTGCAACCACGGCGCGAGCACTTATTGGTTGAGCGAGAACCCGCGAGTGACCGAGGTGATCGGCGCGGACCTGAACGAAGAGGTGCTCTCGTTCGCGCGCGAACTCTTCGCGTCGATGCCCGTGCCCGGCCTGTTCGTCGGCCATGACATGACGGCCGACGGACCCATTCTTCCGCCAGCGGATACCGTCGTCAGCTTTCACACGCTGGAGCACATCTACGCCGATGACGTGCCCGACTTTCTTTCGTCGGCATGCCAGTCGCTCGTGTCGGGCGGGCACTTCGTCATCTCGATTCCCTACGACCGCGCGTATCCGGACCCTTGCCACGTCGGCTTCTATACCGAGGCCAGTCTGGTGCAGGTGATGGAAGCCGCGGGCCTGCAAGCTGTCGAGTGTTTCAAGGACGACCGGTTCGACGAAAAAGACCTGCTGACGGGACTGTTCCGCAAGCCCTGAACGTCGAGGCTGCGGTACTTCAGCGCCGCGACGACACCACGATCCCGCCCACAATGAGCAGAAATGCCACCCCGTGGTAGCAATGCGGCGGCTCGCGCAGGAACGCCGCCGACAGCAGTGCCGCAAACAGCGGCGTGAGGTTCATGAAGATGCTCGCCGCCTGCGGTCCCGCGCGCTGCACGCCCGTACCCCAGCAGCGGTAGGCCACCACCGCGGAGCCGATGCCGATGAACGCCATCGCGGCGACGAGCGGCCAGCCGAGGTCGATGTGGGCATCGGTCAGCGTCCACTCGCCGGCGGCCAGGGCGCCCGACCATGCGAGGCCGAACACCAGCTGCGCCATCAGGAAGGCGGCCCAGTCCTGCCGCACCAGCGTCGGTTCGTGCGTGCGCGCCAGCAGCCAGCTGTAGAAGGCCCAGGCGATGGTGCCCAGGATCATGTAGAGGTCGCCCGGCACCAGGCGCAGCGCGAGCAGTTGCCGCCATTCGCCGCGGCTCAGCACCAGCAGCACGCCCAGCATCGACAGCAGCGCGCCGGCGATCTCGCGCACGCTGACGCGGGCGCCGAAGAAGAGCATGCCCGTGGCAAGCATCCACAGCGGCAGGCTGGAACCCACCAGCGTGGTGTTGATCGGCGTGGAAGTCTGCAGCGCCAGATACTGGAACGCGTTGTAGAGGCCGATGCCCAGCAGCCCGAGCACGGCGTAGCGCTTCCAGTGCGCCCACAGCGGACTGCTGCCGCGCAGCACCGGCGCCGCGAACGGCAGCAGCAGCACGAACGCGATGACCCAGCGAACGAAGTTCAGCGTGAGCGGCGACACCAGATCGCGCACCAGCCGGCCGACCACGGCGTTGCTGGCCCAGAGCAGCGGCGGCACGATGAGCAGAAGGACGGTGAGGGGCGTGAGGCGCTGCTGTGTCTGCATGGCCGCCGACTCTACCGGCAATGAAATGACCCACTCCGTCACGGGAAAGCCAAACATGGCACGATGCGCCTCTTCTTTTTCTGCGTGTGGAGACTGCAACGATGTTGAGCAAAGCCGTCTGTATCGACCGCCATGGCGGCCCCGAAGAACTGAAGATCGTCGACGTGGAAGTCGGCGACCCCGGCCCCGGCGAGATCCGCATCCGCCACAAGGCCGTGGGCCTGAACTTCATCGACACGTACCAGCGCAGCGGGCTCTATCCGTTCCAGATGCCGCTGCAGCTGGGCATGGAAGCCTCGGGCGTGGTCGAGGCGGTGGGCGAGGGCGTGACGCACCTGCAGCCCGGCGACCGCGCCGCCTATGCGAGCAACCCACCCGGCGCCTACAGCGAGCTGCGCGTGATGCTGGCCAAGAACGTCTGCAAGCTGCCCGACGCCATCTCCTTCGAGACCGAGGCCGCCATGATGCTCAAGGGCCTAACCACGCAGTACCTGCTGAAGAAGACGCTGCCGGCCGAAGGCCTGCAGGCCGGCGACTTCATCCTGTTTCACGCAGCGGCCGGCGGTGTCGGCCTGATCGCCTGCCAGTGGGCCAAGGCACTGGGACTGCAGCTCATCGGTACCGCGGGCAGCGACGCCAAGTGCAAGCTCGCGCTCGAGTACGGCGCGTCGCATGCCATCAACTACAGCACCGAGAACTGTGCGACCCGCGTGAAGGAGATCACCGGCGGCAAGGGCGTGAAGGTGGTGTACGACTCGGTGGGCAAGGACACCTACGAGGGCTCGATCGACAGCCTGCGCCCGTTCGGGCTGCTGGCCATCTTCGGCAACGGCTCCGGTCCGGTGCCGCCGATCAACCTGGGCACGCTGGCCTCGAAGGGATCGCTCTACATCACCCGGCCCACGCTGTTCACGCACATCGCCACGCGCGAAGCCACGCAGGCGATGGCCGACGACCTGTTCGCGGTGGTGCAGAGCGGCGCCGTGAAGATCCCGATCGACCAGCGCTACGCATTGGCCGACGTGCAGCAGGCGCACCGCGACCTGGAAGCGCGCAAGACCACGGGCTGCACGATCCTCACGCTCTGAAAAAGACCGACGGCGTCCCGCCGGATTCGTCCTGCCCGCGGCGGGGTGTCATGCCTTCGACTTGTGCCGGGCGCAATTTGCAGGCTGTGACAAACCAGTGCCGAGGCCAGCCGTCATGACCACCATTCGCACCTTCATCGTCGAAGACAACCTCACCATCCGCGAGACCCTGGTAGGGACGTTGCGCGAGGTGGCGCGGGTCGACCCGGTCGGCCAGGCCGAGACGGAGGCCGAAGGCTCGCACTGGCTGTCGCGCATGGGACCTGGCCATCGTCGACCTGTTTCTCAAGGAGGGCACCGGTCTGCGCGTGCTCGAAGCCTGTCGCCACCGTGATCCGGCCCAGAAAATGGTGGTGCTCAGCAACTACGCCACGCCCGAGATGCGACGCAAATGCGTGCAACTGGGCGCCGATGCGGTGTTCGACAAGGCCACGGAGATCGACGACCTGATCGACTACTGCGTGCGGCGTCGTCAGGAGCAGTTCAGCTCGCAAACTGCACATTGAGCCGGGGCAATTCGTGCGCGGGCCGGCAAACCATGCCGGACTTCGCCGAAAATTGCCCCTTGGCGCGAGGAGCACGCGCCGGGCTCCGCAAATTGGCGACGAGATTCATGCGCGGAAATCACATATCCATCTGCTGAATCTGCTGCACGGGTCGCGTCGTGCGGCGCTCCAATTCCGTCATGCCCCGCTCCCGCTTTCTTCCCGACAATTTCACCTTCGCGCTTCTCTCGGTCGTGACCTTTGCCAGCCTGCTGCCGGCGAGCGGCAAACTGGCGCATCTGTTCGAAATCCTCACGACAGTGGCCATCGGCCTGCTGTTCTTCCTGCACGGCGCCAAGCTGTCGCGCGAAGCGATCATGAACGGCATCACGCACTGGCGGCTGCACCTGCTGGTGTTCGGCAGCACCTTCGTGCTGTTTCCGCTGCTCGGGCTGGCGCTCAAGCCGCTGCTCTTGCCGCTGATGACACCGGAGCTCTACACGGGTGTGCTGTATCTCTGTGTGCTGCCCGCCACGGTGCAGTCCGCCATTGCGTTCACGGCCATGGCGCGGGGCAATCTGCCCGCGGCGATCTGCAGTGCGTCGGCTTCCACGCTGCTGGGCGTGTTCATCACGCCGGTGCTGGTCAATCTCGTGGTGCTGCCCAACGGTGGCCATGCGACCTCGTCGCTGGGGTCGATCGGCCGCATCCTGCTGCAGCTGATGGTGCCGTTCGTGGTGGGGCATCTGCTGCGGCCCCTGATCGGGAAGTGGATCCAGCGCCGCGCTGCGGTCCTGAAGTTCGTGGACCAGGGGTCGATCCTGCTGGTCGTCTACACGGCCTTCAGCGCGGCCGTGATCGAGGGGTTGTGGCGGCAGGTGCCCGCGCATGCGCTGGTCGGGTTGCTGGTGGCGTGCGCGGTGGTGCTGGGGCTCGCGCTGGGCCTGACGACGCTGATGGCGCGCAAGCTGGGGTTCGATACGGCGGACGAAATCACGATCGTGTTCTGCGGCTCCAAGAAGAGCCTGGCCAGCGGGATTCCGATGGCGAAGGTGCTGTTCGCTTCGCACGCGGTGGGGGCCATCGTGCTGCCGCTGATGCTGTTTCACCAGATGCAGCTGATGGTCTGTGCCGTGCTGGCGCAGCGGTATGCGCGGAGGGGGGCTGGAGGTTGACACCTCTGTCTTGAAGACTGCTGAGTAGGGGGTGTTTTCCGGGGCCGGGACTCGCCCC
>CAMATD010000276.1 GCA_945860785.1 Variovorax sp. YR752 | reverse complement strand
CCCCATCGCCTTGCCGACCGCGGTGGCAGGCATGGGCGGCACGTTCTCCCCGCGCATGGCACCGAGGGCGGTGGCCGACGACTTGGCGGCGCCAGGCGCCACGCCCGAATGCATGACGACCGCACGAAAGCGCAGCGGATAGCGCGTGGCCAGCAGCGCCGCCATGCTGGCGCCAGCCGAGAGCCCGGCCAGCGCCACGCGGTCGCGGTCCACCGGGTACAGCATGCAGGCTTGGTCGACCGCGGCCATCAGCGTCGCGGCCTCGGCGTCGGCCTTGCCGGAGCGGCGCTCGTACCAATTCCAGCAGCCCTGCGGATGAGCCAGCCGGTCCTGTTCGGGGTAGAGCACCAGGAAACGCTGGCGGACCGCCAGTGCGTTCATGCGCGTGCTGGCCGCAAGGTCGTGCCCGGTCTGGCCGCAGCCGTGCAGCATGACCATGAGCGGCAGCTTCTCGCCGGGCTGCACGTGCAGATCCGCGGGACGAAACAGGTGATAGCCCCGCGCACCGCCGGGGCCGAGCGCCATGCCGCTGAGCCAGTCGCCCTTGCCGGGCGGTGGCTTGAGCCGCTTGGCGGTCGCGCGCTGAACCTGCCCCGTCACGCGCTTGCTGTTGCTCAGCGTGATCTTGGTGAGTGCCTTCAGGTTGCGCTCGTAGGCGCGGGCGAAAACGGAAGCGGTGGAACGACGGGCCATGGCGCAGTGTGAGGGCAAAGCGCCAGCCGGCCAAACGGCCGCGAGGCCAGAGGGCCTCAGTAGATTTCTGGAACGACCATGTTCGCAGGCACGGGTTGGCGCAGATAGTCGTCATGCCGCACGCGCGCCGGCAGCTCGACCGGCGGATGCGCCACTTCCTGGTACGGCAACTGGCCCAGCAGGTGGCTGATGCAGTTCAGGCGTGCCTTCTTCTTGTCGACCGCCTGCACCACCCACCACGGCGCCTCGGGGATGTGGGTGCGCTCCAGCATGATTTCCTTCGCCTTGGTGTATTCCTCCCAGCGGCGGCGGCTTTCGAGGTCCATCGGGCTCAACTTCCACTGCTTGAGCGGATCGTGGATGCGACCGAGGAAGCGCATGTGCTGCTCGTCGTCGGTGATGGAGAACCAGTACTTGATGAGCTTGATGCCCGAGCGCACCAGCATCTTCTCGAACTCGGGCACGGTGCGGAAGCACTCCTCGTACTCGTCGTCCGAGCAGAAGCCCATCACGCGCTCGACGCCGGCGCGGTTGTACCAGCTGCGGTCGAACAGCACCATCTCGCCGGCGGCCGGAAGGTGCGCGGCGTAGCGCTGGAAGTACCATTGCGTGCGTTCGCGGTCGTTGGGCGCCGGCAGCGCGGCCACGCGAGCCACGCGCGGGTTCAGCCGCTGGGTGATGCGCTTGATGACGCCGCCCTTGCCCGCCGCATCGCGGCCTTCGAACAGGATGACGACCTTCTGCTTGCTGTGCTGCACCCCGTCCTGCAGCTTGACCAGCTCGCCCTGCAGGCGAAACAGCTCCTTGAAGTAGGCCTGTCGCGCCGCCTTGTCGGTGACTGCGGAGGCGGAGGGGTCGAGGCCGTCGATGTTGCGGTCTTCGATTTCCAGCTCGAGCTCTTCGTCGTAGCTGTCGATCAGGTCGCGGGCGATGCGTTGCATCAGGTCTTCGTGGTCTGGAAGTGCGCTCGTCAGCATGATGGAAAGGGAGGAGTGGTGGGGCAGGAAAAAGCATGCTGCACGCCGCATATGACTGCGGCGTGACGGTTTGCAGCCGATCGACACAGAGTTGTCACATGGCGCGAACACCATCTGGGGCCACTCCAACAGCCAAAAACCGCCCATGAACACGCTCGCCGCCCCGAACACGGAGATGCCGGCCGCGCCCACCGCGGCACACCGGCCCAAGCTCGACGCCAAGCCCGGCCCGATCACGCTGATCACTTTCGTGGGCCTGCTCGCCGCGGGCCTGCTCTTCACGGCCTGGAGCCTTGCCAGCGACGTCAGCGCCTCGGGCGCACCGGTGACGACTTGGGTGCCCTACATCCTGTTGGGTGTGGCGCTGCTGATCGCCTTGGGCTTCGAGTTCGTCAACGGCTTCCACGACACGGCCAATGCGGTGGCCACGGTGATCTACACCCACTCGCTGCCGCCCAACTTCGCGGTGGTGTGGTCGGGCTTCTTCAACTTCCTGGGCGTGTTGGCGTCGAGTGGTGCGGTGGCCTTCGGCATCATCGCGCTGCTGCCGGTGAAACTCATTCTGCAGGTGGGTTCGGGCGCGGGCTTTGCGATGGTGTTCGCGCTGCTGATCGCCGCCATCATCTGGAACCTGGGCACCTGGTGGCTCGGCCTGCCGGCCTCTTCTTCGCACACGCTGATCGGCTCGATCATCGGCGTGGGCATTGCCAACGCGCTGATGCACGGGCGCGACGGCACCAGCGGTGTCGATTGGGCGCAGGCCACCAAGGTCGGTTATTCGCTGTTGCTGTCGCCGCTGGTGGGCTTCGGCTGCGCCGCCCTGCTGCTGCTGCTGCTGGCGCTGCGCGCCTTCGTGAAGAACCGCGCACTCTATGAAGAGCCCAAGGGCAGCACGCCGCCGCCGTGGTGGATCCGCGGCCTCTTGATCCTGACCTGCACCGGCGTCTCGTTCGCGCACGGCTCCAACGACGGCCAGAAGGGCATGGGCCTGATCATGCTGATCCTGGTGGGCACGGTGCCGATGGCCTATGCGCTGAACCGCGCGATGCCCGCCAACGAGACGGTGAAGTTCGTGGCCGTGGCCGAAATGGCCCAGACCGCGCTGAACCGCAGCGTGCCGACCTCGCTGCCCGCCTTGCAGCCGGCAGCCGCGCGCGAAGCGCTCTCCACCTATGTGCGCACGCGCGAATTCAACGACACGGTCGTGCCCGCGCTGGCCGTCACCGTGGGCAGCATCGGCGAGCAGGTCAAGCAGCACGGCTCGCTCGCCGGCGTGCCGGCCGATTCCGTGGCCAACGTGCGCAATGACATGTACCTGGCGTCCGAAGCCATCCGCCACCTGGACAAGAGCGGTGCCGCGAGGTTCAACGACGAGACCAAGTCCAGGGTCGGCGCGTTCCGCCAGGAGCTCGACGATGCAACGCGCTTCATCCCGCTATGGGTCAAGGTGGCGGTGGCCATCGCGCTGGGCCTGGGCACGATGATCGGCTGGAAGCGCATCGTCGTCACGGTCGGCGAGAAGATCGGCAAGACGCATCTGAGCTACGCCCAGGGCGCGTCGGCCGAAGTGGTGGCGATGATCACCATCGGCGCGGCCGACATGTACGGCCTGCCGGTGTCGACCACGCACGTGCTCTCGTCTGGCGTGGCCGGCACGATGACGGCCAGCGGCTCCGACCTGCAGATGTCCACGCTGCGCAACCTTGCGCTGGCGCCTGGGTGCTGACGCTGCCGGTGGCCATGCTGCTGTCGGGCTCGCTCTACTGGATATTCACCCGCATTTTCTGACTCACGCATCTTGTCGGCATTTCATGACCTCGCCGCCCAGTCCTATGGCGGCGACGAAGCCGGGCTGATCTGCGGCTACCTCTTCGACGCCGCGGCGCCGGAACCCGCGCGCGCCATCGACTCGGCGCAGGCGGCGACGTGGCTCGGCGCGCAGCCCGATGACGCGACAGGTGAAGGCAACAGCGCCTACGTCTGGCTGCACTTCAACCTGAGCCATGCACAGGCCGAGCGCTGGCTCGTGCGGCACGCGAATCTCTCGGACACTTTCTACGAGACGCTGCACGACGGCCTGCCCTCCACGCGCATCGAGCGCGCCGACGACTCGCTGATCGCGGTCATCAACGACGTGCACTTCGAGTTCAGCTTCGAGCCCTCGGACATCTCCACGCTGTGGATCAGCGTGGGCCCGCGCCTCGTGGTCACGGCGCGCACCAAGCCGCTGCGCTCGGTCGATGCGCTGCGCACGGCCGTGAAGGCGGGCGACGCGCCGCGCTCCAGTACCGAGCTGCTCGAACACCTGCTGCGCGCGCAGGCCGATGTGCTGGTGAAGATCGTGCGCGGCGTCACCTCGCGCATCGACCACATCGAAGACGAGCTGCTCGCCGGCCGGCTCGACCACAAGCGCGCGCGGCTCGGCGTGCTGCGGCGCTTACTGGTGCGGCTGCAGCGCCTGCTCGCGCCCAAGCCCGCCGCGCTGTTCCGCCTGCTGCAAGGGCCGCCCTCATGGATGTCCGAGTCCGATGCGCAGGAGCTGCGCGGCTCGACCGAGGATTTCTCGGTGGTGCTGCGCGACATGCAGGCGCTGCAGGAACGCATCAAGCTGCTACAGGAAGAAAGAGCGGCCAACGTCAACGAGGACAACAACCGCAGCCTGTTCGTGCTGACGGTGGTCACGGTGCTCGCGCTGCCCATCAACATCCTCGCGGGCCTGTTCGGCATGAACGTGGGCGGCATTCCGCTCGCGGAGCACAAGCACGCTTTCTGGATCGTGGTGGCCATCGTCGCGACCTTCACCGCCGTGGCAGCCTGGGCGGCTTTTCGCAAGAAGCGCTGAGCCGCATGCGGCGGCGCATTAATGCTATTTATTTAGTAGCGTCTCGTGCAGCATCCATGCGCCCGCATCGATGTTCCAGACCCCCTAGAATGGGGAGGTGTCCACCATTCTCAATGCCGATCTTCACTGCCACTCCGTGGTCTCCGACGGCACACTGACGCCCGAAGCGCTGGCCGCCCGCGCAGCCGCCAACGGCGTCGAGCTCTGGGCCCTCACCGATCACGATGAAGTCGGCGGCCAGCACCGCGCGGCCGCAGCAGCGCACGAGAACGGCATGCGCTACCTCACCGGCACCGAGATCTCGGTGACCTTCGCGAACGAAACCGTGCACATCGTCGGCCTGGGCTTTGACCCCGACGACGCCGCCATGACGCAAGGCCTCTACGACACCCGTGGCGGCCGCGGCAAGCGCGCGCAGGAGATGTCCGAGGGGCTGGCCAAGGTCGGTATCCACGGCGCCTACGAAGGCGCGCTCAAGTTCGTCGGCAACCCCGAGCTGATCTCGCGCACGCACTTCGCGCGTTTCCTGGTCGAGCAGGGCCACTGCCGCGACACGTCCGAGGTGTTCCGCAAGTTCCTCACCGAAGGCAAGCCCGGCTACGTGCCGCACCGCTGGGCCTCGCTGAAGGACGCGGTGCACTGGATCACTGCCGCCAAGGGCATGGCCGTGATCGCGCACCCGGGCCGCTACAAGTTCACGGCCAATGAGGAGTACGCGCTGTGCCTCGAGTTCAAGGCACACGGCGGCCAGGCGATCGAGGTCGTCACGGGCAGCCACACACCAGCCGAGTACGTCGAATACGCCGACAAGGCACTCGAGTTCGATTTCGCCGCCTCGCGCGGCAGCGATTTCCACAGCCCCGACGAGAGCCATTGCGATCTCGGCAAGCTGCCACCGTTGCCTGGCGCACTCACGCCGGTGTGGGAACTGCTCGGCCATCGCATCCAGCAGTGAGCCAGAGCCCCGGGCCCGGCATCGACAACGCGGCCAGCGTTGCGCTGGCGAATGCACGCGCTGCGCAGCAGCTTGGCCGCAGCAAGGAATCGGAACGCATCCTCGCCGGCATCGGCATGGTGATCGTGGCCGTGGCCTGCTTCGCCACGCTCGACACGGCCACCAAGGCATCGACCGCCGGCGTGCCGATTCTCATGGCCGTGTGGTTCCGCTATGCCTTCCAGGCCGTGGCCACCACGGCGGTGCTGTTGCCGCTGCGTGGCACTGCGCTGCTGCGCACGCGGCATCCGCGCTATCAGCTGCTGCGTGGCGCGCTGCTGCTGGTGTCGAGCACGCTGGCCTTTTTGAGCCTGCGCTACATGCCGCTGGCCGAGTTCACCTCGATCGTGCTGATCGCGCCGCTGGGTGATCACGCTGCTCGCGGCCACCACGCTCAAGGAGCATGTCTCGCCGCTGCGCTGGACGCTGGTGGCGGGCGGCTTCATCGGCACGCTGGTGATCCTGCGGCCGGGCGGCGGCGCGTTCAGCTGGGCCATCCTGCTGCCGATCGGCCTGGTGCTGACCAACGCATGGTTCCAGGTGCTCACGAGCAAGCTGGCGCAGACCGAGAACCCGCTCACGATGCATTTCTACACCGGCTGGGTCGGCACGCTGATCGCTTCGCTCGCGCTGCCGTTCGTGTGGACGGCCCTGCCCTCGTGGGAGTGGTGGGCGCTGCTGTGCCTCATGGGCTTCATGGGCACGGTGGGTCACTTCATTTTGATCCTGGCCTACCAGCGCGCGCCGGCCTCCACGCTCACGCCGTACCTCTATGCGCAGATCGCCTTTGCCATGCTGGGCGGATGGCTCATTTTTTCCCATGTGCCCGACCGCTTCTCGCTCATCGGCATCTCGATGATCGCGGTCTGCGGCGCGGCCGGTGCGTGACTCACGGTGCGCGAGCGACGCGTGCCGATCGAACCCGCAGAATCCTGATCAGGAGATCGCTCTATGGCCCAGTACTTCGAAGTCCATCCCGAGAACCCGCAGCAGCGCTTGCTGAAGCAGGCCGTCGCGTTGCTCGAGCGCGGCGAGATCGTCGCGGTACCGACCGACTCGAGCTATGCCCTGGCCTGCCACCTCGACGACAAGGACGCGGTCGACCAGCTGCGCCGCATCCGCCAGGTCGACGAGAAGCACCACCTCACGCTGCTGTGCCGCGACCTGAGCGAGCTGGCCAACTACGCGCGCGTCGACAACAAGCAGTACCGCCTGCTGAAGGCCGCCACGCCGGGCCCCTACACCTTCCTGCTCGAAGCTACCAAGGAGGTGCCGCGGCGCGTGAGCCATCCGCAGCGCAAGACCATCGGCCTGCGCGTGCCCGACCACAAGGTGCTGCTCGAATTGCTGATGCTGCACGGCGCACCACTGCTCGCCACCACGCTGATCGCGCCCGGCGAAACCGAAGCGCTGAACGACGCGCAGACCATCCGCGAACGCTTCGAAAAACAGATCGGTGCGGTCATCGATGCGGGCGCCTGCCCTTCGCAGCCCACCACCGTGGTCGACCTGACGCCCATGGGCACGGGCGACGACCCGGTTGTCGTGCGACAGGGACGCGGATCGCTGGCCGTGCTCGGTCTCTGAAAAGAAGTTGGAACTGATAACCAGTGCCCGTCTGACACAATCGCCCAGTGGATATTTCCAACCTCCTACAGACCGTTCTCATCTACGCACTGCCCGTGATCTTCGCGATTACCGTGCACGAGGCGGCCCACGGCTATGTCGCGCGCCACTTCGGCGACAACACCGCCGAGGTGATGGGCCGGGTCACCCTCAATCCGCTGAAGCACATCGATCCCATCGGCACCATCCTGATGCCGCTGATGCTGTACTTCGCGACCTCGGGCGCGTTCCTGTTCGGCTATGCCAAGCCGGTGCCCGTCAACTTCGGACGGCTGCGCCATCCGAAGCGCGACATGATCTGGGTGGCATTGGCAGGGCCGGTGTCGAACTTCATCCAGGCCATCCTCTGGGCCCTGGTGTTGGTGGCGCTGGTTGCCGCTGGCATCAATGAAACCTTTTTCATCAAGATGGCGCAGGGCGGCATTCTGGTCAATCTCGTGATGTGGGCCTTCAACCTGTTTCCGCTGCCTCCGCTCGATGGCGGCCGCGTGCTGGCCGGGCTGCTGCCCAGCGGAGCGGCACAGAATTTTCTCGCGCGCATCGAGCCCTACGGCTTCTTCATCGTGATGGGCCTGGTTATTGCGGGTGTCGTCAGCACCTTCTGGCTGCGGCCCCTGATGGACGTCGGCTACTTCGTCATCAACCTGCTCATCACCCCGCTCAAGGCATTGCTGCTCTAAGTCTTTTCGTTCCATGGCCTCGTCTTCTTCTGCTCCCCTGCGCGTCCTGACCGGGATCACCCCGTCCGGCACGCCCCACCTCGGCAACTACGTCGGCTCGATCCGCCATTCGGTGCGGCAGAGCGTCGCGCCCGGTGTCGAGAGCTTCTTCTTCCTGGCCGACTACCACGCCCTCATCAAGGTGCAGGAGCCAGCGCTGATCCAGCGCTCCACGCTCGAGATCGCCGCCAGCTGGCTGGCCTGTGGGCTCGACCCGGAACGCGTTACCTTCTACCGCCAGTCGGACATCGCCGCGATTCCCGAACTCACCTGGCTCCTCACCTGCTTCACCGGCAAGGGCGTGCTCAACCGCGCCCATGCCTACAAGGCCCAGCTCGACAAGAACATCGCCAAGGGTGAGGACCCAGATGCCGACGTGACGGCCGGCCTCTTCATGTACCCGGTGCTGATGGGCGCGGACATCCTGATGTTCAACGCCCACAAGGTGCCCGTGGGCCGTGACCAGGTGCAGCACATCGAAATGGCGCGCGACATGGCGCACAGCTTCAACCACCGCTATGGCGAACACTTTGTGCCGCCAGAGGCCGAAATTGAAGAATCAGTAGCCACCCTGCCCG
>CAMATD010000275.1 GCA_945860785.1 Variovorax sp. YR752 | reverse complement strand
GCCTCGGTGCTGAGCGCACCCAGCCCGGCGGCTGCGATGCGGCGCTGGTTTTCTTCGTCCACACGCACCTCGACCTCGCCGGTTTCGGTCGGCGCGCTGTAGGTGATGTTGGAGACGTTCTCCCCGCGGCTTTCCATCGCTTCCGCGGCTTCTTCGAGCTGCTCGCCCGACTGCACGCGCACCGTCATCAGCTGGCGCGTGACTTCGTTCTTGACCGAGTCGAGCAACTGGCCGAAGAGTTCGAAGGCTTCGCGCTTGTATTCCTGCTTGGGCTGCTTCTGCGCATAGCCGCGCAGGTGAATGCCCTGGCGCAGGTAGTCGAGCGAGGCCAGGTGTTCGCGCCAGTGCGTGTCGATGCTCTGCAGCAGCACCATGCGTTCGAACTGGGTGAAGTTCTCCTGGCCGATCAGCGTCACCTTGGCGTCGAAGCTCTCGTTGGCGGCCTTGACCACCTTCTCGAGGATGTCCTCGTCGGAGATGGCGTCGGCGGCCTCGACCTCCTTCTTGATCGGCATGTCCAGGCCCCACTCGGTGAAGAGGCTCTTCTCGAGGGCGTCCAGGTCCCACTGCTCTTCGACCGATTCGGTCGGCACGTACTGCCGCACCAGGTCCATGAAGCAGCCTTCGCGCAGCGCGCCGATCTGCGCCGTGAGGTCGCCCGCGTCGAGGATGTCGTTGCGCTGCTGGTAGATCACCTTGCGCTGGTCGTTCGACACGTCGTCGTATTCGAGCAATTGCTTGCGGATGTCGAAGTTGCGCGCCTCGACCTTGCGCTGCGCGCTCTCGATGCTGCGCGTGACGATGCCGGCCTCGATGGCCTCGCCGTCGGGCATCTTGAGGCGGTCCATGATCGCCTTCACGCGGTCGCCCGCGAAGATGCGCATCAGCGGATCATCCAGGCTCAGGTAGAAGCGCGAGGAGCCCGGGTCGCCCTGGCGGCCCGAACGGCCGCGCAGCTGGTTGTCGATGCGGCGCGACTCGTGGCGCTCGGTCGCGATGATGCGCAGGCCGCCGAGCGACTTGACGAACTCGTGGTCCTTGGTCCACTCGGCGCGG
Organism: Variovorax sp. YR752; assembly: GCA_945860785.1. Classification (GTDB taxonomy): domain Bacteria; phylum Pseudomonadota; class Gammaproteobacteria; order Burkholderiales; family Burkholderiaceae_C; genus Variovorax. The sequence continues at coordinate 7,391 of CAMATD010000275.1, read as the reverse complement.
ATGTGCTCGATGTCGGCCTCTTTGGCGGCGGCGTCGCGGCCTTCGTCGTTCTCGACCGCCTCGATCATCTTCTCGATGTTGCCGCCCAGCACGATGTCGGTACCGCGGCCGGCCATGTTGGTCGCGATGGTGATCATCTTCGTGCGGCCGGCCTGCGCCACGATGTCGGCTTCGCGCGCATGCTGCTTGGCGTTGAGCACCTGGTGCGGCAGGTCTGCCTTGGTGAGCAGGCCGTCGATGATTTCGGAGTTCTCGATCGACGAAGTGCCCACCAGCACCGGCTGGCCGCGCTCGTAGCATTCACGGATGTCCTGGATCGCCGCTTCGTACTTTTCGCGCGTGGTCTTGTAGACGCGGTCGAGCTGGTCTTCGCGCTTGCTGATGCGGTTGGGCGGAATGATCGTGGTCTCGAGACCGTAGATTTCCTGGAACTCGTAGGCCTCGGTGGCGGCCGTGCCGGTCATGCCGGCCAGCTTGCCGTACAGGCGGAAGTAGTTCTGGAAGGTGATCGAGGCCATCGTCTGGTTCTCGGCCTGGATCTCGACGCCTTCCTTGGCTTCCACGGCCTGGTGCAGGCCGTCGCTCCAGCGGCGGCCCGTCATGAGGCGGCCGGTGAACTCGTCGACGATGATCACTTCGCCCTGCTGCACCACGTAGTGCTGGTCGCGGTGGTACAGGTGACGTGCACGCAGCGCCGCATTCAGGTGATGCAGCAGCGTGATGTTGGCCGGGTCGTAGAGCGAAGCGCCGTCGGGCAGCAGCTTGAACTCGCCCAGGATGCGCTCGGCGTTCTCGTGGCCGTCTTCGGTCAGGAACACTTGGTGCGTCTTCTCGTCGACCGTGAAGTCGCCCGGCACCGTGACGCCTTCGCCCGTGCGCGGATCGGCTTCGCCTTCCTGCTTGGTCAAGAGCGGCACCACCTTGTTGATCGCCAGGTAGAGGTCGGTGTGGTCTTCGGCCTGGCCGCTGATGATCAGCGGCGTGCGGGCCTCGTCGATCAGGATCGAGTCCACCTCGTCGACGATCGCGTAGTTCAGGCCGCGTTGAACCCGGTCGCCGGGCTCGTAGACCATGTTGTCGCGCAGGTAGTCGAAGCCGTACTCGTTGTTCGTGCCGTAGGTGATGTCGCTGCCGTAGGCTTCCTGCTTTTCCTCGCGCGGCATCTGCGGCAGGTTGATGCCCACCGACAGCCCGAGGAAGTTGTAGAGCCGGCCCATCCACTTGGCGTCGCGGCTGGCGAGGTAGTCGTTCACCGTGACCACGTGCACGCCCTTGCCAGTCAGCGCATTCAGGTACACCGGCAGCGTGGCGGTCAGCGTCTTGCCTTCGCCGGTGCGCATTTCGGAGATCTTGCCGTTGTGCAGCGCCATGCCGCCGAGCAGCTGGACGTCGAAGTGGCGCATCTTCATGACGCGCTTGGAGCCTTCGCGCACCGTGGCAAAAGCCTCCGGCAGCAGGGCATCGAGGGTCTCGCCCTTGGCGATGCGGTCCTTGAACTCCTGCGTCTTGGCGCGCAGCGCGTCGTCGCTGAGCTTCTCGAACTCGGGTTCGAGCGCATTGATGCGTTCCACCGTCTTGCGATACTGCTTGAGGAGCCGGTCGTTGCGACTGCCGAAGATCTGGGTCAGGAAGTTGGTTGCCATTGGGTGGAGATGGGCGGGCACCTGACACGACAGGCACTGCGACCGGATTCCCTAAGATATGGTGAAAGCAGTTGGGCGCGCCCGCTTCGAAATCAAGTTCGAAGGCAAGCAGCCTTTTTTCCGGCGCGAACGCCGGCAAACCGAGCATTTTAGCTGTCTTGTTTCTAACCCCTGGATTACCCATGTATCGCCGTACCGTCCCCGCCGTCAGCCTGCAACAGGCTGCCGAAGGCTCGCCCACCCTGGGAAGCCTAATGGCGCGTGCGCGCGACACGGCCGAGCGGCTCAAAGCCGTGGAAGGACTGATCCCGCCGGCCATGCGCGGCGCCGTCCAGGCCGGGCCGGCCGAGGGCGACGTCTGGTGCCTGCTGGTGAATGGCAGCGCCGCGGCCGCCAAGCTGCGCCAGCTGGCGCCGATGCTGGTGACACGGCTCAAGAACAGGGGCTGGGACGTGGCGACGATCCGGATCAAGGTGCATACGGGGCGCTGACCCGGACGGCGGCTGCCGCCCTTGGTTGATTTTTTGTCTGGAAGTAGATAATATTTCCAGATGACTTCCCTGACGCTGCCTGCCGACGCCCTTCTCCTGCTGCTCGACAAGAACCAGGTCGACGCGCTCCTCTCCCTCGACGACGTGCTTCACGCCGTGCGCGAGGCCTTTGTGCTTCACAGCGACCGCGAGGGCCGCGTCTTCCCGGTCGTACGCGAACCGCTGGCCACGGGCGGTGTGTTCGGCATCAAGTCGGGCGATGTGCAGGCGCAGGGCCTGCTCGGCTTCAAGGCGGCCGGCTTCTGGCCCGGCAACCGGCAACGCGGCGGCGAGCCCCACCAGGCGACGATCGATGCTGATCGACCCCGCCACGGGCCGGCCCCTGTGCCTGATCGACGGCAATGCGGTCACGACCGTGCGCACCGGGGCGGCGGGCGGGCTCGGCCTCCAGCAATTCGCGCGGCCTGACAGCACGCGCCTGTGCCTCTTCGGCACCGGCGTTCAGGCGCGCATCCAACTCGATTTCGCCTTGCGCCTGCTGCCTTCGCTGCGCGAGGTTCTCTACATCGGTGTCGATGGCCGGCGCAACGCCGCCTTCGAAGAAGGCTTTGCGGCCCGCTGCAATATCGCGCCTGTCACCGACCGCAACGCCGCCGTCGCCCAGAGCGACATCGTGATCACCGCGACGCCGGGCGCCGGCGCGCTGTTCGATCCGGACGCCGTGCAACCCGGCACGCACCTGAACTGCGTCGGCGCCGACACGCGAGGCAAGCGCGAACTCCCCGACGGCCTGTTGCCACGCGTTCGCCTGTTCGTCGATGACCGCACGCAGGCGCAGCAGATCGGCGAAACCCAGTGGGCACCCGACACGCCGACCACCGAACTGGGCGACCTGCTGAACGGCAAGACGCTCGTCCAGCGAGCCCCCGGCGACATCACCGTCTTCGACATGACCGGCCTGGCGCTCCAGGACCTGACCGTCGCGCGCCTGCTCCACGAACGCGCGACCGCAACCGGCACGGGCACGCGCCTCGCCTGGCCCTGGTAACCCCCTCCCTCCGAACGCACACCATGGACACCCTCTCCACCCTCGACACCCCCGCCGCCGTCATCGACCTGCGGCGCATGCAACACAACATCGCGCGCATGCAGGACCGGATGAACGCGCTCGGCGTGCGCTTCCGTCCCCACGTCAAGACCAGCAAGTGCACGCCGGTCGCGCGGGCGCAGCTGGCCGCCGGCGCGCAGGGCATCACCGTTTCCACGCTCAAGGAAGCGGCGCAGTTCCATGCCGATGGCATCGACGACATCCTCTATGCCGTCGGCATGGCGCCAGGCAAGCTGCCCCAGGCACTGGCGCTGCGCCGCCGCGGCTGTCAGCTGAAGATCATCACGGACAGCGCAGCCTCCGCCGCCGCCATCGTCGCCTTCGGCCGCGCGGAAGGCGACGTCTTCGAGGTGCTGATCGAGATCGATACCGACGGGCACCGCTCAGGCATCAAGCCCGATGAACCTGCGCTGCTGGAAGTCGCCCGCATCCTGCAGGATGGCGGCATGCGCCTGAGCAGTGTGCTGACTCATGCAGGCTCCAGCTACGACTTCGACACACCCGAAGCGCTCACGGCCATGGCCGAGCAGGAACGCGCAGGCTGCGTGCATGCGGCCGAACGGTTGCGCGCGGCCGGCCTGCCCTGCCCTGCCCCGTGGTGAGCGTGGGCTCCACGCCCACCGTGCTTTCCGCCACGCAGCTCGACGGCGTGACCGAGGTGCGCGCCGGCGTCTATGTCTTCTTCGATCTCGTGATGCACAACATCGGCGTCTGCGCGCCAGAGGACATTGCGCTGAGCGTGCTCACGACCGTGATCGGCCACCAGGCCGACAAGGGCTGGGCCATCGTCGATGCGGGCTGGATGGCGATGAGCCGGGACCGCGGCACGCAGAAGCAGAAGCACGACTTCGGCTATGGCCAGGTCTGCGATGCGCACGGCACGCTGCTCGAAGGCTATGTGCTAGTCGGCGCCAACCAGGAGCACGGCATCCTGTCTCGCGTCGGCGCGCCCGATGCCGACATCGTCGCGCGCTTTCCGCTCGGCACGCGGCTGCGCATCCTGCCCAACCACGCCTGCGCGACCGGCGCGCAGTTTCCCGAGTACCACGCGCTCGCCGACAGCGGCGAGCTCGCGGCCTGGAGCCGCCTGCACGGCTGGTGATTCGGGCCAGGGCCTGTTGACAGGCCCTAGGCGGCAGCGCCGCCGAACAGCTCGGTCATGAACTGCGTCGACTTCAGGCCGGTGCCGGTCAGCAGCACGACCGTGGTTTCGCCGGCCTGGATGTCGCCCCGCTGCGCCAGCACGTCGATGGCTGCGGCGGCCGTTGCGGATGTCGGTTCGGCATACAGGCCCGTCGAAGCCAGGCGGCGCACGGCCGCCGCAATCTGCTCCTCGGTCAGCGCCACCGTCTTGCCATTCGTCTCCCTCAGTGCCTGAAGAATTTCCTGCAAACGCACAGGCCGCTTGATGGCCGTGCCTTCGGCGATCGTCGACTTCACGATGCGGTCCACCAGGGTGTCCACGCCGGCGACAAAGCTCGCATCGACCGGCGAGCAGTTCAGCGACTGCGCCACGAAGATCCGCGGCAGCTTCTGGATCTGCCCCGCGGCCAGCAGTTCCTTGAAGCCGATGTAGCAGCCCAGCACATTGCTGCCCGCACCGGCCGGAATCACGACGTTGTCGGGCGCGACGAAACCCAGGTCTTCCCAGAGTTCGTACGCCAGCGTCTTCGTGCCCTGCAGGAAGAACGGATGCCAGTTGTGGCTCGCATAGAAGATCGATTGGGACTGGCGCACCGCCTCGTGCTCGGACTCCTCGCGCGGCCCGGGCACGAGCTGCACCTCCGCGCCGAAGGCCCGGATCTGCGCCACCTTGGGCGCCGGCGTGTAGCTGGGCGCCAGCACCTTGACCCTGATGCCCGCGGCCGCACCCGCCGCAGCAATGGCCGCGCCACCGTTGCCCGAGCTGTCTTCCAGCACCGCATCGATGCCCAGCTGGCGAAGGAACGAAATCATCACCGCGGCACCGCGGTCCTTGAAGCTGCAGGTCGGGTTGAACCATTCGAGCTTGAAGTACGGTTCGAGCCCACCCCAGCGCTTCTGCACCAGCAGCGTACAGCCTTCGCCCATGCTCACGGGCCGGTCGATCACCACGGGCAGGGCTGCGCGGTAGCGCCACACCGAGCGTTCGCGCGAATCGATGTCCTCGCGCGTGATGCCGGGCAGCGGCGTCACCATCATCGGGTTGCCGTCGTCCGAGCGCCAACGGCGTTCGGACAGGTCGTGGTACCTGCCGGTCCGGGGGTCGATGTAGCGTGCGGGTTCCTGGCGTGTCATTGGCGTTTCTCCTGGGCTTTGCTTCGTCTGGATAATATATCCAGGTATGTACTTTTTGTACAATCTGGATTCTTCGTCCAGACCTGGATACATTCCGGGAGATGAAAAAGAAGTCGAACAAGCCATTGCTGGAGATGCTGCGCAACATGGCCGAAGGCCTGGGCGAGACCTTTGCGCCCTTCTGCGAAGTCGTGGTGCACGACCTGAGCAATCCGAAGAACGCGATCTATGCGATCGAGAACAGTCTGAGCGGACGGCAGGTCGGGCAGTCGGTCACGGAGCTCGGGCTGGCGCGCATCCGCGACCCGGAATACCCGGCCGTGATCGCGAACTACGCCAACACCTTTCCCGACGGGCGAAAGGTCAAGAGCACTTCGATCGGCGTCAAGGACGAGAGCGGCGAGTACGTGGCCGCGCTGTGCCTCAACGTCGACCTGACGCTGTTTCAGAGCTTCCAGGGCGCGATCTCGCAGTTCACGAAGATCGACGACAGGGACGTGCACGAGCACCTGGACACCGGCGCCAACCATTCGGTGCGCATCCACACGCGCATCGATGAATTCGCGGCGACGCGCGCCACCACCTCGCGCTCGCTGAAACCCGCCGACCGCAAGCAGCTCGTGCAGGAGCTGAAGAAGGCGGGCTTCCTGGAGATACGGCGCGGCGCGGAGATTGCCGCGGCGCACATGGGCGTGTCCCGCGCCACCGTGTACAGCGACGCGAAGTAGCCTCCCGGCTTATTGCGGCTGCAAGCCGATCTCGTGCGCGGCCTTTTGCCTGCGCTCGGCCTCCGAGCGCAGGAAGGCGCGCAGCTCGCCGGGGGTGGAACCCTTCATCTGCACGACCAGCACCGACAGGCGCTCCTTCACCGAAGGATGCTCGAGTGCCGCGATGGCTTCGCGGCGCAGCTTCTCGATCACGTCGAGCGGCGTGGTGGCCGGCGCCACCATGGCCCACCACTGGTCGATCTCCATGCCCTTGAGGCCGCTCTCCGCGAGCGCGGGCACGTTCTGCAGGCCGGGAATGTTCACGCGCTGCGTGCTCGTCACCAGCAGCGGACGGATCCTGTTGGCGCCCAGCAGGCTGGCGCCGCTGGCGAGCGTCGCGAAGTGGCCGGCCACCGTGCCGGCAGCCACATCGGTGAGCGCCGGCGCGGAGCCGCGGTACGGCACCATGTTGAAGCGGATCTTCGTGCGACCCGCGAGCAGCTCGGCCGCGAGGTGGCTGACGGTGCCCGCGCCGCTGTGGGCAATCGCGGGCGGTGCCGGCTTGGCAGCCGCTGTCTTGATGAAAGTCTTGAAGTCCTTGCTGTCGTCGTCCATGCCCGCGAAGAACACCAGCGGCGAGGTGCCGATCATGGTCACGGGCGTGAAGTCGCGCAGCAGGTCGTACGGGAGCTTGGCCGTCACGGCCAGTGCAATCGCATGCGGCAGCTCGACGATGACGATGGTGTAGCCGTCGGGCGCCGCCTTGGCGGCTGCATCGGTGCCGATCATGCCGGCGGCGCCGGGCCGGTTGTCCACGATCACCGGGCTGCCGATGGTCTGGCTCATGCGCTGCGCCATCGCACGTGCAATGGCGTCGGTGCTGCCGCCCGCGGCCCAGGGCACGACGAGCTTGATGGGTCGATCGGGGAAGGCCGCCCACGCAGGTTGCGTTGCAGCGAGCAGGGCTGTAGCGCCGGCGGCCAGAAAGGCCCGGCGATGCATCGTCGGCATGGTGGTTCCTTGGGGGTCTAGACGGCCGGATCGGGCCAGCTCGGATCGCTCGAGGCGTTGGCCGTGAGCATCAGCACCACATGCGCATCGGCCGCGATGGCATTGCTCTCGCGCAGCTGCCGCAAGGCGGCCAGGCCTCCGGCCGCGCACAGTT
>CAMATD010000274.1 GCA_945860785.1 Variovorax sp. YR752 | reverse complement strand
AGCGAGCTGATCTCCGAAGCCGTGGTGGCGATGGAGTTCAAGGCCAGCGCCGAAGACATCGCGCGCATTTGCCACGCGCACCCGTCGCTGTCGGAAGCCACGAAGGAAGCCGCCCTGGCGGTGGACAAGCGCACGCTCAACTTCTGATGCGCTGATCCCTTGGCCAGCGTCAAAGAGGCTTACGAAAAGGAACTCGCCGTGCGCGGGTTCCACAGCGATCCCGCGCAGCTGCACGCCGTGGAGGCGCTGGATCGCTGCGCCAGCGAATGGGCCGAATACAAGGCCCAGCGCTCGAACGCGCTGAAGAAGTTCATCAACCGGCCCGAGCTGCCACGCGGCGTCTACATGTACGGTGGCGTCGGGCGGGGCAAGAGCTTCCTGATGGACCTGTTCTTCAACGCCGTGCCGCTGCGGCGCAAGACCCGCCTGCACTTTCACGAGTTCATGCGCGAGGTGCACCGAGAGCTGGCCGATCTGCAGGGCACGGTGAACCCGCTCGACGAGCTGGGCCTGCGCATCTCCAAGCGCTACAAGCTGATCTGCTTCGACGAATTCCATGTGGCGGACATCACCGACGCGATGATTCTTCATCGCCTGCTGAACTCGCTGTTCGAGAACGGCGTGGGCTTCGTCACCACTTCCAATTTCAAGCCCGACGACCTGTACCCCGGCGGGCTGCATCGCGACCGCATCCTGCCTGCGATCGCGCTGCTCAACGAGAAGCTCGAAGTCATCAGTGTGGACAACGGCACCGACTACCGGCGCCGCGCGCTCGAGCAATTGCGCATGTACCTCACGCCGAACGATGCGACGGCGGAAAAGGAGATGCGCAAGGCCTTCGACAAGCTCGCCGAAACGGCCGACGAAAACCCGATCCTGCACATCGAGGCGCGCGAAATCCGCGCGCGGCGCAAGGCCGGTGGCGTGGTCTGGTTCGATTTCAAGACGCTCTGCGGCGGCCCGCGTTCGCAGAACGACTATCTGGAAATCGCGAGCCAGTTCCACACCGTGCTGCTGTCCGACGTGCCGCACATGCCGGTGCGCATGGCTTCGGAAGCACGCCGTTTCACCTGGCTGGTCGACGTCTTGTACGACCGGCGCGTGAAGCTCATCATGTCGGCCGAGGTGCCGCCCGAGGCGTTGTACACCGAGGGGCCGCTGGCGCATGAGTTTCCACGCACGGTCTCCCGGCTCACCGAAATGCAGTCGAGCGAGTTCCTCGCCCTTGAACGCCGCATCGTCGATACCCGACTCACATGAAAAAAATCGCTCTTGCCCTGTTGATGACGTTGGCCAGCCTTCCACTCTGGGCGCAGTCGAACGCTGCGACGGGCAACGCCGACCTCGAGGCCGAACGCAGCAGGCTTTCGGCCGAGCGGGAGGCGATCGAAGCGCGCTTCCTGCAGGAGCGGGCGGCCTGCTACAAGAAGTTCGCGGTCGAAGACTGCCTGCGCGAGAGCCGGAGCCGGCGGCGCAAGGACACCGACAACATCAAGCGCCAGGAAACCGCGATCAACGACATCAAACGGCAGCGCAGCGGTGCCGCGGAACTCGAAAAGCTCGACCAGAAGGCAGCAACGCAGCGGCCGCAAGACTCGCGCGACAAGCGGGAGCAGTCGCAGCAGGATCAAAAGGACCGCGAACAGCGCGCAGCCGACCATGCGACGAGCCGGGCCGCCACGGCGACCGAGGCGGCGGAGCGCCAGCGCCAGTTCGAGAGCAAGCAGAAGGCGCATGCCGACGAACAGGCCAAGGCCGCGCAGCGGCGCACCGAAGCGCCCGCCGCCGTCGAGCGCTTCGAGAACAAGCAGAAGCAGGCGGCAGAGCACAGGGCCAGCCGCGACCGGCAGAACGCCAACCGCAGCAAGCCGCGTGGGGCGCCCCTTCCACCGGCCTCGCCCGCATCATCGCCAGCGCCATGAAAGGGCGGCGATCAGGCCGAGGCTGCGGCAGGGAGCGCGTCGAGCTTCAGGACGGCGATCGAAATGTTGTCGCCCGTGCCGCGGGCCCGGCGACGTGCTTCTCCCACAAGAATTTCGACTGCATCGCGCGGCGGCTGCGCGTACAGCACGCTCGCCAGCTCCTCTTGGCTGAAGTAATGCTAGAGCCCGTCGCTGCAGGCCATCAGAAGGTCGTCCGATTGCATCTTGGGGATGTAGTGGGGGTCGATCGGCGGCGGCGTCGTGGCCATGCCCAGACAGCCGAGCAGGATGTTGCCTTGCGGATGGACATTGGCCTCGGCCTCGCTGATCTGGCCGCGGTCGACCAGCGCCTGCACGTACGAATGGTCGCGCGTGCGCTTGATGAGTTGCCCGTCGTGAAAGTGATAGATGCGCGAGTCGCCGGCGTGAATCCATGCGCAGTCGCCCTTCGGGTTCATCAGGAAGGCCGCCAGCGTGCTGTGCGGCTCCTGCTCGCTCGACAGGGCCGTGAGCTTGATCACCGTGTGCGCATCGTCCAGCAGCTGCCGCAGAACGCCCTCGGGGTCGTCGCGGTCGGGTTGGTAGCGCGTGAAGAGCTGGCGGGCCGTCATCAGCACCTGGTCGGAGGCCTTCCGGCCGCCGCTGCGGCCGCCCATGCCGTCGGCGATCACGCCCAGCACGCAGCCCGGCGTGCGCGGATGGCTCATCATCAGCACCTGGTCCTGTTGATAGGGACGGTCTCCCTTGTGGAGGCCGGTGGCGGCAGCGAGTCGAAAGCCTTGATTCATGAGCGCATCTGCGCCTGAGGCGCGTTTCCTGTCTTCTCGAAGATTCGTATCAGGACGTATTATCGAATGAACATGCGTTGCGCAAATTCTGCGCCCGCTCCCCCACCGTTGGACTCCAATCTCCACTCCCTTTCCCGCCAACTGATCGAACTGCGCATCGAGCACGCCGATCTGGACGCCACCATCGACCGGCTGCCGAGGCTTCGCCGCAAGACGAGCTTCTGCTGCGCCGCCTGAAGAAGCGCCGCCTCTCGCTACGTGACCAGATCACGCGCGTCGAAAACATGCTCGATCCGAGAGAGCCCGCGTGACCGGCGCGCTCGAAGACAAGGTGCGCGAGGCCTTCGCGCAGGGCGAGGTGCTGTCGCATGCTGCCGAGCAGTTCCGCGAGCGCTCGGGCCAGACCGACATGGCGATGGCGGTCGCCCGCACGATCGACCAGGGCGGCGTGCTGGTGGTCGAGGCCGGCACTGGCGTGGGCAAGACCTTCTCGTACCTCGTGCCGGCCTTGCTGAGCGGCGAGCGCGTGCTGTTGTCCACGACCACCAAGACCTTGCAGGATCAACTGTTCGGCCGCGATCTGCCGCGCCTGGTGGAAGCATTCGGGCTGCCCGTGCGCACGGCGCTTCTCAAGGGGCGGGCCAGCTACCTGTGCCTGCACCGGCTCGACATGGCGCGCCACGATGCCTCGCTGCCGGAGCACGGCAGCCTGCGAACGCTGGCCAAGATCGAGCAATGGTCGAAGGCCACGCGCACGGGCGACCTGGCCGAGCTGCCGGGGCTCGACGAGCGCTCCCCGCTGATTCCGTTGATCACTTCCACGCGCGAGAACTGCCTGGGCGCGCAGTGTCCGCAGTTCAAGCCCTGCCACGTCAACCTGGCCCGGCGCGAGGCGCTGGCGGCCGACATCGTGGTCATCAACCACCTGTTCTTCGCCGATCTCGCGGTGCGCGAGACCGGCATGGCGGAGCTGCTGCCGAGCGTGAGCGTGGTCGTGTTCGACGAGGCGCACCAGCTCAACGAAACCGGCGTGCAGTTTCTGGGCGCGCAACTCGGCAGCGGCCAGGCGCTCGACTTCGCGCGCGACATGCTGGGCGCCGGCCTGCAGCATGCGCGCGGGCTGGTCGACTGGCAGCAACTGGTCGCGGCGGTCGAGCGTGCCGCGCGCGAACTGCGGCTGGTGGTCGGCAAGCAATGGCCCGGCGCCAAGCTGCGCTGGCTGGGGGAGTCGCCGGAGGGCATCGATCCTGGCGCTTGGCAGGGCGCGCTCGAAGACCTGCAGCATTCGTTCGTGCTGGCGGCCGAGGGGCTCGACACGGTCAGCGAAATTTCACCCGACTTCGTGCGTCTGCACGAGCGGGCGCGGCAACGTGCGAGCCGCGCAGCGCGGTTCGTGCTGCCGTGCGAGGTCGATTCGGTGCGCTGGGTGGACGTGGGCTCGCAACTGCGGCTGATCGAGTCGCCGCTCGACATCGCCGAGGCCATGCGCAAGCGCGTCCTCAAGATCAGCGAGCCGGACGACAGTGACGACAGCGACGCCGACGCGTACGGCGAGCGCCCTGCGGAACAACAGGACCACAGTCGCCGCGCCTGGGTCTTCACGTCCGCCACGCTGGGCGACGAGCCGACCCTGCGCTGGTTCACCGAGCCGTGTGGGCTGGGCGATGCCGAGGTGCTGCGCGTCCAGAGCCCGTTCGACTATGCATCGCAGGCCGCGCTCTACGTGCCGCGCGTTTTTCCGAAACCCAACGATGCCTCGCACAGCCTGAGGGTGGCGCAACTGGCCGCGCGAGGCGCCGCCGAACTCGGTGGGCGCACGCTGGTGCTGACGACCACGCTGCGCGCACTGCGCACCATCGGCGATGCGATGAAGCAGCAGTTCGAACTGCTCGAAGCGGATGTGCGGCCCGAGGTGCTGGTCCAGGGCGAATTGCCCAAGCGCGTGCTCATGGACCGCTTCCGCGAGGGCGCGAGCGCCGGGCGTGCGGGCTGCGTGCTGGTGGCGTCGGCGTCGTTCTGGGAGGGCTTCGACGCGCCGGGCGACGCCTTGCAGCTGGTGGTGATCGACAAGCTGCCGTTTCCGCCGCCCAACGATCCGCTGGTGGAGGCCCGCTCGCAGCGCCTGGAGGCGCAGGGGCGCAGTTCGTTCAGCGACTATTCGTTGCCTGAAGCGGCCGTGGCGCTCAAGCAGGGGGCGGGGCGTTTGATACGCCGCGAGACCGACAGCGGCGTGCTGGCGATCTGCGACACCCGGCTGGTTGCCATGGGCTATGGTCGCCGGTTGCTGGCGGCGCTGCCGCCGATGCGGCGGCTCGAAAGCGAAGCGGATTTCGAGGGCGCCATCGACGCCCTCAAGAATCCGTACTAGCTCTTACCAGACCTTCCACCAAGGGTCGTCCTTGCCCTTGAAGCCGTTCGCCAGATAGGTGCTCTGGGGATAGTTGGTGGTCAGCACGCGCTGGGCATCGTCGCGCAGGTCCTTCATGCCGAGGGCGTCGTACGACTTCACCATGATGTACAGGGCCTCTTCGAGCGCCGGCACCTCGCGGTAGTCGGCCAGTGCGACCTGCGCCCGGTTGATGGCCGCCAGGTAGGCGCCACGCGAGTAGTAGTAGCGCGCCACGTGGACTTCGTACTGCGCGAGCGAGTTCACGATGTAGTTCATGCGCTGGCGCGCATCGGTCGCATAGCGCGAGTCGGGGAAGCGCGTCACGAGGTCCTTGAAGGACTCGAACGACTCCTTGGCCGCCTTCTGGTCGCGCTCGGACAGGTCCTGGCGCGTCAGGAACGCGAATATGCCGAGGTCGTCGTTGAAGTTGATCACGCCCTTGAGGTACAGCGCGTAGTCGAGCGCCGGGCTGGCCGGGTGCAACTTCATGAAACGGTCGATGGTGGCGATGGCGTTGGCCTTTTCGCCTCCCTTGTACTGGGCGTAGGCCTTTTCCAGCTGGGCTTGCTGGGCGAGCGGCGTGCCGGCCGCACGGCCTTCGAGCTTTTCGTACAGCGGCACAGCCTTGTCGTACGCGCCCGATCCGGCCTCGTCCTTGGCTTCCGAATAGATACGGTTGGGGCTCCAGCCCGCGGTCTTGTCTTCCGTGGTGGTGGAGCAGCCGGTAGCCAGCAGGGCCGCCGCGCTGAGCGCGATCCAGACGGGGACCGATAATTTGGCGCGAAACATCACATACGGCTTTCGTGAAACAGTTGCCTTCAATTATATCGACCGGCCCTTTGGGCGACCCTCAGGAAACCGTAGAACTCGAAGAGGGAGCCGATCCGGTCGAGTCCAGCGAGCTGCGCGCCTTTGCCGTGAACGAGGCCCAGCACGGCCAGCGGCTCGACCGCGCGCTCGCCGCCCTGGTACCCGAATTCTCGCGAAGCTACCTGCAGCAACTGATCGAAGCCGGCGCGGTGGAGCTGCAGGGGCGCACGCTCACCAAGGTTTCGGCCACTGTGCGCGCGGGGCAGGCGGGGCACATCGAACTGCGCCCCACGCCCCAGAGCCAGGCCTTCCGACCCGAGGCGATGGACATCGTCACCGTGCACGAGGACGAGCACCTGCGCATCGTCGACAAGCCGGCCGGCCTGGTCGTCCATCCGGCGCCGGGCCACTGGAGCGGAACGCTCCTGAACGGGCTGCTGGCGCTGGACCCGAAGGCCGTGATGCTGCCGCGCGCGGGCATCGTGCACCGGCTCGACCGCGACACCAGCGGCCTGATGGTCGTCGCCCGCACGCGGGCCGCGATGGATGCGATGGTGGCGCTGATCGCCGCGCGGGAGGTCAAGCGGCAGTACCTGGCGATCGGGCACAAGCCGTGGATCGGTGCCGCGGCTCGCCAGGTCGACGCGCCGATCGGCCGCGATCCGCGCAATCGGCTTCGCATGGCCGTGGTCGACCTGGAGCGCCATCCGGGCAAGACGGCGCGCACGCTGATCGAGCGGCTCGACAGCAACGCCGAAGGCTGCGCCGTGCGCTGCACCCTCGAAACCGGCCGCACCCACCAGATCCGCGTGCACATGGCGTCGATCGGGCATCCGCTGGTCGGCGATGCACTCTATGGCGGCGCGCCCGCCGCCGGCCTGGCACGCCAGGCGCTGCATGCCTTCAGGCTGGCGTTCGTGCACCCTGTCACGCAGGCGTCGCTGGAGTTCCGGTCGCAGCCGCCGGCCGATCTGGTGCAGGCGTTGCAAGCCTGGGGGCTGGATTACAATCGCGTCTGACGGCCCCGAGGGCCGCGCCGGCCCCCCGATGCCGGCCTTGCGTTGCACTCGCCGCGTGCCGGCAACGCCTACTTCTTTCATCCTTCTGAACAAGCGTCCACTAGGCGCCTTTTCCCGGATAACGCGAACCATGAATACGGCGGATGCCAAGCGCATTCTCGAAACCGCCTTGATCTGTTCAAGCCAGCCGTTGCCGGTGCGCGATCTGCGCGTGCTGTTCGACGACGAGCTGGGTGCGGACACCATCAAGGTGCTGTTGCTTGAACTGCAGGAAGACTGGGCGCAACGCGGCCTGGAGCTCGTGAGCGTCGGCAGCGGCTGGCGTTTCCAGAGCCGGCCCGAGATGCGCGACCACCTCGATCGCCTGCACCCCGAGAAGCCGCCGCGCTATACGCGTGCCGCGCTCGAAACGCTGGCCATCATTGCCTATCGCCAGCCAGCCACGCGCGGCGACATGGAAGACATCCGGGGCGTCACGATCAATTCGCTGATCCTCAAGCAGCTCGAGGACCGCGGCTGGGTCGAGGTGATCGGCCACCGCGAAACGGTCGGCCGGCCCGCGCTCTATGCCACCACGCGCCAGTTTCTCGACGATCTTGGCCTGGCCTCGCTCGACCAGCTGCCGTTGATCGAAACGCCGGCGCAGCAGGCTGCGCTGGTCGATGCGCTCGAGCAGGCGTCCGGCGACCAGCCGGATCTGCCCATCGATGCGGTCGGCGATACCGACGCCGATGCGTCTGCCGCCGGCGATATGGATGCGGCACCGGAAGAGGCATTGCCGCCAGTGGGCGATGCCGCCGAGGCCGCTCCCGAAGCGGTCGAAGCCGCCGCGGCGCAGGTTGCCGAAGACGCGGCGTCTGCCGACGTGGCCGAAGCCACCACCGAAGCGGATGAGGTCCCGCCTCCCGCAGGCGACGAAGCCGACGCTCCCGTCGAAGCCGCGCCCACACCCCTCACCGAATCCGACCCCGAAGCCCCGTCCCCCGACGAGGTCGACCCCCACGCTGTTCCTCCGGAAAAACCACATGAGCCCATCTGACATCGACGACGCGGCCATCGTGCCGGTCGCGCCTGAATCCGAGAAGAAAGAGGCGCCAGCGCCCGAACAGGCTGCGGATGCTGCTATCGATTCCGCAGCGCCTGCCGATGGCGAGGCTCCCAAGAAGCGGCGTCCGCGCAAGAAGAAGGTCGTGGAGCAGGCTGCTGCCGATGATGAGGCCGTGCCGGCCGCCGAGCCTGCAGAGCCGGTGGTCGAGTCGCCCGCTGCTGTCGCCGCCGCATCCGACAAAGGCCGCGAAGCCGCGCCGACCGAAACCGTCCGCCAGGAGCGCCCGGGGCAAGAGGCCGACCGCGGTGACCAGGGCGGCGACGACGATGAGGAAGAAGACGAAGAGCCCGACGAGGAAGAAGACGACCTCGATCGCGCACGCCGTGCCGCCGAGCGCGAACAGCGCAACGCACCGCCGCCCGAGCCGATCCGCTTCGCGGACGTCATTTCGGGCCAGTTCGACGCCGACGAGGA
>CAMATD010000273.1 GCA_945860785.1 Variovorax sp. YR752 | reverse complement strand
CGGCATCTGGCAGTCGTCCGACTTTGCGCGCGAGTCCAGCGACGAGTGGACCTACCTGCCGTGGAAGCTCTTTGCCATCTCCCTGGTGCAGACCTTCCTGATCGACTGGCTCGCATGGTACGAACCGGTGCTGGGCACGGTGGGGCTGTTCGTCATGTCCTTCACCTTCCCGGCGGCGGTGATCGTGCTGGTGCAGTCGGGCAGTTTCTTCCAGGCGATGAACCCCGCGTATGTCATGGATGCGATGCGCACCATCGGCTGGCCCTATGCGCTCCTGTGCTTCTTCCTGTTCCTGCTGAGCACGGGTGCGCAGGTGGCCATTTCGATGGTGCTGCCGATGTTCGACGGCCGCATCATCCTGCCGATCGTCAATTTCGCGTTCATCTACTTCGGCTGGGTGATGGCGAGCCTGCTGGGCTACGTGATGTACCAGCACCATGACGCCTTCGGCATCGACGTGGCGCCCGGCGGCGGCGTGGGCGACGGCGCCCCGGCGGACCGCCGCACGCCCGAGCAGATCGCGGCGCAGCGCACCGATGCCGAGGTGGCGCAGCTGATCACCGAGGGCGACCTGGCTGCCGCGCTGGGTGCGGCCTACGAGGCGCAGCGCACGGCCGCGTCCGACGACCTGGCGGCGCAGCGCCGCTACCACCGCGTGCTGCTGATGATGCCGGACAAGAAGGACACGATGCGCGACCAGGCACGTCGCTTCATTCCGCTGCTGATGCGGCGCGACCTGGCCTCGGAGGCGTTGAAGGTCTTCAAGACCTGCCGCGAGAAGGACAAGGCCTTTGCGCTCGACGACGCGGCCATGGTGATCGCGATGGCGCGGGCCGAATGGCGCAACGGCGATGCGCATGCCACGCTGGCGTTGCTGTCGGGCTTCGACCGGCGTTTTCGCGGGAACGAGGCGATTCCGCAGGCCTACGAGCTGGCAGCGCGCGCGCTGGTGCAGGGCCTGGGCCGTGCCGACATGGCGCAACCCATCCTGACCACGCTGGAGTCGCGCTACCCCGAGAGCGAGCAGACCCAGGAAGTGCGCTGGCTGTTGCGGCCGGCCCCGGCTGCCTAGCGCCCGGTGCCGCGAGGCGCCACCGCGGCGCCCTCGATGCCGTGCCGCTTCAGTGCCTCGGCGACGAATCCGGACGCCTTCATCTCCTCGATGAAGCCGCTGAGCCAGGCCTGTGCGGCAGTCCGGCCCTTCGGCACGCCCATGGCCTGCTCGATCACCATGAAACGCCCGGGCAGCAGGCGCACGCCACCCACGCGGCGGGCATCCGCTTCCAGCTGCTGCTTCACGCCGGCGGCCACGTCCAGGTTCTGGGCCAGGAACTGGTTCGTGACCTCGGGCGAGGTCGGCGCGCGCACCAGCGTGGCGGATTCAGTTCGCGCGTGAGGTACAGGTCGTAGGCGCTGCCTTTGCCGACCACCACACGGGTTCCGGTGCGGTCGACGTCCTCGTTGCGCTGCAGCGGCGAACCGTTGCGCACGAGGTAGGCGCCTTCGATGATCACGTAGGGCGCGGTGTATTCCATGTCCGCCGCGCGCACCGGGTCGATGGCGACGAAAGCCATGTCGACCTGGCGCGCCTTGACGGCTTCGACCACGTTGCCGGCAGAGTTGAACTGCACCAGCTCGACGGGCAGGCCGAGGCGGCGAGCGGCCTCGCGCGCCAGGTCCACCGAGACGCCCCGCGGCTCGCCGCCCGCGCCGCGGTTGGCGAGGATCGGGTTGCCGAAGTTGATGGCGGCGCGCAGCTTGCCGGTGGCACCGAGCTCCGCCGCGGCGGCTGCCTGCGAATTGGCCGTGGTGCCGGCGCAGCCTGCCAGCAGGAGGCCACCCGCGGCACAGAAGGTGCGGCGGTCGATGGCATGGGAACGGTCGGGCTGCTTCATGGGAGTCTCTTTGTCAGGGGCGGGCCAGCGCCGCGAGGCCGCGCACATCGGCGGCCGTGCCCAGCGACCAGCAGGCCGCGAGAAGCTCGCTCGTACGCCGCGCGCCGAGGATGCCATCCGACAGTCCGTGGAATTTCCGCTCCAGGTCTGCGTCGCTCATCGGCCGTTGCAGTGAACCGATGGCGTGCTCGATGAACACGTGCTCGCGCCGGCCGTCGGTCAGCACCGCCGTCACGTCGGCGCTGGCCTCGTCGATGCTGTCATCCACCGTGGCCACGACCTTGCGGCGCAAGGCGACCACGTCGGGCCGGTTCACGATGTCGTCGGCAAACTCTTCTTCGGCCGCGCGGCCGAACAGCAGACCGGCCGCGCACCCGTGGTACACGCTGAACTTGCCCTGCAGCCCATCGGCCGACTCCTTCTTTCCTGTGAGTTCGAGCACCAGCGAATGCACCTTGAGTTCGATGCGCTCGATCTGTTCCGGCGCAATGCCGCGCGCGCGCAGTTGCACGCAGGCATCGATGCTTGGGTGGATCACGATGCCGCAGGCGAAGGGCTTGTAGCTGTTGAACGAAATCTCGAAGCGCTCGCCGAGCTCGTCGGTGACCTCGTTCCATGCGTACTTCGTGGACACCACCTGCGCCCAGCCGCGCGGCGCCTCGATCGCCTTCGGGCTCGCGGTGTAGCCGTGCTGCGCCATCAGCGCGGCCATCAGGCCGGCACGCGCTGCGCCGCCCGGATGGAAGGGCTTGGTCATGGTGCCGAACTGCTCGCGCAGGCCGACCGGCTGCGACGCGGCGATGCCGAGCGCCATTGCCGTGCGGTCCGCATCCAGTCCGAGCAGGCGCGCACAGCCCGCCGCCGCGCCGAACATGCCCGTGGTGCCGGTGATGTGCCAGCCGCGGTCGTAGTGCTCGGGGTAGACGGTGTTGCCCAGGCGGCAGGCGACGTCGATGCCCAGCACCAGCGCGTCGAGCACCGCGCGGCCGCTCGCACCGGTGTGCTCGGCCAGTGCCAGCACGGCCGAGGCCACGGGGCCGGCGGGGTGGATGATGGTCTTGAGGTGGGTGTCGTCGAAATCGAAGGTGTGCGAGGTGATGCCGTTGAGCAGCGCCGCGTTCGCGATGTCGACCTTCTCGGCGCGGCCGAGGATGGTGGCTTGCGGCGCCGGTTGCAGCACCTGCACGGCGGCCAGTGCGGCTTCGACGGCTTCGTGCCGTGCGGCGCCGACGGCGCAGCCCAGCCAGTTGAGAAAAGTGCGGTGCGCCTCGTGGTCCACCGCGTCGCTCCAGCCGCGCGAGGCGTGGCCCGCGACGTACTCGGCAAGGATGCGGGTGATGGGAGGGGCGTTGTGGTCTGCAGCGACCTGGGTGTTGCGGGCCATGTGTGAAGGGTCTCGGGTGGATGGCTGAGGGGAAAAAAGCAGCGGGTTTCAGGTGTTCAGTTCGATCTTGCGGTCGCGTGCGAGCTGGGTCCAGCGCGCGACGTCGGCGCGGATGTAGTCGCCGAACTGCTGCGCGCTCATGGGCATGGGCTCGACGGCCTCGACTGCCAGTTTCTCGCTGAGGTCGGGCGCCTTGAGCACGGTGTTGAGCGTGTCGTTGAGCAGCTTCACGACGGCGGGCGGCATGTTGGCCGGGCCGACCACGCCGTACCACTGCATCGCGTCGAAGCCCTTGAGGCCCAGTTCCTCGAGCGTCGGCACGTCCTTGATCTGCGGATGGCGCGCCTTGCCGGTCACGGCCAGCGGACGCGCGCGGCCCGACTTGATGTGCGGCATCGCCGCGGCCAGGCCAGGGAACATGGCCTGCGTCTGCCCGCCCATCAGGTCGGTAAAAGCCGGGGCGACGCCGCGGTAGGGCACGTGGGTCATCTGCAGGTCGGTCTGCTGCTTGAACAGTTCCATCGTCAGGTGCGTGAGCGAGCCCGCGCCGGCCGAGCCGTAGCTGAGCTTGCCCGCGTTGGCCTTTGCATAGTCGATGAACTGCTTGAAGTCCTTGGCCGGCAGGTCGGTGTTGATGACCAGCACATTGGGCGTGCCGCCGATCATGCCGATCGGCGTGAAGTCCTGGATGGGGTCGTAGGGCAGCTGGCGTGTCGCGGGGCTGGTGCCGTGCGTGGCGACGTAGCCCTGCATCAGCGTGTAGCCATCCGCCGGCGCGCGCGCCGTGTTCTGCGACGCGATCACACCGCCGCCGCCACCCTGGTTGTCGACGATGAAGGTCTGGTTGAGCAGCTTGCCCCAGCGCTCGGTGACGGTGCGGCCCACCATGTCGCTGCCGCCGCCGGCCGCGACCGGCACGATGTAGCGGATGGGTTTGTTCGGGAAGTCCTGCGCACGGGCGAGGCGGTGAAGCCCGAGGAAGGCGGACGTGGGAATGGCCAGGGTGAAGGCGCGGCGTTGCATGAGTGTCTCCTTGTGGTTGTTCCAGCGAAAACGGCTGCGCCGTGCGTTCAGCGGCGGCAGCTTTGCAGGCGGTCGTAGGCGTCGCTCACGTGGCGCGCCATGAGGTCTTCGCAGCGGGCGATGTCGCCCTTGCGCAGGGCGCGGGCGATCCGCGTGTGCTCGGCGATCGACGCGCGCATGCCCATGTCCTGCGAGAGGTTCTTGAGGCGGGACAGGTGCAGTTTCTGCACGACCGTCCGGTAGGTCTGGGCCAGCGAGTGATTGCCTGCCGCCTCGACGATGGCCCAGTGGAAGTTCAGGTTCTCGCGGTAGTAGCGCTGCACGTCGTGCGCGTCGAAGGCCGCGTTCATGGCCGCGATGGAGGCGTCGAGCAGGTCGGCAAGCGCAGTGCGCGCGGGCTCTTCGAGCCGTGCTGCGCGGCGCCCGGCAAAGCTGTCGAGCAGGCCGCGCATCTCGTAGAGGTCGTGCACTTCGTCGGCGGTGGGCTCGCGCACGAAGACGCCGGCGTGCTTGCGTGCGACGACGAGGCCGGTGCTTTCGAGTTCGCGCCAGGCCTCGCGCACCGGCACCCGCGAAACGCCGAGCCGCAAGGCCACGTCGGGCTCGTTGATGCGCTGGCCGGGCCGCAGCTCGCCCCGCAGGATCATGGCCCGCATGTCGTCGCGCACCAGCTTCGCGAGCGAGGTGTCGCGCACGGTCGATACGGAGTCGGAGGGCGGTTCGGCGAGCCAGGGCACCATGCGTAGATCCTTTGTTTGCCGGAATATCGTATACGACAGCTTCAATAAATGTCCACTGTTTATATAAAAGTGTTGACCCTTACTAGGGTCGATGAAAACAATCAGCCTGTTCAAGGTCCTTTTTCATCGAGTCCGCATGCCCCATCTGCCTGCCTCTTCCGCCCTGCAACGCTTTCGCGTCATCGACCTGACCCAGGTGCGCGCCGGCCCCACGGCCTGCAGGCAACTCGCCGACTGGGGCGCCGATGTGATCCAGGTGCAGATGCCCGAACACATGCGCGGCGACGACACGCTGGGCGGGCAGGATGGCTCCGACTACCAGTACACCCACCGCAACAAGCGATCGATCACGCTCAACCTGAAGGAGGAAGAGGGCGTGGCCACCCTGAAGCGCCTGATCGCCAGCGCCGACGTGGTGGTCGAGAACTTCAGGCCGGACGTGAAGTTCCGCCTCGGCATCGACTACGAAACGCTTGCGGCGGATAACCCCAGCCTAGTCTACGCCAGCATCTCCGGCTTCGGCCAGAGTGGCCCGCTCGCCAAGCGCCCCGGCTTCGACCAGATCGCGCAGGGCATGGGCGGTCTGATGTCGGTGACCGGCCTGCCGGGCGACGGCCCCGTGCGCGTCGGCATCCCGATCGCCGACCTCTGCGCCGGCATCTTTGCGGCGCAGGGCATCCTGGTCGCACTGCTGGAGCGCGAAGCCTCAGGCCGCGGCCTGAGGCTGCACACCTCGCTGCTGGAGGCGATGGTCTACATGATGGATTTCCAGACCTCGCGCTACCTCATCGACGGCGAAGTCGGCACGCAGGCGGGCAACTTCCACCCGACCAGCATCCCGACCGGTGTCTACAAGGCGCGCGACGGCTACCTCAACATCGCTGTCTTCGGCTCCAAGATCTGGGAGCGCTTCTGCCAGATCCTCGGCGCGCCCGAATGGATCGAGGACGGGCGCTATCACGACAAGGCGTCGCGCTCCGTCCACCGGGATTCGCTCAACGCAGAGATCGACCGCCGGCTGGCCGCGCACGACCGCAGCCACTGGATCGAGCAGTTCAATGCCGGCGGCGTGGCCTGCGGCCTGATCAGCGACATGCGCGAGGTGTTCGAGGAGCCGCAGGTCCGGCATCTGGGCATGGTCAAGGACGTGGTCTCGCCGCGCCTCGGCCCGCAGCGGCTCGTTGGCCAGCCGATGCAGCTCGAGCGCACGCCCAGCACCATCGCCCGCGCCGCGCCGCGGCGCGGGGAACACACGGAAGAAGTCCTCGGTGAACTGGGCGTCGGCCCGGACGACCTTGCCCGAATGAAAGCGACCGGAGTCTATTGAACATGACCAACCCCACCTACGAATCCAGCACGCTGCACATCCGCTTCAACAACCCCGCGCGGCACAACGCACTCTCGTCGACATGTGGGAGGCCGTGCCGCCGTTGCTGCGCGTTGCGCAGGGCGACGACCGGGTGCGCCTGGTCGTCTTCTCCGGCGCGGGCGAGAAGGCCTTCGTCTCGGGCGCCGACATCTCGCAGTTCGAGGACATGCGCGCCGCGCGCGAGGCCGTGGCCCGCTACGAGGCGATGGCCGAAGACGCGTTGATGAGCATCCACGACTTTCCCAAGCCGACGCTCGCCTGCATCCGCGGCTACTGCATCGGCGGCGGCGTGAACGTGGCGATCAGCTGCGACATCCGCATCGCCTCGGAAGACGCGGTGTTCTCCATTCCGGCGGCGCGTCTCGGCCTGGGTTATCGCTACTCCGCGATGAAGAACCTCGTGGACCTGATCGGCCCTGGTGCGGCCAAGGACCTGTTCTTCACCGCGCGGCGCATCGATGCAGTCGAAGCCAAGGCGCTCGGCCTGGTGACGCGTGTGAGCGCGCCGGCTGCGCTGGAGCAGCTGCTGGCCGAATACACAGGCGCGATGGCAGAGAACGCACCGCTCACCGTCGCGGCGGGCAAGGCGATCATGCGCGAAATCCTCAAGCCCTCGCCGGAACTGGACCTGGCGCTGTGTACCTCGCTGATCCGCGGTTGCTTCGAAAGCGCCGACTACACCGAGGGCCGCACCGCCTTCATGCAAAAGCGCAAGCCCGTCTTCACGGGCCGCTGAGAAAAAACAAGGAGACACACCATGCAGTCGTACTGGATGCAGATGAGCGACGAGGCGACGGTCCTCGAAATTCGCGACACGGACGTGCCGAAGCCGGACCCGAACCAACTGCTGGTGCGCATGCACGCGGCATCGCTCAACCGCGGCGAGTTCGTGTCGGGCCATGGCCTGCATGGCGCTGGCGAAGTCGTCGCGGTCGGTGCAGAGCTCACGCGCTTCCGTCCGGGTGACAAGGTGATGGGCCGCTGTGCCGGGGCCTTCGCCGAGTACGCGCTGATGGAGGATATCGAGGCGATGGCCATGCCGTCCAGCCTATCGTGGGAGGAAGCCTCCGGCGTCGCGCTGACCTTTCTTGTTTCGTACGACATGCTCGTACTGCAGGGACGGCTGCGCGCCGGCGATTGGGTGCTGATCAATGGCGTGTCCTCGGGCGTGGGCGTGGCCTCGCTTCAACTGGCCAAGGCGCTCGGAGCCAAAGTCATTGGCACCTCGGGTTCGGCCGACAAGCTGGCGCTGCTGCAAAGCCTGGGGCTCGATGTCGCCATCTGCACGCGCACGCCCGACTTCGCCGCCGCCGTGCTGAAGGTGACGGGGGACCATGGCGCCGACATCGTCATCAACACCGTCGGCGGCACGGTGTTCGCGGAAAACAGCCGCGCCATGGCCTTCGAAGGCCGGCTCGCCACCGTGGGCTATGTCGATGGCGTGGTGAAGGCGGACTCGACCTGGCGGCGCTGCATGCCAGGCGGCTGGCCGTGTTCGGCGTCTCCAACAAGCTGCGCAGCAAGGCGCAGCGCGCGGCGGCGCTGCCGGCTTTCGTGGCCGACGTGCTGCCGTACATCGCCTCGAGCCGGATCAAGCCGCACATCGACCGCGTCTTCGACTTCGCCCGGCTGCAGGAAGCGAAGGACCGGATGGAGGCCGGCGGCCATGTCGGAAAGATCGTGCTGCGAATGCCGGCCGCGACCTGATCCCGAAGCGCACGAAGAAAACAAAGAAGGAGACAGGCGCATGAACATCAAGAACCTCGTCCTGGCACTGGGGCTGTGTGCGTTCGCGGGTGCCGGCTGGGCGCAGCCGGCAGACTACCCGAGCAAGCCGGTCCGCCTCGTGATCGGATTCGCCCCGGGCGGCGCGGCCGACTACGTGGCCCGCGCAATGGGCGATGCCTTCGCCAGGGCGCTCGGCCAGCCGGTGGTGATCGACAACAAGCCCGGTAACGGCTCGAGCATCGCGGCGGAAATCGTGGCCAAGGCGCCGCCCGACGGCTACACGCTGCTGATCGCGAGTCCGAGCAGCATCTCGGTGAACCCGGCGCTCAACCCCAAGCTGGCCTACACCGCCCG
>CAMATD010000272.1 GCA_945860785.1 Variovorax sp. YR752 | reverse complement strand
TATCCCACTGGCTGAAATAGAAAGAGCCGAGAACCTTCACGTTCCCTCGCCCCGGATCCTGGCCCCGGCTTGAACGTACTTTTCTAACGTAGATTTAAGAGGTCCGTCCTGTGAGAGCGACAGTCAAGCTGGAAATGAAGGAGGCGCTGGCAATGTCGGAGGCTGCCCTTGCGATGGCTCGATCCCTCGGCATTGCCCAGACGGTATGCATAGTTGATGACGGGGGCTACCCGATTGTTCTGCAGCGGATGGATGGCGCCCGCATCACAGGGCCCCAGATCGCCTGGAACAAGGGATTTACTGCAGCCGGGCATAAGCGCTCGACTCACCTCTTTAACACGCCGCCCAATGGTCCCGCACTCCCTGGCAATGAAGCGTTCGGAATACAGTGGAGCTTTGAAGGGCGATTTTCGGTGTTCGTGGGCGGTTTCCCAGTCGTCGTCGATGGAAACGTAGTTGGCGGCGTCGGGATGTCGGGTGGAAACGGCGAGCAGGATACGGCGTGCGCACTAGCCGCCCTAAGCGCGCTGCAGACTCTGCTCGGCACCGGAAACGTGGTGACCGTGACAGCCGACATCAAGCAATGAGCTTTGATGGAATCCACCCAGGCCCCAGTCTCAGTGCCGACGATGAAGCAAGGACTAAGGTCGGGCATGCTCATGTATCGCTGGGTGCCCATGTCGCAGATCGGCTACGAACCAGCATTTTGGAGGGACTTCTTCCGCCCGGAGCCCGACTGGTGGAAGACCGCCTTTCCGGAGAGCTTGGCGTTTCACGCGTACCCATCAGAGAGGCGTTGCGGGCTTTGGCCAGGGAAGGTCTCATTGAGTTGCGCCCGCGGCGTGGCGCTTACGTCGCCGAGATGTCCGCGAGCCTCCTGCGAGATCTCGTGGAAGTCCGGGCGACTCTGGAAGGATTGAACGCCCGCCTTGCCGCGCGGAATCACGA
The DNA here is from genome assembly GCA_945860785.1 of Variovorax sp. YR752. GTDB lineage: Bacteria > Pseudomonadota > Gammaproteobacteria > Burkholderiales > Burkholderiaceae_C > Variovorax. The sequence goes on along the minus strand of CAMATD010000272.1, from coordinate 7,605 downwards.
TCAAACTATTGCGCTGAAGCTGAATGAAGTGCTTGCCGTCGGAAACGCAGCAGTCCAGACCGGAAGCGCCGCCGATCTCATGCGTTTGAACAGCGAGTTTCACGACGCCCTGGCGCAAGCCGGTCGGAATGAAATTCTGTGGGACATCATGCGCAGCTTGCGAGAGCGAACAAATCTCATGTTCTCGGCAAACGGCGCGGGGCGCGCAGTGCAAGATTGGGCCGAACATTCGACGATTCTCGCTGCCGTGCTTGATCGGGACGAGGAATTGGCCGCGATGTTGGCGATGCGCCATGTGCGGCGTGCTGCCAACGCCGCGCTGGTGCATGTGGACGCAAGAGAGACTGACCTTGGAGCACGCACTCAAGGCGTGTCTAAAAGGTGAATACATTGCACCTCATGATCATTCGCAGCAGGCCAGGCTTTAGCTGGCGGATCCGCGCAATTGGATCCAGCAGGATGTTGTTCGAGCAGTCCCAACCTCGATGAGGGTTCGAGCATGACCGATACGGTTCTTGTCCTGAAGAATGAAGAGACACGCGGGCTGATGTCCATGCCTGAAGCAATTCGGCTCATGGAAGAAGCCTATTCGGAACTTGGCCACAATCGGGCGCAGGTACTCAATCGGCAGCGTCTCCATATTCCATTGGAGAATCGAGAGACTCCGACCTGGTTCCTCTTGAACATCATTCCTGGCGCGGTGCCCTGCCACAACGTGGTCGCGCTGCGCGTGAATGCGCGCCATGCCACCTTTCCATTCGTGGGTGGCCTTCGGAGGAAATTCTATCCGGGCGGCATCACCGGCTTCGTACTCGTATGGGACTTTGAGACGAAAAAGCTCATCGGGATAGTGCAAGACGAGGCGGTGTCACCACTCAGAGTCGGAGCCACGTCTGCGGTGGCGGCCAAGTATTTGTGCCGTCAGGACGCACGGATAGCCGGATTGATCGGGTCCGGACAACAGGCGGTCGGTCAGATCACTGCCTTGCTCACAATCCGGCCGAATATTGAAGAGGTCAAAGTGTATTCCGTTCGCCCGGAGCGGCGAGAGCGCTTCGCGGCATCAATAGAACGCAATTTCAATGTTCGCGCTTATCCTGTAAGCACGGCCGAGGCCTGTGTCCGCGGGTCGGACGTGGTGTTTACCGCCACCACGGCTTCGGACCCGATCGTCAAGGGCGAGTGGCTGGAACAGGGGAGCCACATCTGTGGAATGATGGGGGCCCCGCGATTCGACCCGCGTCGCGAGCTCGACGACGAGGTAGGCCGACGCGCAGACGTGATCGTCGTGAACTCGGCAAGTCAGGTAACAGAGGACCTCCAGCCCGAGATTCTCAATCCGATACGGAAGGGTTACCTCGGGTGGGACCGAATCAGCGAACTTTCAGATCTGTGCATCGGCAAGGTGCCCGGCCGGATGGGACAAAGCCAGATCACTTGGCATAGCAATAATGTCGGCATGGGCATTCAGTTCGCGTCTGTATGCAAGCGGATTATCGAGATTGCGCGCGAACGCGGAGTTGGAACGGAACTTCCTGGCGACCTTTTCATGGCCCCACCCGTATCCGACACGGAGGAATTCCGGATTTAATACACTGCAAGGCTGGATCTGCGCAGCAATGCCGTCTATTGATCACTGCAAGGAATGAATCATGTCGATGCATGCCGATGCTGTGGTTTCAGTACTACGTCTAGCCAGCAGATGTGCCTCCTCAATGGTCGAGCACATTGGCTGCCGTGCGTACCAACTCACGACGCTGTGCATGTATGTCATCGGCAGCGCGTTACTTGTAGGATCAGCTCCAGCACACGCACAGGACTGGCCGTCAAAGCCCGTACGGCTCGTTTTTCCTTATCAGCCTGGCGGTGGAGGCGAGACGTTCACGCGCCTACTTTTCGAGCAGATCTCACAAAGGATGGGACAAAATTTCATCGTCGATAACCGACCCGGAGCGGGTGGGTCGGTGGGAACAGGCATAGTGGCGAAAGCCAGGGCAGACGGATACACACTCCTCGGTTCGGGCGTAGGTCACATTGTGGTGGCGCCAATTATGCTTAACGTGCCTTACGATCCCATCAAGGACTTCACGCACATCGCGGTGTTCGGAGGTCCGCCGCAAGTTCTCGTCGCATCTACTGGCTTGCTGGCGACGAACGTGAAACAGATCGTCGAGTTATCCCTTAGCCAACCTAAGGGCTTGGTATTCGGGACGGTAGGCTTGGGAAGTCATGGCCATCTTGTCGGGGAAATGTTTCGTTCACTGAGCGGCGCCACGATGAGTGCGGTGCCCTATACCGGAGGCGCGGGTGTATCAGGCGCTTTGGCTGGAGGGCACATTCCGATCGCGTTCGTGACACTGGGGTCCGCGGCCCCTCTACTTCAAGGAGGCAAGATCCGCATGATGGCTGTGACGTCGGCCAAACGACTGCCTGACTTCCCCGATATACCCACGTTCGCTGAACTTGGCTATCCCGACATGGTCGCGGCTACGTGGTTCGGTGTCTCTGCGCCAGCCGGCGTCCCAAAGCAGGTTGTAGAGCGCCTTAATCTCGAAGTTCGCGCAGCGATGACCACGCCGCCTGTTCGCGCACGGCTTTTGCGCGATGGCGCGGAAGCGCCAGACTTTGATTCTTCGCAAACCACGGCGTTCGTTCTTCAGGAGATCAAACGTTGGGCGCCGTTGGCACGCGAAGTCAGGAGCAGCGCAAAGTAGGTCGACCGATTGTCGCGGTTGATCGAGATCGTGTAGACGCTCTTATGCTGGGCCGCACCACAAAGACCGCATAAACTCGTGGTTGGAGAAGCCTGTTAATCCGAAAGTCTCTCGTTCGAAGCTAAGTGGGGAAGCAATATTCCAAGACCCTCGCAGCGATGCTAGGCTTTTTTACTTCGTTCTCGACCCCTGTAACGCATGAGCGTGACATGAACCCTCAAGGCTTCCGACCGAGCACCTGGGCCACCGAGCGCTCTCGGCATAAGACATCCAAGCTGCGGCGGTGACTTTACGGAGCAGCACTTCGGGGGCAGAGTCTCATGTCGCTTAAAGCATCGTATCTACGATCGTGATGGCGATCTCCTGAACGCGGTCGAAGACGAATAAGTCTTAAGGTTGTTGAAATTTTCACCTACGACTGGATGCACTGAAGTTCAGGGCTCGACCAGGAGCTACTGGCATGTGCAGCGACGCATGATTCTTCCCCACCGAGCACGTGGCTGACCGCTCGCAGCACGGGGTGCTACAGTGCCAGCGCGCGGAACATGTTGTTTGAAGTTCATATTCACAAATTCCTACTCGCCCGGTGACATGGATAAAGACACACAGCTCGTGATAGTGGGGGCGGGTCCCGGCGGACTCGTTCTCGCACTGAGCCTGCACCAGATCGGTGTCAACTGCCGCGTTTACGAAGCCGTTCCGGAGATTCGCGCGGTCGGCGCTGGTATCAACCTGCTGCCGCATGGCGTGAGGGAGTTCGACGAGCTCGGCCTGCTGCACGAGCTCGAAGCCGTTGGAGTACGGACGAAAGACGTTTCGTATTTCAACAAGTTCGGGCAGTTCATCTATCGGGAGCTCGCCGGTGAAGCAGCCGGCTATCCTTGGCCGCAGTTTTCAATCCATCGCGCGGACCTGCAGGCTCTTCTGCTGCGAGCCGTACGCGAGAGACTCGGCGATGACAGCGTGGTCGTGGGCCATCGGTGCGTAGGAACGAAACAGGATGATTCGGGCGTCACCGTGGAATTCGTCGGTCCAACGGGTGAGGCGTTGCAGCGCGTTCGCGCAGACATGGTCGTTGGCTGCGATGGCATCAGTTCCGCGGTTCGTCGCCAGCTCTACCCGGACGAGGGGGACCCCGTCTATTCGGGTGTGACTGTGTGGCGAGGGGTGACCGCACATCCGCCGATTCTGGCTGGCGCGGGCACCAGTTACGCCGGGTGGCTATCGGTCGGGAAACTGATCGTCTATCCGATACGGAATGCCGTGGACGCATCCGGTAACCAGCTGATGAACTGGGTAGCTTCTCTCGAGCGCCCCAAGCCCAACGCATACGATTGGAACCGCCATGCGAAGACCGACGATTTTATCGAACCGTATCTTGACTGGCATTTCGACTGGCTGGATGTTCCAGCGATGATGCGCAGCACCGACCCTATTCTGGTATTCCCGATGGTGGACCGGGACCCGGTGCGAACATGGACGTTCGGTCGGGTCACGCTGCTCGGTGATGCAGCACACCCGATGTATCAAAGGGGATCCAACGGTACAGGCCAGGCAACACTGGACGCCCGGTACCTGGCGGGATGCATCAAGCGCCGGGGCTTGACGGAGGACTCGCTCCGCGAGTACGACCAGGTTCGTGTGGAGGCAACCAGCAAAGTCGTGCTGATGAATAGGGCGAATCCGCCTGACGCGATCCTGAGAGAGGTGCATGTGCGCTCCGGTGGAAAACGTTTCCGCTGCATTGAAGACGTCATTTCAAGGCAGGAACTGGCGGAGATCTCGGATCGCTACAAGCGCGTCGCCGGCTTCGATATCGAACAGTTGCGCAGCCGCCCTTCCTTTGTTTGATCGGAGCGAATTGTCGGCAGCGTCTACTCGGCGCGTATACCTGCGACGCTCACCACTTTCGCCCATTTCGCCGTCTCGCTCCGCACGAACGCGCTGAACTCCTGCGGCGTACCGTGCATCGACGTGCCGCCGAGCTGGAGCACCTTCTCCCTCAAGCCCGCAGCCTCAAACGCTTTCGCCAGATCCAGATTTATCCTGTCCACGATCTCGCGCGGCGTAGCGGCAGGCGCAGCGACGCCAAGCCATGACCCTGCATCGAAACCTTTCAGTCCGGCTTCGTCGATCGTCGGCACGGTCGGCAGCTGAGGAAAGCGCTCGCGAGTCGACACTGCGAGCGTCCGCAGCTTGCCGGCTTGCGCATGAGGCAGTGCGGCAACGATGGCAGCAAAGCCCACTTCGACTTGTCCGGAAACCTGGTCGATCAGTGCGGGCCCGGTGCCCTTGTACGGGATGTGCACCAGGTTCACATTGCCCGAGAGCTTCAGCAGCTCCATCAGCATATGCGAGCTCGATCCACTGCCACTCGATGCATAGCTTAGGGCCCCCGGACGCGCCTTGGCGAGCGCCAGCAGGTCTCCGACGTTTCGCACCGGCAGGGAGGGATGCACGAGAAGCAGGCTCGGCAGCGTAGCGATGAGCCTGACGTGGGCGAAGTCCTTCACCGGATCGAACGGGACGTTGCGACTGAGGGAAGGCGCTATGGCCTGCGCGACCGACATGATGCACAAGGTGTGGCCGTCGGGCGGCGACTTCGCGCACAGATCCGCACCGAGAGTGCCGCTCGCCCCTGCCCGGTTGTCCACGATCACGCCTACTCCCCAGGCAGTGGCGAGCTGGGCCGCAGCGAGTCGCCCGAGAATATCCGTCGGACCGCCGGGCGCGAAGGGGATGATGAAGCGCACCGGCCTGCTGGGAAACGTCTGTGCGTGCAGTTGCGAAGAACATGCCAGGCTCGCAACAGCGAGTACCGCGGCAAAGGCTTTTGACATGGAGCGCTCCGGTGCGATGGATTTACATCGTGGCCAGGCAGATGCAGTTGAGTCGCTATTGCGACGCTCCAGAAAGCGCGACTTGCCCGGTGTGCCGTGCTCGGCCACGCACTGCTTGAGCTGCTGGCGAGCCGCGTCGTCCTGGTTCACCGGGGTGGCGCGTCGGGCGAGCTGTAGCTGAAGTCGTCGATCTGTAAACGCTTGAGCGTCTCGGCAAGCTTCTGCTCGCGCTCGGCCCGGCTATTCTCATAGAGGCTGCGGCCGGTCGCATCGGTTTCGACGATGAACGGCCCCATGCGGCGGACCGAAAACACCCACATCGCCTCGGCCACGCCGAGGTCGAGCCAGGCGGCGTGCAGCACCTTCTCGATCTGTCGCGCAAAATTGTTCCATGTGCCGAGCGTGATCAGGTGCAGGCACTGGTTCTTTGCGCAGACCGCGGGCAGGCCCTCGAGAAGCCCCTTGCCGATCACGGCGCGCAATCCGAGCCGCTCGATGATCTGGCTGACGTTCTTTTCGCCGCCGTCGGCGATCCAGTCCGGCATCGGCACGATCGCCACGACCTCCCAACCGTCTGCGGTGCTGCGCACCAGCGGCCCGGAATGAAGCAGAACGTTCGCGCCCAGCGCTGCAAGGTCGACCGGGATCGGTCGGTTCTCCTGCAACACGCGCCGGTACCAGCGCGGCCGCGCGGTGAAAAGCGGCCCGCTCAGGTATACGGCGTCTCCCGCGCGCACATCCCTGATGGATTCGAGCGACAGAGGAACATGAAGGTCGTGCGACTTCATGTCAGCTTCGCCGCAGCCACGTGTTCTCGACATCTTCGTCGACGCGGCCGTCGGCATAGAAGCGCACGGTCGTGCGCCGCAGGGCCGGGCACTGCATGTACACCGCGACGGGAAGCGTGACGATGTGGGTCTCAGCCGTCTCGATCAGCACGTCCAGCACCGTGCTCTTTCCGCCGATGCCCCACGGACCGAGACCGAGACCGTTCAGGGCAGCGGTCAATTCCTCTTCAAGCGCGGCGATGTCTGGGTTCGGGTGGCGCGCCCCGATTCCTCGCAGGATCGCCGCCTGCTTGGCGAGGGAGGCCGCGACGTCCATGCTGCCGCCAATCCCGACGCCAACGACCTGCGGGTTGCAGTTCTTGCCGGTGTTGGTGCGCACGACGCAGTCGACGAGAAACCGCTTGATGCCGTTGACGCCGTCCAGCACGCCCAGCACCCTGGAGGCCTGCCCCATCAGCTCGGCGCCGCCGCCGAGCGAGACTGCCGTGATCTCCAGATAGTCCGCATCCGGCTCGATCCGCTGGTTCACCACCGGCACCGTGCCTCCGACGTTGTCCGGAAAGTCCGCCCGCGTGAGCGGGTCGACCACGTTCACTCGCATGGGCACCACCCGCGTCGCTTCAGCAACGGCGTTGCGCAGTTCTTCCAGCATCGAGCGCATGCCACCCTCGATGGCGCCGATCGCCTTCTCTCCGATGATCGCGTAGTACATCGGCAGGCCAGTATCGCCGCACAAGGGCACGCGCGCCTTGGACGTCTCTGCCAGGCTCGTCAGGTTGATGGTGAAGTGCAGGCGCGAGAGCTCGCGCTCCTCAGCCTGCTCGGCGCGCTCCAGCGCGCGCTTCATATCGGGCGCGAGGAAGTACTGGTTCCGCTCCCACAGCCTGAGCAAGTGCGTGCGGAGTTGGTCGCGCTTGATCATCGCTCAGCCGCCAAGGTACATCCCGCCGTTGACGTGCACTACCTGGCCGGTCATGTGGCGCGCGGCGTCCGAGGCGAGAAAGAGCGCCACGTCGGCGATGGACTCAGGCTGCGCCATGCGGCCGAGCGGAATCAGCTCGGCCATCGCCTTGAGCTCCGCTTCGCCGTGGCCGTCGCGCGGCTGAGCGGTATCGCTGAGGCCCGGCGCCACCGCGTTCACACGGATGCCATGCGGAGCCAACTCGAGCGCCAGCGCGCGCGTAAAGCCGACCACTCCTCCTTTGCTGGCGGCGTAATGCACGCCGCGCGGCGTGCCGCGATAAGCCGACATCGAGGTCACGT
>CAMATD010000271.1 GCA_945860785.1 Variovorax sp. YR752 | reverse complement strand
GCAACCATGCACAAACAAGGGGCCAATATCTTTGAGTCCCTCGTCGCCGCCTTCAAGGGCGCTACGCCTCAACCCAGATTCGCCTGATTCAAGTCCGACTGCCTAAAATTTCGCTCGCCGCGCGGGCTTGGGGTGCTGAGTAGTTACCGAGCATCTTTCATACTGCACCTCTCACAGTGGGATTGTCCATGGCGCTTGGAGCGACGTTCTTGGCGGAGGCAGGCAGTTCGTCGAGCCGCCGGTATAGCCACTCGCCGCGGTCGTTGCAGATGCGGGCTTGGATACGGCCCTGTTGACGCCAGCGCCCGAGCGTCGTGCGCTTGACTCCCAGCGTGCAGGCGATCTGCTTGGCGGTTTGCCAGCCGTCCTCGAGCAAGCGTTGCTTGAGGCTCTTGAGCATGTGCGCGAAGCGCACCCAATGAATGCTGCTCGAATCGAACGTATCACCGGCGCCGGTGCGCAAGCCGCGCTCGTTGAGCATGTGGGCGGCCTGCGCGTCGGTGTATTCGTCCAGCAGCGTGTCGATCTGCTGGCGCACGTCCTCGTGGGTGACGCGCAACTGCTGCGCCGTGAGCGGGCGCGGCAGCGTCAGCGTGGTGGTGGCTCCACTGCGAAAGCGCACCGCGGCGGTGATGCTGCGCTGCTTGATGAGAGTGACATCCTCGATGAGCAGGCCGAGCATGCGTTTGCGCTCGCGCTGCGGCGTATTCGGGTCCCGCCAGATGGCCGGGAAGTCGGTGGCCAGGTCCAGGATGCGTTGACGCTCGTTGTCGTCCACGGCGAGCCGATCGGCAGTGCGCTGGCGTTGGTAATCTTCCTGGACCACGCCCAGGGTACGCAGTTTGGCGTTCCAGTCGGCTTCGAGCGAGTCGGCGACGAGTCGATTCACCGGGTCGACCTGCATGTAGCGGTGCCGCGCTTGGTCGGCCTCGTACTGTGCACGCTCGACTTGGCGGTGGCGCAAGCGATCAGACTCCTCGAGCCGAGCGCTGATCTCTTGTTGCACGGCAAGCGCCAGTTGCAGGGCCATCGGCGTGACCGCCTCGACGAGCAACTGGCCAACGGCGGCATCGATATGGGTGCCAACGATGCTCTGGCACGCAGGGTCGCCCAATCCCTGACCGCGGCCGAAGCACACATAGTTGGCAGCGAGCTCGCCGCCGCGACGGTGGCTGTAGTGCACGTGCATTCGGTTGCCGCACAGCCCGCACAGCGCACGACCCTGCAATAGAGCAGAACCTTCTCGAGGCGGGTTGCCGCGCTCCCAGCCGAGAGCCTTCGTGCCTTCTTGCAGACGCTGTTCGTTGCGCTCGTACTCCTGCCACGAAATATATCCAGGGTGGGCATCCTTGATGAACGCGTGCCACTCGCTCTTGGGTAGGCGCTGGTGTCGAATGCGCCCATCGGCTTGCTTTCGCCAGCGGCCCCGACCATAGACGTATGCGCCCGCGTACCAAGGGTTATGCAAGGCATTGGCGGCGCGGCCCAATGACAGCGGCACCCAGCTCAGCGCGCCCTGCTGCGTGCCTGCGGCCACGCGCGTGGGGAAGAGCAGGCCTTGTTGGCGGAAGTATCTGACCGTAGCGCTGGCCGTGCCGGTGCGCGCGAAGGTCTCGAACAGCAAACGCACGCTGTCCTGGACCTGGCGGTCAGGGTCCAACCCCACGCCCGCTCCATCGAGATGGACCAAGCCCACCGGCAGCGGGCAACGCAACTCGCCACGGCGTGCCTTGTTCAGGATGCCCCCGCGCAGACGAGCCCCGAGCACGTGCAACTCCGCTTCGCTCATCGTTCCCTTCAGGCCCAGCAGCAGCCGGTCGTTGAAGTGTGCCGGGTCGTAGATGCCGTCCTCGTCGAGGATCAACGTTTCGCTGAGCGCGCAGATCTCCAGCAACCGGTGCCAGTCGGTCGAGTTGCGCGCCAGTCGCGAGACCTCCAGCCCGAGCACGATCCCGGCGTGGCCCAGCCCGATCTCGGCCACCAGCTTCTGGAAGCCTTCGCGATCGGTTGCGCTGGCGCCCGACACTCCGAGGTCGCAGTCGATGACGATCACCCGCTCCAGGGGCCAGCCCAGCGTCAGCGCACGTTGGCGCAAGGCGTACTGGCGCTCGGTGCTCTCGCGGTTCTCCAGCACTTGGCGCACGGTTGACTGGCGCACGTAGAGGTACGCGTTTCGGCGCAGGTGGCTGGCGGTGACTTTCTGGTGGGCTTCGCTACTCATACGCAGACCTCCTGTTGCGCGGCCAGCGCCATGCTGGCCAGCACCCGCACGATGCCCGCGTGGATCTCCTGGCCAGCGATCACCGTGCTCGTGCGTGCCGCAGCGGCCGGGCCCGCGCACGCCAAGCGCCGCGCCATCCAGGCCGCCACGCCTTGGCGCAGCAGCACCACCAGCCCGGCATCGCCAGCGGTGCTGGCGCCGGCCAGCACGTGGCGGCGCAACGCCTCGTAGGCCCTCACCGCGCCCTGGGCGTCATCGCCAATCGCGATCTGACTCCTCACGGCCGTTTTTTTTCCCGTCGAAGCAGCGCGCGCTCGATGCTGCGCGGATGGACCTGCAGCTCGAAGCGTTGGCCGACGCGAGCAACCAACTGCGCCGAGCTCAGCGCGGGCTCCTGCGACAACAGCTCCTGGACAAACCCCATCACTTCGGTGCCCAGCTTGTGCGCGCTGCGCGGTCCGCGCTTCTTGGCCAACAGACCCGCAAGGCCCTCGCGCTGCAGCGCCGCCTGGGCCTGATAGAACGAGGGCCGCGACAAGCCGAAGGCCTTGGCGCTTTGGGCCACGCTGTGGCCCTCTGCGCTCACCCGTCTGAGCATCTCGTACTTGAGCTGAACCAGATCGCGAGAGTCGAAGAAATCGACCGCGGCAAACAGCGGGTCGCTCACCCGCTGCGGGTACGGGTTGAGGCTGCCATGTTGGCGCAGGGCATCGAGCTTCGGATCGGGCGCTTTGGTCTTGGTCATGGGTTTCCTGGTGCAACAGGTAGTAAAGTATATTATGCCTCATATTGTTGATCCTTCAAAGTGCTTCGCGGGGACTTCCTCATTAAATTTATAGTAATAACCGCATTATTTCAATAAAAGACTTGGGCATAAACGCCCGACGACCGGCTTAATTCTATTTACATATCTGGCGAAATTCTCTTTACATACCTGGAGCCCGATGGTCGCCTCGATCATCACCGCAGCCCCGCAAGCAGGGCCACCAGATCGATCAGATCCTGAACGCGCAAGCGCGACCGACCCGCCCCCATCGCGAGGTACGGATCCTCGGGCGTCAGACTCGTCCAGCGCGCAGGCAGCGACGAGCGCAGACCTTGCGGGTCGCGATAGAAGACGCGCGCCTCACCCCACTGGACGCGCTGCGCAACGACGTCGATCGCTTCCCCGCACTGTGGGTGAAACGGGTGGGTGACGCGAACGGTACTGGTCAACTCGTCGGTACGAGCTGCAGTTGATTCGGTGATCGAACATCCGCTTGAGCAACTTGGCCCAGCTCAGCCGCACCGCTCGGTGGTGCGCGCAGTTCGCCTCGCACTCGGCGGGCTTTGCTTCCTGGGCTGCCGGCTCGGGCTCTTGCGGCACCACCAGCGCGCGCAGCTTGGCGTTGGGGGCCAGCACGCCATGGAAGCGGATCAAGTGCAGCCGTGGCCGTGGCACCAGCGCCGCCAGCCGCCGCTGCATGAACTCCAGCGGGCTCATCACCAGAGGCGTAGTGCCGTCGCGCCAGGCGGTCTTGAGCTTGAGCACCACCTGGCCAGCCGCGTTGGTCTGCACGCGGTCGTTGGCCAGCGCCGGGCGGGTGATGTAGCGACACAGCACGTGATGGTCGAGGAGCCCGGCTGGGCGGTCGAGTTCGCGCGCCTGGACGCGCTGGGCATGCGCATCCTGCCGGTGCCGCGCACCGCGCAGGGCCCCGACCTGGAAGTGATGGCGCGTTATTGCGAGCTGCATGCGCCCAAGCTGTTCGTGAGCGTGAGCGTGTTGCACAACCCGACCGGCCACTGCCTGTCGCCTGGCAGCGCGCATCGCGTGCTGCAACTCGCGCATGCCCACAATTTCCACGTGGTCGAGGACGACACCTACAGCCACATCGCGCCGGACTCGGCCACCCGGCTGTGCGCGCTCGATGGCCTGCAACGCACCATCTATGTGAGTGGTTTCGCGAAGATCCTGGCGCCCAACTGGCGGGTCGGTTACCCTGCGGCGCCGGCGGACCTGGTGGAGCGGCTGCTCGACACCAAGCTGCTGTCAACCCTGACCACGCCGGCCCTGCTGGAAAAGGCGCTGGCCTGGTGCATCGACCAGGGCCAGTTGCGCCGCCACGCTGAACGCATCCGCACCCGGCTCGACCAGGCGCGTGCGCGCAGCGTCAAGCTGGCGCTGCAGGCCGGTTGCACCTTTGCCGCCGAGCCGGCCGGCCTGTTCGGCTGGGTCGACACTGGCGTCGATACCGACGCCCTGTCGCAACGCATGCTGGACCAGGGTTACCTGCTCGCGTCGGGTGCGCTGTTCCATGCCCGGCGCGAGCCCAGCACGCTCATGCGTATCAACTTCGCGACTACGCAGGAGGCGCGGTTCTGGGAGGTTTTCGTGCTGGACCGGGGGGCCGCATGAAGGAGTTTGGCGGGTCCGCCGGCTATCTGGTGTTGTTGTTCGAGGTGGTCGAGGCCGGCGGGCTTTTCGGCCGCCAGTCCGCGTTGCTGGAGCATGGCGCGCGTATCCGCGAGAATGCCGGTTCGGCTTTTGGCGTGGTGCAGTCGCGACATACAGCGCGCGAACTTGCGTTCCGCAAACTGATTCGCGCGGCCGCCCGACGATGGCGTCGACCGCAGTACGATCGACTACCGGCCGGTTAGCAAACAACTCTCGAATGCTCATCGCACTGGCACGCCTTGCATCGCCAAGGAGTCCGGAGCCGGGACGACCTGCCGCCCGCGTGCAACGCGCCACCGGTCGCATTCAGCTCAGGGCCGGATCTCGAACACCGCATCCACCTCGACTGTGACGGCGCGCGGTAGCTCAGCCACGCCAACCGTGGTGCGTGCGTGTTTGGCTGCGGCGCCGAACACCTGCACGACGAGGCTGGGTTCAAGCCTCTCGAAGACCGACAAAAGTCCGGATCGGCGCAGCTTCCGGCGAACGACGATCGCACCACCCGCATCGATGGCGTGAACCTGAAACACGTTCTCGGCAAATTCCAAACTGCGCAGGATGTCCCGCTGCATGGAAGGTCTCCCCCGGCTGGTTCAAGATCACCAGCCTTCGGCACCTCACGGCTGGGTGCGGGGGCCGTCCACCCAATCAGGCCAAACCAAGGTCGAGATCGTCCAATGGCGCTCGGCGCTATCCCGGTCTGGCCGCCAATCCAGTTGGCGCATGCATGAGGCCTGGCACCCATCCGCGGCTAGGAACCTTGCGCGACCGCCATATCTACGTCTAGACACTTCGCGACCGACTGCAGGTAGGACGGCAAAGCGTGCGCATCTTTGCGGGCGACGAAGCTTTTGATCTCGTCGACCACCCAATCAAGGAGTCGATCGCTGCGTCCCGGCCGACGCAAAATGCCAACATGGCTCGCAGGCAGCGGCGGAAATCCATCGAGCGCCGTGAGAACGCGCATCGACGGCTGGATCGAACGCAAATCGATCGCCGATACGCCCAATCCCGCCTTCACCGCGGCGACGACGCCCGACAAGGTCGGGCAGCTCGACGCGACCCGCCAGGGGAGTTGAGCCGCATCGAGCGCTTTCATCATGACTGTGCGGTTGATGCACGGCTCCGGAGAAACGACGAGCGGGATCGCACGGCTCTTAGCGGCGAACACGGAATTTTGCGATGCGACCCAGACGAGCCGATCCGAATAGAGCGGGATCGCCTGATCTCCAGCGACGCCGCCCTTCATGATCGCGACGCAGATCTTGTCGTCGTCTATCAGTTTCTTCAAATTCCGCGAATAGTCGACGACGACGTCGATACGCACGCGCGGATGGCTATTGTGAAACTCGGTGAGGAACTCCTCGAGATAGAAGCGCTCGAACTCTTCGATGACGCCCATGGCGATCGATTCGCGTGAGTTTTTCGTGGTCACATGCTCTATGGCCTCGTCGTTCAATTCGAGAATTCGGCGGGCGTACTGGATGAGCACTCGTCCATCTTCGGTTAAGGCAACGCCCGTGCGACTGCGATGGACCAACGCCCGTTTCACCAGATGCTCGAGTTTCTGGATGCGAAGCGTTACCGCGGACTGCGTGATACCGAGTTGCGTCGCCGCGCGGCCAAAATTGTTCGTATCGGCGACGGCGGTCAGCGTACGCAGCAGATTGGTGTCGAGACTGTGTGGCATCGGCGGACCTCCCTTTTTGGCACATCGAGAGTGCCCACGCATACTAGCAAGATCCAAGCCCGTTGCCTATCACCCGACTGATTTGCGACCGATCGGCGAACTTCGGGAAGCCCGCCGACGACACCCCAGCGACCGTGGAATCGACGCAGAACCAGCCTCTTGTGCGGCATTCGACGGATTGCCCAAAGCGTGTGCCCCGGCTTGCGAAGACGGCGCGGCAACCATTCCTGCCCGTATTCATGGTTGATTGCCCCGGCGTTACGCCCGTTCGCGCGCCGAGGAATTTCACAAGATCGACGGGTGAAACTTGCTCTTGAGCCGATTCCGCCTGACCGCCTTTCACCGAACCACGATCAGTTTGTCGGTATTCGCGTAGTCGGAAATCAATTCGCAACCGTCTTCCGTGACGACGAGCATGTCTTTGTTCTGCATACCGAAGCCGTAGCCGGTCTCGTAGCACAGCGGCTCGAAGCCAAGCACCATCCCTGCCTCGATCGTCGCGTCTTCCCCTGGGCGACCAAGGATGGGCGTTGATCCGATATACGGATCCTCGTGCAGATGGAGACCGATCCCATGGCCGACGAACCCGATCGGCGGCAACTTCATTTCCGACAATTTGTCGATGAACGCGTGGTATATCTTGAGGCAACTTGCCCCCGGCTTAATCATGTCGAGCAGCATGTACTTGCACGCTACGAGGTGGGCCCAGATTTCTTCGGCCATCGGCGGCGGCGTCTGCACCGTTGCCGTCCGGCACACGCCGGCCTGATAGCCGCCGATCACCGAGAAGATCTCGACCCGACAGATGTCCCCTCTCTGCAAACGGCGCTCAGACGGTCCGACGTTGGGCAGGCGGCTGCGATCGCCCGTCGCGATGATCAGCAATTTGAAATGCTCAGCGCCCAGCGAGTAGACGTTCTTGGTGAGGTGGCCGGCGATATCCAATTCGCTGTCGCCGGCCTTCACGCTCGCCAACGCATCGGTGATCGCCTGATCCGCGATCCGGGACAGGCGGCGAAGAAGCGCAATCTCGCTGGGGGTCTTGATTTGCCGCAGGCGGGCGAGCAAACCTTCGACCGGTTCGAAGCGGACTTTCGGCAGCGCTGCGGTCAAACGCAGGAAATCGCCCGCGGGCAGATAGTCCATCTCGATTCCGATCCGCCCGCCCCCGAGCCCAAGCCCGTTCAATTGGCGGGCAAGCACCGTCATCGCATCGTCGCTGAACTCCTTCCAGATCGCCGACGGCAGATCGGGGAGACGTCGGCGGATCGTCGAGGCTTCCATATCGACCCCGAACACCGCCGTTCCGCCCGACGCCGTGACGATGGCGGCCGCGTGTCGGTGCCGGATCAGCGGCTGCGAGGGCACGACGAAGCCGGACAGATAGGCGAAGTTCTCTGGCGAGATGGCGATGACCGCGTCCAGCCCAGCGTTGCGGGCGGCGGCGCTCACTTTTTCGACGATTTCCTGGCGCATGTCTGCTCCTCTCTCGTTCAATTCTCGATGCGATAGCGCGCGATCTTCTCCGGATCGACGTCGATTCCGAAGCCGGGACCGTCGGGCAGCACGATCGCGCCATCCTCGAAGCGCAAGCCTCTTGTTAGAAGATCGTCGCGGTAGTAAATGCCGGCGATCCGATCGCCGAGCTCCTGCTCCGGCGTCGAAACCGGCACAACGCAAGACAACGTGACCGCAGGTGCCGCCGCCGCAAGATGAACATTCGCAAGATTGCCCACGCCCGTCTCGACCGAGCCGTTGAGGTTGCACACCAGCCCCGCCGCTTGCGCCGTCGCGGCCACCGCGAGGCCCTTGTACAGACCGCCAGGCTTGGTGGTGTATATCGACACGATGTCCGCCGCTCCAAGGCGCACGATGTCAATCACGTCTGGCGGCCCCCAGCAACTTTCGTCCGCCATGACCGGCACACCGATACCCCGCCGGACCTCGGCGAGGCGCACTAAGCCAGCAACCGGTTGCTCGACGTAGAGAAGATCATGGCGCTCCATCTTTCGGACTGTCCGGATCGCGTCGCCCGGCGTAGCGTAGCCGCAATTGGCGTCGACGCAGAGCGCCACGGCCGAGCCGACTGCGTGGCGCACCGCGCCGACGATCTCGATGTCGCGGCGCGGATCTACGCCGACCTTGATCTTGATCGTACGAATGCCTTCGGCGGCTACCTTGACGGCCTCCGCGACGGCTTCGTCGATGTCGATCAACCCGATCGA
>CAMATD010000270.1 GCA_945860785.1 Variovorax sp. YR752 | reverse complement strand
CGGACTCGCCGAGACCGGAAGGCAATGAACCCCCAGTAACTGCCAGCTTGCCCCATTCCCAGGAGTACAAGCGCGATGGAGAGGACCAGACTCCTAAGATGGCGGTTGACCACTCTCGCTGTGCATTGGTGCCCCCTCGACCTGCGCTGAGACAATTTCAGCAACGCGTTCAAAACTCTCACCACACTCTCCCTCATGCTTTCTCATTTGCGTGCCTGAACATCGCCGAACAACTCTTTGATGGCCGTGACGATCAGTAATTTTTGAACGGTCAATCACCCCCTCAGGTGACGCGCGCCATCGTGCAGCGCACTCCGTACAAGTTGTTTCAGGTTAGCCGAAAGGCTGTACGCAGACAACGACAGTTCAGTGGCACAAAGAGCGCTGACGGCAGGGTTGAATATGAAAGTATTCGACGCATCGAGCGTGCTGTTGTCGAGCGGCGACTGAGAGGGTCGCCTCACATCACATTCGCTGCCACGACATGCTGCCCCGCCAGCGACGGCACGATCGTCACAACCGACGCGATGCCACGGTTGAATCTTTAGCCGGATAACCGCACCCATCCCGTGCAGGCTTTTCATGAGCTCCGAGCAATCCATTGAACCGCCCGACGGCATCGCCGCAAGCCGCAAGCCGCGCTAACAGACGAACGTCTCAATGTGCAACGCTAAACCCAAAGGTATTCACCCCACCCTCGCTCGACGCACTGACCTGCCCCCCATGCATGCTCGCCACCGCCTTCACGATGGCCAGCCCCAGCCCGTGCCCATGGTGTTCACCGCCGTCATTGCGCGCAGCATCAACGCGGTAGAAGCGGTCGAACAAATGCTGCAGATGCTGCTCATCAATGGCAGCACCAGGGTTCGACACCACGATCCACGTCGCAGCCGCCTCCTCGCGCAGCGTGACCGTGATCTGCGCCCCTGGCAGCGAGTGCTCGATGGCGTTCTGCAGCAGGTTCGACATCGCACGGCGGAACAGCGCGCTTTCGAGCCGGGCCTCGGCCTGCACGTCGCCCGTGATGCCGACCTGCGAGCCGCTTTCGTCCAGCACGAACTCGAAGAACTCGATGGTCTTGCGCACCTCCTGCGTCACCGGCGTGAGCACCAGTCCGGTGGCCACCTCGCCGCGGTCGGCGCGCGCGAGGAACAGCATGTCGTTGACGATGGAGCGCACACGCTCCAGATCTTCAAGGTTGGCCTGCAGCACCTCCTGGAATTCACCCGCGCTGCGCTGGCGCGAGAGCGCCACCTGCGTGCTACCGATCAGGTTGGCCAGCGGCGTGCGCAGCTCGTGCGCGACGTCGGCGTTGAAGGCTTCGAGCTGGCGGTAGATCTCTTCGAGCCGGCTGAGCGCGCCGTTGAAGGCCTCGGCCAGCGCCGAGAGTTCGACCGGCAGCGCCGCCAGTTGCAGGCGCTGCGAGAGTGTCTTGGGCCGCAGCGCCTGCGCCTCTTTCGACAGCTGCTTCAGCGGCTGGAGCCCGAGGCGCGCGATCCAGTAGCCCGCCAGCGCCACCAGCGCGGTCAAAAAGGCCTGGCGGGTGTGCATGTAGGGAGCCGAGTCGCTGCCGACGATCAGCCGCACGGCCGGCCGGTCCTGCAGGGGGCTCGATGTGGACCGACAGCGTGCGCAGCGGCTGCTCCCGGCCCGGCAGGATGATGCTGCCGCGGCCGTCGGGATCGTGGGTCATGCGCTCGATCTCGGCCAGCCCCTTGCCGTATTGAAAGCGCGGGTCGTCGCTCAGCACCCAGAAGCGCACGCTGCCGTCCTCGGGCGTGAGGGTGTCCATCTTGGCCTGCACGCGCGCCCAGCGGTCGACGGTGCCGATGTGCTCGATGGAGTACTGCATGTTCTTGAGCCCGATCCTGAGCTCGTCGTACTGGTGGCGGTCGAGTTCGCGCGCGAGCACGCCGTGCAGCGCAGCGCCGGTCAGCGCGAAGGTGGCCATGGCCGCCAGCGCGAACATGAGGACCAGCCGCACGGTGATGGAGCGCTTCACAGGGCGCCGCCCTCCCCCTGGCCTTCGCTCTCGCGCAGCTCCATCACGTAGCCCATGCCGCGGATGGTGTGCAGCAGCTTCGGGCTGAAGGGCGCGTCGATCTTGTCGCGCAGCCGCTTGATCGCGACCTCGACCACGTTCGTGTTGCTGTCGAAGTTCATGTCCCACACCAGCTCGGCAATCGCGGTCTTCGACAGGATCTCGCCCTGGCGCCGCGCGAGCACGGCGAGCAGCGCGAACTCCTTGGCCGTGAGGTCGATGCGCGTGCTGCCGCGGAAGGCCTTGCGCCCGAGCAGGTCGATCTGCAGGTTGGCGATGCGCAGCTGCACGGGCTCTTGCTTCCGACCGCGCCGGTTGAGCGCCTGCAGACGGGCCAGCAGTTCGAGGAACGAGAAGGGCTTGATCAGGTAGTCGTCCGCGCCTTCGTGCAGGCCCTTGATGCGGTCTTCGACGCGGTCGCGCGCGGTGAGCATGATCACCGGGGTCTGCTTGACGGCGCGCAGCGCGCGCAGCATCGCGAAGCCGTCCTGCCCCGGCAGCATGACGTCGAGCACGATCACGTCGTACTCGTGCGTGAGCGCCAGGTGCTGGCCGTCGATGCCGTTGTGCGCCATGTCGACCGCGCAGCCCTGCTCGGTCAACCCCTTGGAGAGGTAGTCCGCGGTTCTCAGCTCGTCTTCGACAATCAGGATCTTCATTTTTTTGTCTCGCTCCGTTCAGCCGCCCCTTGTCCGTGCGCTATCCGTGCGCCTCGGCCACCGGCAATGCCTCGCCGTTCCGGGCCGCCTTGCGGGCCTTGCGCGCCTCCTTGCGGCGCAGATACCAGTAGTGGGCACGGTCGAGGTACAGGTAGACCACCGGCGTGGTGAACAAGGTGAGTGCCTGCGAGAGTATCAGCCCGCCGACCATCGCGTAGCCGAGCGGCCGGCGCAGCTCCGAACCCGAGCCGTGGCCCAGCATCAGCGGCAGGCCCGAGAGCAGCGCGCACATCGTCGTCATCATGATCGGGTGGAAGCGCAAGAGACACGCCTGGTAGATCGCCTCTTGTGGCGCCATGCCCTGCTCGCGCTCGGCCTTGAGCGCGAAGTCGATCATCATGATGCCGTTCTTCTTCACGATGCCGATGAGCAAAATGATGCCGATCAGCGCGATCACGCTGAGGTCGTAGCCCCCCGCCATCAGGATCAGCAGCGCTCCCACGCCGGCCGAGGGCAACGTCGAGAGAATCGTCAGCGGGTGGATGTAGCTCTCGTACAAGAGGCCCAGCACGATGTACACCGCCACCAGCGCCGCGGCAATCAAATAGGGCTGCGAGGCCAGAGAATCCTGGAAGGCCTGCGCCGTACCCTGGAACGAGCCGCTGAGCGACTGCGGCAGCCCCATGTCGGCCTGCGCCTTGTTGATCGCATTGACCGCATCGCCGAGCGCATGGCCCGGCGCGAGGTTGAACGAGATCGTCACGGCCGGGAACTGGCCCTGGTGGCTGATCGACAGGTAGGCCGTCTTGCTGGTGTCCACCTTCACGAAGGTCGACAGCGGCACCTGCTGGCCGTTGAGCGGCGAGGTGAGGTACAGCTTGCTGAAGAGTGCCGGGTCCTGCTGCAGCGCGGGCGTCACTTCGAGCACCACGTGGTAGCTGTTGAGCTGCGTGAAGTACTGCGCCACCTGGCGCTGACCGATGGCGTCGTAGAGCGTCGCGTCGATGGTCGCGGGCGAGATGCCGAAGCTCGAGGCGCGGTCGCGGTCGATGGTCAGCACCGCAGACGCAGCGGCATTCTGCTGGTCGGACGCAAGGTCGGTGATCTCGGGCAGCTCCTTGAAGCGCGCCAGCAGCTTCGGCGCCCAGGTGTTGAGCTCGTCGAGGTTGGCGTCGGTCACGGTGTACTGATACTGCGTGCGCGACGAGCGGCCGCCCACGCGGATGTCCTGCCCCGCCTGCAGGAACAGGTTCACGCCCTGCACCTTGGCGAGCTGCGGACGCAGCCGCGTGATGATCTCGTCGGCGGTGGCGTTGCGGCCCTGGTCCAGGGGCTTGAGGCTGATGAAGAAGTTGCCGGTGTTGTAGGTCGACGAGCTGCCGTTCATGCCGAAGCCGGTCACGTCGGGGTCCTTGCGCACCACGTCGGCCAGCTCGAGCATGCGGGCGTTCATCGAGGCGAACGAGGCGTTCTGCGCCGACTCGGCAAAGCCCGAGATGAAGCCGGTGTCCTGCTGCGGGAAGAAGCCCTTGGGAATGACCGCGAACAGAAAGCCCGTGGCAGCCACCGTGGCAATGAAGACCATCAGCGTGATGAACTGATGGTCGAGCACCACGTGCAGCCCGCGCTTGTAGCCGTTGAGCATAGCGTCGAAGCCTCGCTCGAACAGCAGGTAGAGCCGGCCGTGCTTGCGGGCGTGCTCGTTCTTCAGAAAGCGCGAGCACAGCATCGGCGTGAGCGTGAGCGAGATGACGACCGACACCACGATGGTCAGCGTGACGGTCACCGCGAACTCGCGGAACAGCCGGCCCACGATGCCGCCCATCAGCAGCAGCGGAATGAACACCGCAATCAGCGACACCGAGATCGAGATGATGGTGAAGCCGATCTCGCCCGCGCCCTTGTAGGCCGCCTCGAGCGGCGACATGCCTTCTTCCACGTAGCGGTAGATGTTCTCCAGCATCACGATGGCATCGTCCACCACGAAGCCGACGGCGATGGTCAGCGCCATCAGCGAGAGGTTGTCGAGGCTGTAGCCCAGCACGTACATCACGGCCACCGTGCCCAGCAGCGCGAGCGGCACCGTCACGCTGGGGATCAGCGTGGCCGGCACGTTGCGCAGGAACACGAAGATCACTGCCACCACCAGCGCGATGGTCAGGAGCAGCGTGAACTCCACGTCCTTGACCGAGGCACGGATGGTCTGCGTGCGGTCGATGATCGCGTTGACGTCGACCGTCGGCGGGATCGATGCCTTCAGGCGCGGCATCGCGGCGTTGATGCGGTCCACCGTTTCGATCACGTTGGCGCCCGGCTGCTTGGTGATGGCCAGCACGATGGAGCGGCCGTTCTGCACGGTGCTGCCCTCGGGCGCGGCGGCGCCGGCATAGGCCCAGCCGGCGATCTTGGAATTCTCGGGGCCGTCGACCGCCACGCCGATGTCGCGCACGCGGATCGGCGCGCCGTTGCGGTAGGCCAGCAGCCCGTCGTTCCACGGTTGCGCCTTGAGCAGCTGGTCGTTGGTGTAGACGGTGAAGCTCTGGTTCGGCCCGTCGATCGTACCCTTGGGCGCGTTCACGGTGGCCGACGCAAGCACGGTGCGCACGTCTTCCAGGCTCAGGCCGAGCCCGGCCATCTTGGTCGGATCGAGCTGCACGCGCACCGCGGGCTTCTGCGCGCCGCCGATGTTGACGAGGCCCACGCCTGCGATCTGCGAGATCTGCTGCGCGAGGATGTTGTCGGCGTAGTCGTTCACCTCGGTGAGCGGCAGCGTCTTCGACTGCACCGAGAGGATCAGGATCGGCGAGTCGGCCGGGTTGACCTTGCGGAAGGTTGGCGGGCTCGGCAGGTTGGCCGGCAGCTGGCCGGTGGAGGCGTTGATGACCGCCTGCACGTCGAGTGCCGCGGCGTCGATGCTGCGGTCGAGGTCGAACTGCAGCGTGATCTGCGTCGAGCCCAGGCCGCTGGTCGATGTCATCTGCGACAGCCCTGCGATCAGCGAGAACTGTCGCTCCAGCGGCTGCGCCACGTTGGAGGCCATGGTCTCCGGACTCGCACCCGGCAGGTTGGCCGACACCTGGATCGTCGGAAAGTCGACCTGCGGCAGCGGCGCCACCGGCAGCAGCGGGAACACCGCCGCACCGACCAGCAGGATGGCGAGCGCCAGCAGCGTGGTGCCGATGGGGCGCTTGATGAAGGCGGCGGAAATGCTCAATTGCCGCTCCCGCTGGCCGCTGCCTTCTTCGCGGGCGGCGGCTCGACGATGCTGGAGCCGGGCTTGAGCTTGTACTGGCCGTCGACCACCACGCGCTGGCCGGCAGCGAGGCCCTTGTCGATCACGGCCACGCCGTCGGCGATCTGCAGCATGTGCACGGGCACGTTGTCGGCCTTGTTCTCGGCATCGACCACCCAGATGTAGGTGCTGTCCTGGCCGCGCTGCACGGCGGCCGCGGGCACGGTCAGCGAGTCGGGCCGGTGGTCGAGGTCCAGTCGCACGTTGACGTACTGGCCAGGCCACAGCGTGTGCTGCGGATTGGCGAAGCTGCCCTTGAGCTGCACGGTGCCGCTGGTGGTGTCGATCTGGTTGTTCAACAGGATCAGCTTGCCGGTGCCGAGCATCTGGTTGCCGGCGCGGTCATAGGCCACCACCGACAGCGGTTGCCCGCTTTGCTGCTGCTGCACGCGGTTGATGTCCTGCACCGCGTCTTCGGGCAGCGTGAACTGCACGGCGATGGGGTCGATCTGGTTGATGACGACGAGGCCGTTGGTGTCGGCCGCATGGACGATGTTGCCGGGGTCGACCAGCCGCGCACCGACGCGGCCGTTCATCGGCGAGGCGATGCGGGTGAAGCTCAGCTGCACTTCGGCGAACTGCACCTGCGCGGCGTCGGTCTGCACGGTCGCTTCGAGCTGGTTCACCAGCGCCTTCTGCATGTCGACCTGCTGCTGCGTGGCGGCGTCCTGCGCGATCAGCGTGGTGTAGCGCTTGAGGTCGGCGCGGGCGTTGACGAGCTGGGCCTGGTCCTTGGCCTTGGTCGCCTGAGCCTGTGCGAGCTGGGCCTGCAACGTGCGCGGGTCGAGCTGCGCGAGCAGTTGGTCGGCCTTGACGTCCTGCCCTTCGACAAAACCGACCTTGTCGAGCTGCCCGTCGATGCGCGCCTTGACCGTGACCGTGGCCATGGAGGCGACAGTGCCGATGCCCGAGCGGTAGACCTGCACGTTCTGCGGCGTGACACGCGCGGTGGTCACCTGCACCGGCGGTGTCTTCGAAGCTTCAGGCTTCGCGCCGAAGGCCTTGTTGTGGTTGAGCGCCCAGGCCCCGCCGCCCAGGACGATCACGAGCGTGGCGGCCGCGACCCAGGTCGAGCGGCGCTTGAGAAGAAGAGGTTGCGTTGTCGTCGTCATGGCATCAATTTCCGGAAGTCGCATCGGTTGCGGTCCAGCCGCCGCCGGTGGCCGCGATCAGCGAGACGCTGGCAGCCAGCTGGCGGCCGAGCACCTGCGCTGCCGTACGCTGGTTGGTGAGCGAGAGCTGCTGCGCCGTCACCACGCTGAGATACGTGGCGGTGCCGGCGCGGTACTGGCTCAGGGCCAGGCGCTCGGCGAGCTGCGAGGCCTGCACGGCCTGCGCCTGCAGCGCCGATTCGCGGTCGAGCACGCGCAGGGTCGCGAGGTTGTCCTCGACCTGCTGGAAGCCGCCGAGCACGGTCTGCTTGTAGAGCGCGACCGAGGCGTCGTAGGTGGCCACGGCCTGGTCGCTGTGGGCCTGGCGCAGGCCGCCGTCGAACACGGTCTGCGCCAGTGCCGCGCCGAGCGACCAGACGCGGCTCGGCGTGTTGAAGAGCGACGCGAGGTTGCCTGCGCTGAAGCCGCCGCTGGCGCTCAGCACGATCTGCGGGAAGTAGGCCGCCTTGGCAACGCCGATGTTGGCGTTGGCGACCTGCACGCGGCGCTCGGCGCCGGCGATGTCGGGGCGGCGTTCGAGCAGTTCCGGAAGGCAGACCGGCGGGCGTGACCGGCAGCTGCACGTGCAGGGCATCGGTGGACGAGAGCGATGCGGCCGTCGTCTGTGCGGACGGTGCGAGCGGCGGCAGCGAGAAGGACGCAGGGGCCTGGCCCGTCAGCACGGCGACCGCGTGTTCGAGCTGGCTGCGCTGGGCTTCGAGGTCCACCGCCTGCGCCTCGGCGGTCTTGAGCTGGCTTTCCGCAAGCGCCACGTCGGAGCGCAGCACGGTGCCGGCGGCGTACTGCTGCGTGAGTTCAAGGGCCTTGGCGTAGGCCGCGGTGGTCACGGCATACAGGTCGCGCTGCAGGTCGATGACGCGGATCTGCAGGTAGTCCTGCGCCAGCGTGGTCTGGATGCTGAGCCGTGCGGCGGCGAGGTCGTCGGCACTGGCCTGTGCGCTGGCGTTGCCCGCCTCGACCGAGCGGCGCACGGCGCCCCACAGGTCGGGCTCCCAGCTGGCGCTCAGGCCCAGGGTGTCGGTGGTGCCGAGCTTGACGGTGCCGGTGCTGTTGCTTTGCGCACGGGTCGCGCCCGCGTCGATGCCGACCGTCGGGAAGAAGCCGGCATGCGCAGCGGCCGCGATGGCCTGCGCCTCGCGGTACTGGGCCTCGGCCTGCCGGATGTTCTGATTGGCCGCGTTGGCCTGCACGACCAGCGCGCTCAGCGTGCTGTCGCCGTAGGCCTCCCACCAGGGATGGCTGGCGTCGATGACCTGCGGCGTGGCGGTCTTCCAGGGGCCGGTTTCCTTGTAGGCGGCCGGGACGTCCATCTGCGGGCGGACGTAGTCGGAGCCGACGGCGCAGCCGGCCAGCAGGACCGCGGCAAGTGCTATCGGCGCGAGCACCCTGCGTGATGGGGGTTGGCGGGAGAGAGAACCATGATGGGTTCACTCTAAGAAGCCCCGTCAAACCCCTCGCTGTCGACTAACTGACAGTTCTGACAGTTTCGGATTTACTCCCTCCCCCGCTGGGGGAGGGTTGGGGTGGGGGCACGACGGCATCAACCGACGCGCTGCATTGAATGCGGGGGC
>CAMATD010000269.1 GCA_945860785.1 Variovorax sp. YR752 | reverse complement strand
CGACCTTGGCCTCAAGGTGGTGCTGATCGAACGCTACGCCACGCTCGGCGGCGTGTGCCTCAACGTCGGTTGCATCCCCTCGAAGGCGCTGCTGCACGTGGCATCCGTCATGGACGAGGTCAAGCACTTCGCAGACCTCGGCGTGAGCTTTGCCGCGCCCGTGGTTGACCGTGCCAAGCTGCTCGGCCACAAGAACAAGGTGGTGGGCAAACTCACCGGCGGCCTCACGGCCATGGCCAAGATGCGCAAGGTGACGGTGCTGCGCGGCGTCGGCAACTTCATCGATCCGTACCACCTCGAGGTCGAGGAAACGTCGGGCACGAGTTGGGACACGAATGGCAAGAAGCAGACCGTCAAGTTCCGCAACGCCATCATCGCGGCCGGTTCGCAATCGGTCAGCCTGCCATTCATGCCCAAGGGCGATCCGCGCATCGTCGATTCGACCGGCGCGCTCGAGATGGGCACCGACCCCAAGCGCATGCTGATCCTGGGCGGCGGCATCATCGGCCTTGAAATGGGCACGGTGTATTCGACGCTTGGCGCACGCTTGGACGTGGTCGAAATGCTCGACGGCCTGATGCAGGGCGCCGACCGCGACCTGGTGAAGGTCTGGCAGAAGATGAACACGCCGCGCTTCGACAACATCATGCTCAAGACCAAGACGGTCGGCGCCGAGGCCACGAAGGAGGGCATCAAGGTCACCTTCGAGGGCGAGCAGGCACCGAAGGAGCCGCAGGTCTATGACCTCGTGCTGCAGGCCGTGGGCCGCAGCCCGAATGGCAAGAAGATCGGCGCCGAGAAGGCGGGTGTCACGGTGAGCGACCGCGGCTTCATCCCGGTCGACATCCAGATGCGCACCAACGTGCCCCACATCTTCGCCATCGGCGACATCGTGGGCCAGCCCATGCTGGCGCACAAGGCGGTGCACGAGGCGCATGTGGCGGCTGAAGTCATTGCAGGCGAGCAGAAGGGCGACAAGGAGCTCTCCAGCGCCGCCTTCAACGCCCGCGTGATCCCCAGCGTGGCCTACACCGACCCCGAGGTGGCATGGGTCGGCCTCACCGAAGACCAGGCCAAGGCCGAAGGCATCAAGATCAAGAAGGGCCACTTCCCGTGGACCGCATCGGGCCGCGCCATCGCCAACGGCCGCGACGAAGGCTTCACCAAGCTGCTGTTCGATGCCGAGACGCACCGCATCCTGGGCGGCGGCATCGTGGGCACGCATGCCGGCGACATGATCGGCGAGATCGCGCTGGCCATCGAGATGGGCGCGGACGAGATCGACATCGGCAAGACCATCCATCCGCATCCGACGCTGGGCGAAAGCATCAGCATGGCGGCGGAAGTGGCGCACGGTACGTGTACCGATCTGCCGCCGACGAAGAAGGCCGCCTGATCGAGATCGATCGAGCGCCCACAAAAAATCCCGCCGCGGCGGGATTTTTCTCGTCTGGATCCGGGGAGGATCGATCAGTTGCCGGTCTGGGCCGTGGCCGCAGCAGCCTTGATCTCTTCAGTCGGTGCGCCACCGAGCACGCGGCGTGCGCCGTCGAAGCGGCGCTGCCAGTAGCTGCCGTTCATGTCTTCCACACGAACCTGGGCGCCGGAGCGGGGCGAGTGGATGAACTTGCCTTCGCCGACATAGATGCCGACATGGCTGAAGGCGCGGCGCATGGTGTTGAAGAACACGAGGTCGCCCGGCTTGAGCTGGCTGCGATCGATCTTCTCGGTGGCTGCGGCTTGCTCTTCGGCGCGACGCGGGAGCATGTGACCCACGGTCTGGTTGTACATGGCGCGGACGAAGCCGCTGCAATCGAAGCCGGAATCTGCCGAATTGCCGCCGCGGCGGTAGGGAACACCGAGGAAGCCGATGGCAGTGACCACCAGGTCGGAAGTTCGTTCGGTGACTGTTTGACGGACCTGCTTGAGTTGCCCGATCAGACCCTTGTCTGCGAGCAAGCCAGCCAGTTCGTCATCGGTTCGGTCCTGTTGAGGGGCTGCATGGACAGCGACGGCAAACAGGAGGGACGCGGATAGGACGAAAAAACGCATGCCGCGTAGGCTATTGATGACGCGCGGTCATGTCAATTTAATCTGAATTAGCGAATATGTCTGCAAATCGTTGATTTGCTTGAATTTTTTCGATCCGGCCGAAGAAAAAATGTAACGGTCGACGTTTATGGGCCATAAGTGATTGGTCGCGAATGGGCCTTTGCTTTTGGGGTGAACTGGTGAACATCCTGGATTCAGGCGCTATTTCTCGCCAAGATCGCCGCAACTACCCGGAAAAGACATGAACTTGCAGATTTGGGTGACTTTTCGCCTCTGGTGCCGCGTTGCCGTCGTCGTTGGCCTGGGATTTTGCGGTCTCGCCATGGCGCAGGCACGGCCAGAAACCGTCGCGTCCGGCCTCGAGAACCCCTGGGGCGTGGCCTTTCTGCCGGGCGGCCGGTTCGTTGTCACCGAGCGCGCCGGACGTCTGCGGTTGATCGGCGCGCCCATCGCAGGCTTGCCCTCCATCGCAGTGGGAGGTCAGGGCGGGTTGCTCGACGTTCTGGCCGACTCCGGATTCGAAAAGAACCGCACGCTGTACTTCTGCTTCTCCGAACCCGAGGTTGGCGGTTCGGGCAACAGCACGGCGCTGGCCAGCACGCAGCTGTCGGCCGACGGCGCACGGCTCGAGAACCTCAAGATCATCTTCACCCAGAAACCCAAGGTGGCGAGCCGCGCGCACTTCGGTTGCCGCATCGTCGAGGCGCGCGATGGCACGCTGTTCCTCACGCTGGGCGACCGCTTCAGCCGCAAGGAAGATGCGCAGAAGCTCGACAACCACCTGGGCAAGGTGGTGCGCATCGGCAAAGACGGCTCGGTGCCCAAGGACAACCCCTTCGTCGGCAAGCCGGGTGCACTGCCCGAGATCTGGAGCTACGGCCATCGCAACGGGCAGGGCGCAACGCTCGCGCCCGACGGACGCTTCTGGATGACCGAACACGGCCCGCAGGGCGGCGACGAAATCAACATCCCGCAGGCCGGCCGCAACTACGGCTGGCCGGTGATCACCTACGGCGAGAACTACGGCGGCGGCAAGATCGGTGACGGCATCACCGCCAGGGACGGCATGGAGCAGCCGCTGCATTACTGGGTGCCCTCGATCGCGCCATCGGGCATGGCGTTTTTGACCAGCGACCGCTATGGGGCGAGCTGGAAGGGCAATCTGTTCGTGGGCTCGCTCAAGTTCGGCTACCTCGACCGCATCGAGCTGAAGAACGGCAAGGTGGTTGCCGAGCACAAGCTGCTGGCCGACGGCAAGGCCCGCATCCGCGATGTGAAGCAGGAGCCGGATGGCCTGCTCTATGTGCTCACCGACGAAGCCGACGGCAAGCTGCTGCGTCTGCGGCCAAACTGAAGCCGCAATCTCAGCCGGGGCAGCCTGGCAGGGGAAGCGTGGGCAGCATGCGGCGCCAGAGCCGCGTCCACTCGGGCCAGTCGTGCCCGCCTTCGGTCGTGAAGACGCGGCCTGCGGGCAGTGCAGTCGCCAGCAGTCGATGGCTGAAGGCGAAGCGGTCGTCGATCGCGTAGCCGAGATAGAGCGGCGGCCGCGCGCCGAATGTGGCGGTGGCGCCCGACGTAGCCGCGCAGCCATTGCCAGAGCTGCGTTTCGCTCGGCGTGCTGCCCGGCGGATCGTTCAGCGGCCCGGCCCAGCGGGCCAGGCCGCCGGCATTGGCGATGTCGGTGCCGAGCGAGCGTTCTCCGAGGTAGGGCGCGAGGGTGACGAGGCCAGCGAGTTCGCCGGGGTGGGTCTGCGCGTAGAGCAATCCGCCGAAACCGCCGACCGAGATGCCGACGACCCAGATCGACTTGTAGCCCTTGCTGCGCGCCGGCGCCATCACGTCCTGGCTCAGTCGGTCGAGGATGGTCTTGTCGTTGTAGTAGCCGAGATGCGCATCGACCAGCATCACGTCGACCGCGAGCCTGTTTTCGTTCAGCGCATTGACGAAGCCTTCGCGAACGAACTCACTGGGGTGCGAGTACGCGCCGGGCAGCATCACGATCAGCGTGTCGGCGTTTGGCGTGCAGGTGCTCTTTTCGAGCGTGGTGGACAGCGGCGCCTTGGCAGCGCGCAGGCCGCCGCAGGCGGTGAGGAGCAGCGCTGCGCAAAGTCCGAAGGTCACGAAATGGCGCCGTGTCGAAAGGAGCCGCATCCGCCGGAGTCTAGGCGCGCAGCGAGACCGGCAGGTCGACCATCACCGGCTGGCCGGGCGTGGTGCAGCTGGTGTCGCAGCATTTGCCGGGCTGACGGTTCTTCGTGATGGCGCGGCCGGGATCGTGCGGCGCAGCGGCCGGCGATCCATCTGCTGCAATGCCGCGCTCGAGGATGCGTTCGACCAGCTCGACCTTCGAGCCGACCGGGTAGTTGCGCCAGATCTCCTGCTTCATCGCCGCTGGCGAGCCGCCGCCGTGCAGGCTGATCACGCTGTACCAGCCGCCCTGGTAGCCCGCAGTCAGGTCTTCGATGAAGCGGGCCGTCTCGATGCGCTGCTCGTAGGGAATCGCCGGATTGGCGTCTTCCTTGCCCATGTTGCGGCAGGGCATGACCAGCAGTTCGTGTACATAGGGCGCGCCGGTCACGATGGCCTTGGTGCCCGAGATCACGATGCCGCGCGCATTGCGCTCGACCACGTGCAGGTAGCTGTCGACGTTGGCCTGTTCGTGCGGCCGGCGGCTGCGGTCGCCCTTGGCGTCGGTCATGGCGACGCCAAGGGTCAGGTCCTGGTCTTGCACGCGGTGCAAGTATTCGTGGAAGCGGGCGGTGTGCTCGGTGCTGCCGCGCGCGTCGTCGATGCGGGCCGATACCTGCGCGATGGCGTTGAGGGCGTCGTGCGTCAGGTAGCGCTGGGCGCAGCCGGTTTCCTGGCAGACCAGTCGCACGGCTTCGAGCTTGTTGAGCAGGTCGCCCGAGCTGGTGTTGATGTGCGACAGCCGGTTCACCCGCTTGCCGCTGGTGTGCTGCACGGCGGTCATCAGCGGTTCGTACTCCGCCCTCCGGGCGTAGTCGTAGGTGAGGGCGATGGCATTGATGCCGGGCTGGAAGGCCGCTTCGTCGGCCACGCTGTCGATGCGGCAGCCGTCGACGAACACGTTGGGGGTGTAGCGGTGCAGGGACTCGCGGTAGTCGGCGCCGGACATGAGGGCAGCGGGGAGCGGGGCGTTCATCGTTTGTCTCCGAATTCTTGATCGTCGGCACAAATATTTGTACACTGTTCATTTTTTATATCAACGTTAAAAAATATGAACTAGAGCGCAATTCGAAGCTTATAGTGCCGCCCATGCACGCCAAGCTCCAGCGCCGCCAGACCCTCACCGACGCCCGCCGCGCGCTGGTGCTCGACGCGGCCCGCATCGTGTTCTCGGAGGCCGGCATCGAGGGCGCGAGCATTCGCGAAATCGCCAAGAAGGCCGGCTACACGCCGGGCGCCATCTACTCGTATTTCGAAAGCAAGGAAGCGATTTACGCCGCCTTGCTCGACGAATCGCTGATGCGCTTGCAGGCGGCCGTGGCCGAGGCGAAGGTGTTCAAGAGCCGCCCGGACAAGACCCTGGCTGCCAAGGCCCAGGCCTGGTTCGACTTCTACGCGGCGAACCCGCGCGACCTCGACCTCGGCTTCTATCTGGTGCATGGCATGCGGCCCCGCGGGCTGACCAGCGAGCTGGACCACGAACTCAACGACCGCCTCTACGACGCGCTGAGCCCTTGCGAGGAAGCACTCCGGGCCCTGGGCCTCGACGCGGCCCTCGCACTGCAGGAAAACACGGCCTTTTTCGCGCACGGCGTCGGCCTGCTGCTGATGCAGCACACCGGCCGCATCCGCATGTGCAGGCAGTCTGCCGATGCCTTGTTCAAGACATATCTGGCGCAATTGACGCTGCGATCTACCGCCGCGACGATGAATGAAGAAGAGGGAGAGCCCATCGAGGCAGGCCAACCCGATCTTTTCGGTGGTACGGTTCAACCCAATTCAACCGATACCTGAAAGAAACTGTTCATGCTGCTCGACGCCTCGCAATCCCAACTCGTGCTGGTCGACTACCAGGTGCGACTGATGCCGGCGATCTTCGAAACCGAAGCGGTGGCGCAGAACGCGGTGCGGCTCGGCAAGATGGCGCGGCTGCTCGAGGTGCCGGTGTGGGGCACCGAGCACAACCCTTCCAAGCTGGGCGAAAACCTGCCCGACATCCGCGCGCTGTGCCAGCGCACGCTCTCCAAGATGCATTTCAGCGGCATGGAGGAGGGCCTGGGCGAATGGCTGCGCGCACCTGCCAAGGCGCCGCAGGGCAATGCCCGCAGCCTGCCCAAGCACCTGCAGAAGCCCGCAGCCGCGGCCGAAGAGCGCAACACCATCGTGATCGCCGGCTGCGAAGCCCACGTCTGCCTGCTGCAGACCGCGCTCGATCTGTTGGAAGACGAGTTCGAAGTCTGGGTCGTCACCGACGCCTGCAGCTCGCGCACCGAGCGCAACCGCGATGCCGCCTTCGACCGGCTGGCCGGCGCCGGCGCCGAACTCGTGACGACCGAGATGGTCGGCTTCGAGTGGCTGCGCACGGCGGAGCACCCCGCATTCGCTGAAGTGCTCGCGCTGGTCCGATAGTCGGATTGCGGCCGCCGGCAGGGCTGGGCCGGATTGTTCTGGTCGTCAGCCTGCAGCAAGCTCGGTCTTCATAATTATGAATTCAGTTTTGGCGGTGCCGCCAGAACCGAACGAATAACAGGAGACAAATCCAGTGAGTCGCTACGAAGAGTTCTATCGCCAGTCCATCGACGCGCCCGAAGCCTTCTGGGCCGAGCAGGCCAAGCTGATCGACTGGCAGACGCCCGCAGAGCAGATCCTCGATGCCAGCCAGCCGCCGTTTGTGCGCTGGTTCGTGGGCGGCACCACCAACCTGTGCCACAACGCCCTCGACCGGCACCTGGCTGCGCGCGGCGACCAGCCTGCGCTGATCTTTGTCTCCACCGAAACCGGCGTCGAGAAGAACTACAGCTTCAAGGAGCTGCACGCCGAGGTGCAGCGCACCGCCGCCAGTCTGATCGAGCTCGGGGTGGGCAAGGGCGATCGCGTGCTGATCTACATGCCGATGATTCCCGAGGCTGCTTTCGCGATGCTGGCCTGCGCGCGCATCGGTGCGATCCATTGCGTGGTGTTCGGCGGATTCGCGAGTGGCTCGCTGGCCACCCGCATCGAGGACGCCGAGCCCAAGGTCGTCGTGAGCGCCGATGCCGGTTCGCGCGGCGGCAAGGTGATCGCGTACAAGCCGCTGCTCGACGAGGCGATCCGGTTGTCCAAGTACAAGCCGGCCGCCGTGCTGCTGACCGACCGCGGCCTCGCGCCCATGGACCTGACCGCCGGCCGCGACCACCTGGCCAGCGAACTCCGTCAGAAACACCTCGACGCCCACGTGCCCTGCACGTGGCTCGCCTCCACCGACATCAGCTACACCATCTACACGAGCGGCACCACCGGCAAGCCCAAGGGCGTGCAGCGCGACACCGGCGGCTATGCCGTGGCGCTGGCCGCGAGCATGAAGCACATCTTCGACGGCCGCCCCGGCGAAACCTACTTCTCGACCAGCGACATCGGCTGGGTGGTGGGCCACAGCTACATCGTCTACGGCCCGCTGATCGCCGGCATGGCGACCATCCTGTACGAGGGCCTGCCCACCCAGGGCATCGACGGGCAGCCCGACGGCGGCATCTGGTGGCGTCTCGTCGAGAAGTACAAGGTGACGGTGATGTTCAGCGCGCCCACCGCGGTGCGCGTGCTCAAGAAGCAGGACCCGGCGTTGCTGAAGAAATACGACCTGACGAGCCTGCGTGCACTGTTCCTGGCCGGCGAACCGCTCGACGAGCCGACGGCGCGCTGGATCAGCGAAGGCCTGGGCGTGCCGATCATCGACAACTACTGGCAGACCGAATCGGGCTGGCCGATGATCACCATCGCCAACGGCGTCGAGGCCAAGCCCAGCAAGTTCGGCAGCCCCGGCATCCCGATGTACGGCTACCGCATCAAGATCCTGCACGAATCGACCGGCGAAGAACTCACCGCCCCGAATGAAAAGGGCGTCGTCGTGGTCGAGGGCCCGACCCCGCCCGGCTTCATGCAGACCGTATGGAAGGACGACGCCCGCTTCATCGACACCTACTGGAAGAGCGTGCCCGGCAAGACGGTCTATTCGACCTTCGACTGGGGCATCCGCGACGCGGACGGCTACTTCTACATCCTGGGCCGCACCGACGACGTGATCAACGTGGCGGGACACCGCCTCGGCACGCGCGAGATCGAGGAAAGCATCTCGGGCCATGCCAACGTGGCCGAGGTCGCGGTGGTCGGCGTGGCCGACGCGCTCAAGGGCCAGGTGGCGATGGCCTTCGTCGTGCCCAAGGACGGCCGCGCCATCACCGACGCCGACGCGGCCCTGAAGCTCGAAGGCGAGATCATGAAAGTCGTGGCCGACCAGCTCGGCGCCCTGGCGCGGCCCGCCCGCGTGCGCTTCGTCGGCGGCCTGCCCAAGACCCGCAGCGGCAAGTTGCTGCGGCGCGCGATCCAGGCCGTGTGCGAGCAGCGCGACCCGGGCGACCTGACCACCATCGACGACCCCGCCACGCTGCAGCAGATCAAACAGTTACTTTCTTCCACCTGAGTGAGCAAAAGCGGCCTTGCGAAGCCGCGTCGAACCGTCATATGGTTGACGTGGC
>CAMATD010000268.1 GCA_945860785.1 Variovorax sp. YR752 | reverse complement strand
GATCTGGCGCCACCTCGGCGTGACCGGCGACGGCCAGCCGCTCGATTTCTCCGCGCTCACGGCCATTCACTACGCGCATCGGCTGATGGCCTACGCGGTGTTCGTCGCCCTGGGCGTGCTCGCATGGCATCTGCGCCGTATCGAGTCGCTCCGCCCGCAGGCCCGCTGGCTCGCCGGCTTAGCACTGCTGCAGCTCGCCACCGGCCTTGGCAATGTGCTGCTCGGCTGGCCCCTGGCCGCGGCTGTGCTCCACACCGGCGGCGCCGCGGCGCTCGCCGTGGTGTTGACCTGGGCGCTGTGCGAGAGCCGCCGTACAGCCACAGCCACAGCCACCGTGGCTGTGCGTGCCGACGACAATGCACGCGGTACCTCCAACCCGAAGAAAGCCGCCGCGTGAGCACCCCGATCTCCGTTCAGCAAACCAGCACCGCGAATGTGCTGCGCCAGTTCTACGCGCTGACCAAGCCGCGCGTGGTGCAGCTGATCGTGTTCTGCGCGCTGATCGGCATGGTCCTGGCCGTGCCCGGGCTGCCCACGTGGGCCGATGTGAAACGCGGCGTGCTGGCCTGCCTCGGCATCTGGCTGGTGGCGGGGGCTGCAGCGGCGTTCAACTGCCTAGTCGAGAAGGGCATCGACGCCAAGATGAAGCGCACCGCCTGGCGTCCCACGGCGCGCGGGCAGCGCAGCGACACGCAGGCGCTGGCGTTCTCCGCGCTGCTGTGCGCGGCGGGTTCGGCGCTGCTTTGGTTCACGGTCAACCCGCTCACCATGTGGCTGACCTTCGCCACCTTTGTCGGCTATGCGGTGGTCTACACCGTGATCTTGAAACCGCTGACGCCGCAGAACATCGTGATCGGCGGCGCTTCGGGCGCGATGCCACCGGTGCTGGGCTGGGCCGCGATGACGGGCGACGTCGGCCCGGAGGCGCTGATCCTCTTCCTCATCATCTTCCTGTGGACGCCGCCGCACTTCTGGGCGCTCGCGCTCTACCGCGTCGAGGACTACCGCAAGGCCGGGCTGCCGATGCTGCCTGTCACGCACGGCAACGAGTTCACGCGGCTGCAGGTGCTGCTCTACACCTTCATCCTGTTCGCGGCCTGCCTGATGCCTTTCATCTATGGCATGAGCGGCTGGCTGTACCTTGCGGTGGCGGTTGTCGTGAGCATCGGCTTCACGGGCTACGCCTTCGCGCTGTGGCGCAACTACTCCGACACGCTGGCGCGCAAGACCTTCCGGTTTTCACTGCTCCACCTGAGCGTGCTGTTCTTGGCGCTGCTCGTCGATCACTACCTCCACTGAATTGAATACCGCTCCCATGAACAAGCGCAACGCTCTCAAATTGATCGCCGGAAGTGTGGGGGTGGTGGCTCTGGGCGTGGGGTTGTCGGCCTGCAGCGAAGCCAAGCAGAGTTTCACCGCCGTCGACATCACGGGCGCCGACTACGCCAAGGACTTCGCGCTGAAAGACGCCGACGGCAAGGTCCGCACCATGGCCGACTTCAAGGGCAAGGTGGTCGTGCTGTTCTTCGGCTATGCGCAATGCCCCGACGTCTGTCCGACCACGGTGACCGAGATGGCCCAGGTCAAGCAGCAGCTCGGCAAGGACGGCGACAAGCTGCAGGTGCTGTTCGTCACGGTCGATCCGGCGCGCGACACGCCCGAGGTGCTGAAGGCCTACATGGGTGCGTTCGACCCGAGCTTCGTGGCGCTGATCCCGACGCCCGACGAGCTCACCGCGACCGCCAAGGACTTCAAGGTCTACTTCAAGAAGGTCGACGGCAAGACGCCGACCAGCTACTCGATGGACCACTCGGCGGCGAGCTTCGTGTACGACCCCCAGGGCCGGCTGCGGCTCTATGCGCGCTATGGCGCGGGCGTGCCGTCGATGGTGTCGGACGTGAAGGCGTTGCTCGGTTCCTGAGAAGGGTCGGCACGTGGACGCTGCTGCTGTTGTTTCCGTCGATCACCTGAAGGCGCGCAAGGGCGCCTTCCGCATCGCGCTCATTCCGCCCGAGGTGCTGCGCGCGCTGAACGACGGGCTGCTCGAAACCGTCAACCTCAACGAGTTCATGGCGCTCGAGTTGCCGCAGCTGGCGCGCAGCGTGGCCGGGCACGTCGGCCTCGATGCGGCGAGCGAGCGGCTGGTCGACACCATCGCCATGCTCGGTGCCTTCAAGCCGATGCAGCGGCACACCCACATTGCCCGCGCGCTCTACGACCTGACGGCGCTTCATGCCGAGCGCGATGCCGTCGCACACCGGCTGGCCACGCATGCGAGCGACGTGGCGCGCTGCTGGGCCGCGCAATGGGTCACGCTCTCCGGACTGCCTTTGCCGGCGCAGCTGGAGGGCCGTGCGCCGCTTCGCCGCCGATCCGCATTTCGGCGTGCGCGAGATTGCCTGGATGGCGGTGCGCGATGCGGTCATCGGCTCGCTGGACGAGTCGCTGGCACTGCTGCAGCCGTGGGTGTCCGATGCCGATCCGAACATCCGCCGCTTCGCCAGCGAACTCACCCGTCCGCGCGGCGTGTGGTGTGCGCAGATCGAGGCGCTCAAGGCCGAGCCCTGGCGCGCCTTGCCGCTGATCGAGCCGCTGCGGGCCGACAGCAGCCGCTATGTGCAGAACTCGGTGGCGAACTGGCTCAACGACGCCAGCAAGACAGACGCAGGGGGAGTGGGTCGAGAAGCTGTGCACGCGATGGGTGGCGGAGTCGGATGCCGATGCCACGCGGTACATCGCGAAGCGGGCCCTGCGGACCCTCTCCAAAGCCCCATGATAAAAGCCCGGCAGTGCCGGGCTTTTTGTTGAGCGGGGGACAGGCAGCTTACGCGTAGTCCGCCAGCGCCTTCTTCATCTTTTTCATCGCCGCGACTTCGATCTGGCGAATGCGCTCGGCGCTCACGCCGTACACCGCCGCCAGGTCGTGCAGCGTCATACCGCCCGAGCCGTCATCGTTGACCTTGAGCCAGCGCTCTTCGACGATGCGGCGGCTGCGGTCGTCCAGCGCTTCGAGCGCGGTTGCGATGCCGTCGCTCGACAGGCGGTCGCGCTGCTGCGATTCGAGCAGGGCGGTCGGCTCCTGCGTGGCGTCGGCCAGGTAGGCGATCGGGCCGAAGGATTCGTCGCCGTCGTCCGACGGACCCGGATCGAGCAGCACGTCGCCGCCCGACAGGCGGGTTTCCATTTCGAGCACTTCTTCGGGCTTGACGTTGAGCCGGGTCGCCATTTGCGACACCTCGTCGGGGCTCAGTGTTTCGCGGTGCGTGCCGTTGTCGGACGCGGCCGAGTCGGCCTTGAAGCCTTGTTTCATCGAGCGCAGGTTGAAGAACAGCTTGCGCTGGGCTTTGGTCGTCGCAACCTTGACCATGCGCCAGTTCTTCAGGATGTACTCGTGAATCTCGGCCTTGATCCAGTGCATGGCGTAGCTCACGAGCCGCACGCCCTGGTCGGGGTCGAAACGTTTCACGGCCTTCATCAGGCCCACGTTGCCTTCCTGGATCAGGTCGCCGTGCGGCAGCCCGTAGCCCAGGTATTGGCGGGAAATGGACACGACCAAGCGCAGGTGCGAGAGGATCAGCGCACCGGCGGCGTCGAGGTCGTTCTGGTCGCGCAACTTGCGTGCGAAGCCCTGCTCTTCTTCGAGCGTGAGCAGCGGCAGGCGGTTGGCGGCCGAAATATAAGCATCCAAGTTGCCCAGCGGGGGGACCATCGACCATGGATTGGCGACGGCCAGC
The DNA here is from genome assembly GCA_945860785.1 of Variovorax sp. YR752. Lineage (GTDB taxonomy): Bacteria > Pseudomonadota > Gammaproteobacteria > Burkholderiales > Burkholderiaceae_C > Variovorax. Next base: position 5,065 of record CAMATD010000268.1, on the reverse strand, counting down.
TGGTTGGCAGAGACTCCAGACAGCGTTGTCATCAGGGGAAACTCCTTTGTGTTGGCCATATTAGCACCCGGTTAGAGGGAGTGCTAAACCAAGGGTTCCCCCGAGTCTCTATCGCGGTGATAGCCAACGGCTACCAGCGGACGCCCAGCTTTAGGAACAGCTTCGACAGAACGAACAGCGGGCCGACCCAAAGATATTGGATGTCTTCGAAGAACGAAGGTTTCTTGCCTTCAATCTTGTGGCCCACGAACTGGAAGATCCAGGCTACGACAAAGATAGCGGCTGAAATCGGCAAAACAAGTCCGCCCATCGCATGCACCAGCGCCAAGGCCAGCGCGGTCAGGGCGAGCATGGTCAAGAGGAAGGCCGGCGCGCGCAGCAGGGCGTAGTACACGAGGCTGGCGGCCACGAAGACGTACGCCACCCAGGGGTGGATCGCAAAGAGCAGTCCGACGATGCTCAGCATGATCGCCGGAATGGCCACGTAGTGGATCAGCTCGTTGGTCGGGTTGCGGTGGCTCTCCTCGTAGTGGGCGAGCAGGCGGTCGACCTTGCGGTCGGTCGATGTGAGCGGGGCGGCAGCGGTATGCAGCATGGTGGGTCTCCGGAGGCGCCGTGCGATGCGGCGAGACTTCGATGGTGCCCACAGAGCCCGACGATGGCAAGCACTACTGAAAAAGTAGCACTTGCGGCCCGCTGGGCGGGGCACGCCGTGACTTAGGGCACTGTTGCCTGATCGTTGCGCGGCTAAGATCAAACGCGTGGCTTCCATCGATTCTTCACCCACGCCTCCACCCCTGACCGCGGAGGCTGGCTTGCCTGTCCGCGCAGCGACCGCGATCCTGGTCGTGGACGACCACGACCTGCTTCGCCTGGGGGTCTGTGCACTGGTCCAGGCGCAGGCCACCTCTTCGGGCGCGCGCATCGAGGTCTTCGAGGCGAGCAATGCTGCCGATGCCCTTTCCCTGTATGAAACCCACCAGGCCTCCATCGGCCTCGTGCTGCTGGACCTCGCACTGCCCGACACCCATGGCCTGAGCGGTCTGGCCGAGTTCCGCCTGCGTTTTCCGGCCGCGCGCATCGTGGTGCTGTCCGGCACCGGCAACAGCACGCTGGCGCAGGGCGTGCTCGCCCTGGGGGCCAGCGCCTTCCTGCCCAAGTCGGCCGACCTGAAGGAAGTGGTGAGCTTCATCCGCGCCTGCGGCCTGCTCGACCCCGATGCGGCGAACAACCCGCCCCCGGCTGTTCCAAAGGCGCTCACCGGCTATGCCGAATTCGCGCACGCGAGCGCCTGGCAGGAACTCACGCCGCGCCAGATGCAGGTGCTGCAGTGGGTGCTCGAAGGCAAGGCCAACAAGGAGATCGCCCAGCTCGCGAACCTGAGCGAGGGCACGGTGAAGAACCACGTCTCGACCATCCTACTGCTGTTCGGCATGCGCTCGCGCGCCCAGTTGATCAGCACCCTGCATTGAACGATCCGGCCGTGGCGTCGAACGACCCGTCCGCCGACCACACCCTCGGCCAGCGGATCCTGCGCGAGCACGTTGCCTCGGTCTACGACACCTACGTCCCTTCGACGCTGACCCACATGGCCTTCGTGGTGGTGTTCGGCAGCATCATCTATTCGCAGCTGAAGAACCCGAGCCTGCTGTTCTGGATGGGCGGCCTGCTGATGGCCGACATCTACGTTTTCTTCACCCCGCGCTGGAACCCCTCGCGGCCCGCGCGGGAAAGTGCGTACTGGGCGCGGAAGATCTCCCGCATGGTCACGCTGGTCAGCATGATCTCGGCGGTGGTGCCCTGGCTCATCGTGCCGTACGACAACCTGCCGATGACCTCGCTGCTGATGGCCGTGATCGTGGGCAGCTGCGCACGGGCGGCGCAGTCGCTGTGGCCATTGAAGTCCGCGCTGTTCGGCTACACGCTGCCGATGTCGCTGGGCCTGATCACGGCGCTGGCATGGCAGGGCGATGGCCTGCATCTTTTCCTGGCGGCGGCCGGTGCGGCCTACCTTCTGCTGACCTTGCGCGCGGGCATCGGCCAGCACAAGCTCCTGACCGAATCCCTCATGCTGCGCTTCGAGAACGAGGCGCTGGCGGCCCGGCTCGGCGAGCAGATCGCCGCCACCGAGCGCGCCAGCGAGGAGAAAACCCGCTTCCTCGGCACCGCCAGCCACGACCTGCGCCAGCCGCTGCACGCCATTGCGCTCTTCGGCGCCGCGCTCGAGAACGAACTGCGCGACCGCCCGGAAGGCCGCAATGCCGAGCGCCTGATGCGCGCGGTGAATGCGCTGGGCGCCTCGCTGGACACCATGCTCGACGTCTCCCGGCTCGACGCCGGCGTGATCACGCCGGTGCCGCAGCCGGTCCAGCTGGACGCGTTGTTCCTGCCGCTCAATCACACTTTCTCGGCCCGGGCCGAGCAGAAGCAGCTGCAGCTGCGCGTGCGCGCCAGCGGCCTGTGGGTGCACAGCGACCCGCAACTGCTGCACCGCATGCTCTCCAACCTGATGGACAACGCGCTCAAGTACACCGCGCGGGGCGGCGTGACCGTGATGGCGCGGGCCCGCGGCGATTCGGTGTGGGTCGAAGTGCGCGACACCGGCATCGGCATTGCGCCCGAGCAGTCGGGCCGCATCTTCGAGGAGTTCTATCAGATCAACAATCCCGGCCGCGATCGTTCCCGGGGCCTTGGCATCGGCCTGTCGATCGTGCAGCGGCTGTCGCGGCTGCTCCGCCATCCCGTGCAGATGCATTCGCGTCCCGGGGCACCCACTTTCGCGTCGTGCTGCCTGCAGCGACGGCGCAGGCCGGCGCGCTTGCCGGGCCATTCCCGGCTGGCGCTATGGAGGAGGAGCAGCAGCAGCGCATTGCCGCGCCGCTGCTGCCCGGCCGTGTGCTGCTGCTCGACGACGAACTGGAAATCCGCGAGGCGATGATGGGGCTGCTGCGCTCCCATTCGATCGATGCGCAGGCCATCGCCGACGAAGCCGGCGCTGCCGCGGCCCTGCGGCAGGCGAGCAGCGAGGGCCGTCCCTTCGACCTGTTGATGGGGTGATCTTGGTTTCCGGGCTGATGGTCGCGGTTTGAAGCCCGGGTAAACCCCAGGAAATGCACCTTCACCTTTTTTTGCAATCCTACTTTCGTGCGATTTGATACGGTTTCTTCGCGGGTCCAGTGTTTCCGCGGGTTTCTAAGGCTCTCGCCTTGAGGGCGGCTGCGAGTGCCTGAGGGCACGACGGCGGCGAAGGAAGTGGCTGCCTCCCATTCAAGATGTGCGTCGGCGCGGAGGAGATGGGAGAAAAGGAATGCAGCCCATGCGTAGCACTGTTCTCAGCGGGCCGGCGCGGGTCCAGCCATTTCCCCGGCTTCCCCTACCGCAGTACGAGCACCGGAACGTCGCTATGCGTCAGCACATGCTGCGTTTCACTGCCGAGCAGCAGGCGCTTGATGCCCTTGCGTCCGTGCGAGGCCATCATCACCAGGTCGCACTTGTGCTTTTTCGCCGCGGCGATGATCGATTCGGCAACCAGGTCCGATTTCATGATCACGCCCTTAGCGTCGACGCCCGCAGCTTCGGCTTTGCGTTCTACATCGTCGACGAGGGCCTGCCCGTTGTCGGCCCATCGCTTCTCGGTCTTGGCCACCTCGGCGGGCGGCATGAGCACCGCGCCTTCAAAGTAGCTCACGGGATAGCGAGGAACCACGTGCAACGCGACCAACCGGGCGCCGGTGGTTGCCGCAAGCGCGATGGCGCTGCGAACGGCCTTCTTCGACAGACTGCTGCCATCGGTAGTGACGAGAATCCTGTCGTACATGGTGCGCTCCGGTTGATGTCGTAACGCGAGCGTAGGTGGTGTTCCATCCCGCGTCGTTGATCCAGGTCAATCACTTTGCGTGTCGGGTCAGACTGACTAGCGACACGCAACCAAGCGGGTGGTTCACACGTGGGCGATAAGGCCGACTTTTCTGGTTCCGAGGTCATACGCATGATGAACGACTCGGTCCAACGTTCCAGCGACCTGTGGGTGATGCATCGGGTGGCTTGTCATCGCCGGGTCGGCGCATGCGCCGCGGCCATCGCCAGGACTGCGAAAGGCGGCAAGGCCGATCGCGTCGAGGCTGCAAGCGCGGGACGCAGCGGCAAGGGGTGCATCCGGCATCTCCGGTCAGCGGATCGGTTCATGCGTCAGGACGCGCGCGCGGTGGCGGCCTCGTCCGACCGGATCACCAGCACCGGCACCGGCGCCAGCCGCATGACCTGCTCCGCGCCGCTGCCCAGGAGGACGCGACCGAGGCCGCGCCGGCCGTGGCTGCCGACGACGACCAGGTCCGCCTTCCAGTCAGTGGCAGCGTTCCCCGGCTCGGCCAGACCTTCGAGACGGAGTGATCGCCGGCATGGGCAACCGGTATGCGACGGGCGGCAGACATCATCACCACTGCGCGAAGGCCGGGATGGCCATCTTGTGCGCAGTTGATTTCGATCAAGCCCGGGTGCGCGGCTGACCATAGCATCAGCGCATGGACTCTTACTGTCCCGTATCACTCGACAGGTAGTCACACAAACCCTGTCATCTCACTTCTTGGAGACTGCCATGCGCATGATGAAAGCCGCCGTCGTTCACACTTTTGGGCAAGACCTGCGAATCGAAGAGGTGCCCATTCCGGACGTGCCAGCTGGCCAGGTACTGGTCAAGGTCATTGCGTCGGGCGTGTGCCATACCGACCTGCATGCGGCGCAAGGCGATTGGCCGGTGAAGCCCAGTTTGCCCTTCATCCCCGGCCATGAGGGGGTTGGCTACGTTGCCGCGGTGGGCTCCGGGGTTAGAGGGATCAAGGAGGGAGACCGCGTTGGCGTGCCCTGGCTGCACACTGCCTGCGGGCATTGCGAGCACTGCATCACCGGCTGGGAGACGCTTTGCAACCAGCAGCAGATGACCGGCTATACCGTGAACGGTGGCTACGCTGAGTACGTGCTGGCCGACCCGGGCTATGTCGGCCACCTGCCGGCCAATGTGGGCTTCGGCGAGATTGCGCCCGTGCTGTGCGCGGGGGGGGGGGGGGGG
>CAMATD010000267.1 GCA_945860785.1 Variovorax sp. YR752 | reverse complement strand
TAGGCCAGCGTCAGCGTGTCCCAGATGTTCTGCGTGTAGTTCGGGTTGTTCTCGAAACCGTTCTTGCCGTCGAAGCCGTAGCCGTTGAGCTTCTGGAACACGTCCGTCACGGCGGTCGGCTGGGCCGGGTGGGCGATGCGGTCGTAGATGGTCTTGGTGAGGAACACGGTGTCGGTCACGTCGAGCGGCACCACCACCTGCGGGATCGGCAGGCGCACCACGAACTGCGCGGCATCGGGGTCGAACCACCAGTTGAACTCGGCCGCCTTGGTGGTGTTGCCCGCCACGTCGATGGCGCCGCCCATGTAGATAATCTTCTTGATCAGCGGCACGATCTCGGGGTTTTGCTTCACCGCGAGCGCGATGTTGGTGAGCGGGCCGATGGCAAGGATGGTGATCTCGCCCGGGTTGGCCTTCACGGTGTCGACGATGAAGTCGACCGCGCTCTTGCCCTGCACCGCCGTGTGGGTGGCGAAACCATCGGGCGAAGGCTTCAGGTCGGCCTGCGTCTTGGGCTCGGGTCCGCCCCAGGCGCCGAGGTAGCCGTCGCCGCCCGCACCCGCGGCCATCTCGGCTTCGACGTCGGCAAAGGTGTGGTTGAGCGCGTAGTTCGCGCCGACATAGATGCCGATGCGGTCGCCCACGCCGAGCCGTTCGACCGACATCAGCGCATCGGCCACGCCCTGCTTGAGCCACTGGTTGCCCGAGACCACGCTGATGCCCATGACCTGGACCTTGCCCGAAGCCTGCAGCTGCGCGGCCATCACGCCGAGCTGGCCGTCGTCGCTCATGGTGTTGTAGTCGCTGTCGATGATGATCTTTTGCGCGGCCACTGGCGTTCCGCCGAAGCCGGGCCCGAGGCCGATGCCGATGCCGCTTCCCCCATCACCGCCGCCACCACAACCCGCCAGCACAGCAACGACGATGAACCACATCGTCCCGATCCATTTGGGCATCTTCCGCTCCTAAGAAGTTTGTTTTCAGTCGAGGTCACTGCAATACAAACGCTTGCGCAAAGCTTTGCGCAAACGTTTGCGTGACTCTAAATGGCGAACCGCCGGCATGGCAAGCGCCATGACTAAGGGTTTTCCGCGAGGTCGCGCGGGGGTGGCGTCAGCCCTCGGTGGGCACGCGTTCGAGCAGGCGGTTCTCGCGCAGCGGCGAGCGGTTGAGCAAGGAGGACTGCTCTTCTTCCGGCGCCGTCTGCTGCGCCTTGTCGAGCCCGATGCCCGGCGCGGCCTTGGCCGAAGCGGCCGCCGCTGCCGGACAGGCGCCGCTGCTGCGCAAGGTCAGCGCCGCGGCCAGCCGGGCCTCGGCGGGATCGCCGAGCTGGTGGCCGAAATCGTCGGCCACGGCGCAGGTGGGCGCGAAGCCGTCGCCGTAGCCCGCCTGGTTGACGCCCTTGAACTGGATCGCGAAGTAGGTGGTGCCGCAGTTGTCCTGCGGATAGAAGCCGTAGGGCTTGCCGCAGGTGGTGCCGCCCACGAGGTTGACCGTGACGCCGACGCCGCGCAGGCTGTTGATCACCGACTCGCTGGCCGAGCAGGTGTCGGGGCTCGTCAGCACGGTGACGCGCGAGAGGCCGAGCGTGGGGCAGCAGCTGGCCGGTGCGGCTGGTGCTGTAGAAGGGCACGAGGGTCTGTGCGAGCGTCAGGTGGAAGGGGTTCTTGTCGTTGAAGGTCGTCAGCTCGAAGGTCTTGCCGGCGGTCGTTGCCGGCGCGGCCACCATGTAGGCCAGCCGGCTGGCGATGCTGAGCTGGCCGCCGCCGTTGTAGCGCATGTCGAGCACCAGGTCCTGGATGCCGCCGTCCAGCTTGAGCTGGTTCACCGCCGCGATGAGCTGGGCCTCGGAGGTGGTGATGTGGTCGTTGAACAGGAAGTAGCCGACGCGGTCGCCCGCGGCGCCGATGGTGCGGACGTTCTGCACCGGCGTGCTGGTGATCCTGGCCGCGGTCAGTGGGACAGCGGGCTGCCGCACCCCGTCCACCTCGAAGACGAAGGTGTGCGATTCGCCAACGGCCTGCGGCGAGATGGCGCGGTTGATCACATTGACGTTCGCGGTGCCGGTGCTGTTGACGACATCGACACCGTCGACCTCGACCATCTTCGCGCCGCGCTGGAGGCCGGCCGCCGTGGCCGGCGAGTTCGGCTCGACAAAGGCAATGCGTATGTTGCGCGGCGGGGAGCTGCGCACGGACGCGGTCTCCATGCCGTAGCCGGCCGAGACGCCGCCCTGCGACAGCTGGCGGTACACCTCGGTGTCGTAGACGAAGTGGAAGCGATCCTTGGCCCGGCCCGAGGGCGTGGTGGTGGCCGGGGTCTTGAGCACGTTGAAGAAGGCGACGGGCGTCGCATAGTCGGCGGCCTTGAGCGTGGCCGGCACCTCGTTGTACCAAAGGTAGGTTTCGTCGATCCAGCTGCGCACCCAGCTCTTCTCGAGGTCGACCGAGCCGGCGCGGTCGGGGTAGGCGGCGCCGGTGTCGGGGTCGATGCCGTTGCGCGGCGCGGCGCACTGGGCCGCGACCGACGAGGACGCCACGAGGCCCCCTCCGTCGCCGCCACCGCCACTGGCTGGCGGATTGGTGGTGGGCGGCACGACGAACGGCAAACCGCCACCGCCACCACCCCCGCCGCCGGCCAGGAGGAAGGTCAAGGCGAGTGCCGCCGCGGCGGCCCATGTGCCGGGACGCGGCAGCTGCCGCAAGTCTGTCGTGCGATAGCCCATGGGTTCCTCCTCGTGTCCGTGTTGGCGGACACGCCCGCTTGCGGATGATCGTTACTGAACGAAGCCCATGCCGCGCGATTCGCGCACCTCGGGCTTGATGCGGTGCTCGGCTTCGAGCTGGTCGAGAAACTCCGCAGCCGAGAATTCGACGGCGAGGATATCGGTCTGCCGCTTCACGGCGGCGAAATCCCCTGGGCACAGTTGTGCCAATTGCGCGAGCCGCGCCCGCGCTTCGCCGGTCATCAGCGCCGCATCGCCCGCCAGCGCCTCGACGACGAACATGCGCTCGCGCTGCACGGCGGTGAGCGGCATGAACTTGATCTTGAAGGTGAAGCGCCTGAGCGCCGCTTGGTCGAGCCGGTCGAGCAGGTTGGTGGTGCAGATGAAGACGCCGTTGAAGCGCTCCATGCCCTGCAGCATCTCGTTGACCTCGGTGACCTCATAGGTGCGCTGCGCGCCGCGCCGGTCCTGCAGGAAGGAGTCGGCCTCGTCGAGCAGCAGCACGGCCTTCTCGGCCTCGGCCTCCTTGAACATGGCGGCCATGTTCTGCTCGGTCTCGCCGACGTATTTGCTCATCAGGTCGCTGGCCTGCTTGATGATCAAGGGCCGGCCGACGGCCTTGGCGATGTGCTCGGCCAGCGCGGTCTTGCCGGTGCCGGGCGCGCCGTAGAAGCACAGCGTGCCGTGGCCGCGCGCCTTGAGCGCCTCGACGACGCGCGGGATCTCGAAGCGGGTCTCGACGTTGAGCATGTCGAGGTCGTAGGTGGTGACGCTGCGGCGCTCGCCGCGGCCGGTGTCGAGCGTGCCGAGGGCAAGGTCGGCATTGCGCAGTTGCCGCTCGATCAGCCCCTCCATCGACGCGTCGTCGGTCTTGGCGAGCCCCGCGAAGCGCACCGCGGTGCGGATCTGCGCGGGCGTGAGGCCCTTGCGCTCGGCCAGCTTGGCGGTGAAGGCCTCGGACACCACGACGCCTTCGAGCGTCTTCTTCACAAGCTGCTCGCGCGCACCGGGGGGTGGCGACTTGAGTTCGAGGTGGTACGCAAAGCGGCGCCGGAAGGCTGGGTCGATCTGCTCGATGCGGTTGGTGACCCACAGCGTGGGCACGGGGTTGGCCTCGAGGATCTGGTTGACCCAGGCCTTGCCGCTCACGCTGCCACTGGTGGGCGCGGGAATTTGCTCGGCGCGCGCCATGAACTGCGCGGCCTCGGTGCTGATGGGCGGGAACACGTCTTCGACTTCATCGAACAACAGTGCGGCCTGTGCGCTGCCCTTGAGGAACACCTGCGCAATCTGCAGCGAGCGATAGCGGTCGCGGCCGCTCAGCGAGTTGCCGTCGCGGTCGGCGTATTCGACCTCGAAGAGCTCGAGGCCCGCGGCCTGCGCGACCACCTTGGCCAGTTCGGTCTTGCCGGTGCCGGGCGGTCCGTAGAGCAGCACGTTGACGCCGGGCTCCTTGCGCGCGACGGCGGCACGCAGCAGCGTGACGAGCATCTGCGCGTCTTCCTCGACGAAAGAAAAATCGTGTGGCGTTAGCGCGCTCTTGGCCGAGGGCCGCGTGAACACGGCCATCAGTTCGTTGTGGTCGCGGTACTCGCGCATCAATACCGGCGGCAGCTTCTCGCTGACCTTCATGAGGTCCGCCAAGTCGGTGATGTTGTGTTCGGAGATCAGGTTCTCGACGAGGCCGATGCGCTCGAGCCTCGAACCCGCACGCAAGGCCTCTCCCACTTCGCTTGCATTGACGCCGGCGATGTCGGCGATGGCCGCATAGGCCTCGGGCGCATTGTTGACCTTGAACTCGACCAGCAGCGAACGCAGGTCGCGCTGATAGCGCGCGAGCGTGCCGTAGAGCAGCAGCGCTCGCTCGGCCTTGTTGAGCTGCAAGAGGCCTGCGAGCGCGTCGATGTTCTTCTCGACCAGTGTCGACTGCTTGCGCAGCGCATGCGTGAGCCAGTCGCGCGTGACGGCGAGCACCGAGAGCAGGTCCTTCGGCTGGTCCTTCGCGTATTCGTCGAGGTAGAAGAAGAGCGTGCCTTCTTCATACGGACCGCGCCACACGCCGTGGCGCTCGAGCAGCGTGCGCCCATCGAAGTTCTCGACGCCCTTCCACGCTTCGTTGCCCGCACAGCGGCGGCCGAGGAACTCTCGCAATCGCTGCAGCACGGCGGCGGGCCACACCAGGTGGCGCCCCGTGAGCGAGAGCAATCCGTTGATATCGCGCCGCACATTGAAGCGCGGCCCCTGCTTGGCTGCGAGCGTGAGCACGAAGTGCGAGCACATGAGCTCGAGCACCGGTGCCTCCTTGAGTCCGGGCGAAGGCAATGCCTGCCCGCGTACCGCAGCAGCCACTACATCGACACCCGCACGCTTGACCATCAGGCAACCTCCAATGAGGAAATTCGTGGAGAGACCATAACGCAGACTTTTGGCTTCGGGAAGACGCCGAAAGGGTAAAAACCCTGATGCTGCGATTCCAGCCACAATGCGCGCCATGGTCGGAATCGAAGAAATCCGGCGCGCCGCGGCGCGCCTGCAAGGTCAGGTGCTCAATACGCCCTGTGTTGAATCACGCACGCTCTCCGAAATCGTCGGTGCGCAGGTGTTCCTGAAGTTCGAGAATCTGCAGTTCACATCCTCGTTCAAGGAACGGGGTGCGTGCAACAAGCTTGTCGATCTTTCGGAGGGCGGCACGCACGGCGTGATTGCCATGTCGGCGGGCAACCATGCGCAGGGTGTGGCCTATCACGCGCAACGGCTCGGTTTGCGAGCCCTGATCGTGATGCCGCGCTTCACGCCCGGCGTGAAGATCGAGCGCACGCGCGGCTTCGGCGCCGAGGTGGTGTTCACGGCGACACGCTCGACGCGGCCCGTGCGCATGCCCTGGAGCTTGCCGAACGCGAGGGGCTGACCTTCGTGCACCCCTAGACGACGAGGCCATCATCGCCGGCCAGGGCACGGTGGCGCTCGAAATGCTCGACGCGGTACCCGATCTCGACACGCTGGTCGTGGCGGTCGGCGGCGGCGGGCTGATCGCGGGCATGGCGGTCGCGGCGCGCGATCGCAAGTCGGACATCGAGATCGTCGGCGTCCAGACGACGCGCTTCCCCGGCATGGTCAACGCCATCAAGGGCACGCACCATGTGCAGGGCAAGAGCACCATCGCCGAAGGCATCGCGGTGGGCACGCCCGGCGTGCTGACGCAGGAAATCATCGCCAGCAAGGTCGACGACCTGCTGCTGGTGGACGAAGGCGACATCGAGCAGGGCGTGTTGATGCTGCTCGAAATCGAGAAAACCCTGGTCGAAGGGGCAGGTGCTGCCGGCCTGGCGGCGCTGATCCGGCATCCGGAACGCTTCAAGGGCAAGCGCGTCGGGCTAGTGCTGTCGGGCGGCAACATCGATCCGCTGCTGCTCGCGGCCATCATCGAGCGCGGCATGGTGCGGGCCGGCCGGCTGGCGCGGGTGCGCGTGAGTGCACGCGATGTGCCGGGCTCGTTGGCCGAGATCACGGCCACCGTGGCCGAAGCGGGCGCTAACGTCGATGAAGTTCACCACCAGCGCGCCTTCACGATGCTGGCGGCGCAGAATGTCGATATCGAACTGGTTCTGCAGACCCGCGGCCAGGCCCATCTGGCGAGCGTCCTGACCGCCTTGAAGGATGCGGGCTTCGAGGCCGAGGAGCAACACTGAGAGGGGCTCGCAACCCCCTAGACCGGCCCGCGGTGACCCGCCGGTAAAATGCCGCCAGTTTTGTCATTTGCGTATTCGAGGTACTTCCCGATGTCCAACCCTACTCCCGTCGAGCCGAGCCACGCCGCTGCTGTCGAAAAAGACGCCGTCGAATCGGTCGTTCACCTGATGCCGCTGGTGCTTCCGCTGGCTGGCGGCGTGCTGATGCTTCTCCTGGCATCGATCGCCGTCTTCCTGGCCTGATGTGACCTGACTGACAGGCTTTTGCGGCTTTGTCCGCGGGTTGTGCGGCCCGCGCTGACGCAATCTTCCTGAGCGAAACGTTTTTTCAAACGGACCTCCGCGCCCTCGCAGGCACGGCGTCCCGTTCGGAAAGACGATTTTTCAACTTAGGAGATTTCCGATGAACGCACCCACGATGAAGGGCCTCACCATTCAGGCGCCCTCATACGTCAAGAACGCGAAACTGATTGCCTGGGTGGCCGACATGGCCGCGCTGTGCAAACCCGAGGCCATCCACTGGTGCGACGGCAGCAAGGAAGAGTACGACCGCCTCTGCCAGCAACTGGTCGATGCCGCCACCTTCAAGAAGCTCAACCCTGTCAAGCGACCGAATTCGTTCCTCGCGGTGTCCGACCCGGGCGACGTCGCGCGCGTCGAAGACCGCACCTTCATCTGTTCCGAAGAGAAGGAGAACGCCGGCCCCACCAACAACTGGATGGCCCCGGCCGAGATGCGTGCGACTTTGCAGCCGCTGTTTGACGGCTGCATGAAGGGCCGCACGATGTACGTCGTGCCGTTCAGCATGGGCCCGCTGGGCTCGCCGATTGCGCACATCGGCATCGAGCTCTCCGATTCGCCTTACGTGGCAGTCAACATGCGGATCATGACCCGCATGGGCAAGGCCGTGTACGAGGTGCTGGGCACCGACGGCGAATTCGTGCCCTGCGTGCACACCGTGGGCGCGCCGCTCGAGGCCGGCCAGAAGGATGTGGTCTGGCCCTGCAACAAGACCAAGTACATCGTTCACTACCCCGAACCGAAACGCGCGAGATCTGGAGCTACGGCTCGGGCTACGGCGGCAACGCGCTGCTGGGCAAGAAGTGCTTTGCGCTGCGCATCGCCTCGAACATGGGCCGCGACGAAGGCTGGCTGGCCGAGCACATGTTGATCCTGGGCGTGACGAATCCCGAAGGCAAGAAGTACCACGTGGCTGCCGCTTTCCCGAGCGCCTGCGGCAAGACCAATTTCTCGATGCTGGTGCCGCCCGCCGGCTTCGAAGGCTGGAAGGTCACGACCATCGGCGACGACATCGCCTGGATCAAGCCCGGCAAGGACGGCCGCCTCTACGCGATCAACCCCGAAGCGGGTTACTTCGGCGTGGCGCCCGGCACCAACATGCTGACCAACCCGAACTGCATGGACAGTCTGAACCACGACGTGATCTTCACGAACGTGGCGCTGACCGACGACGGCGACGTCTGGTGGGAAGGCATGGAGCAGGACACCAAGACCCTGCCCGCACACCTGACCGACTGGCAGGGCAAGGACTGGACGCCGCAGATCGCCAAGGAAACCGGCGCCAAGGCCGCTCACCCGAACTCGCGCTTCACCGTGGCTGCCACCAACAACCCGGCGCTCGACGATGCGTGGGACGACCCGAAGGGCGTGGCGATCGACGCCTTCATCTTCGGCGTCGACCACCGTGCCGCTGGTGACCGAAGCCCGCAACTGGGTCGAAGGCGTCTACATGGCCGCCACGATGGGCTCCGAAACCACCGCCGCCGCCGCCGGCCAGCAGGGCGTGGTGCGCCGCGACCCGTTCGCGATGCTGCCGTTCATGGGCTACAACATGAGCGATTACTTCCAGCACTGGCTCAACCTCGGCAAGAAGCTCGAGGCCTCTGGCGCCAAGCTGCCGAAGATCTACACCACCAACTGGTTCCGCAAGGGCGCCGACGGCAAGTTCGTCTGGCCCGGCTACGGCGAGAACATGCGCGTGCTGAAGTGGATGATCGACCGCGTCGAAGGCAAGAAGACCGAAGGCATCGAGCACATCACCGGCGTGAGCCCGCATTATGAAGACCTCAACTGGACGGGCCTGGAGTTCAGCGCCGAGCAGTTCGCCACCGTGACCAGCATCGACAAGGCGGCCTGGCAGGCCGAGCTGAAGCTGCACACCGAACTGTTCCAGCAGCTGGCGCACCATCTGCCGATGGAATTGCCGGCGACCAAGGCTGCGATGGAGCAGCGCCTGGCGGCCTGATCTTCAGCTGCTTTAAAATAGCAAAAGCCCGTTGGAGCAATCCACCGGGCTTTTTTTTGGCTGCTTGCTTTCGGCTATTCGCCGATTACTCGTCGGTATTGAAAGCGTTCGCGCAAAGCAAAACTCCAGTCAAAGTTGACAGGGGTTTTCTGGGCTGTAAGAGCCTGACGATGACCTACTTTCACACGGGAACCCGCACTATCATCGGCGCTGAGTCGTTTCACTGTCCTGTTCGGGATGGGAAGGAGTGGTACCAACTC
>CAMATD010000266.1 GCA_945860785.1 Variovorax sp. YR752 | reverse complement strand
GGCTGCACGACGTGCATCGGCAATTCCGGCCAGTTGCCGCAGGTCGTCCAGGAGGCGATGGCAAGGGGTGCCATTCATCCCGTCGCCGTGCTCTCGGGCAACCGGAATTTTCCGGGCCGGGTTCACCCCGACCTCGATCTTGGCTTCCTGATGTCGCCGCCGCTGGTCATCGCGTTCGGGCTCGCAGGCGATGCCGAGCGAGACCTGCGCGTGGATCCGGTGCAGGTGGCGCCCGACGGCAGGCCGGTCTACCTGCGGGATCTGTGGCCCTCGCGCGAGGACATCGACGCCGTGCTGACGCAGTCGCAGGATCCGTCGGACTACCAGCGCGCCTTCGCGATCGCCGCCAGCAATCCGTTGTGGCACGAACTCGAAGCGCCCGAGACCGAACTGTATCCCTGGGACCCAGCATCGACCGCGCTGCGCCGCCCACCGTTCGCAGCGCTCTCGGAAGGAAGCATGCTCGGTCGCTACAACGCATTCCCGCTGATCGTGGTGGGCGACGACATCACGACCGATCACATCTCTCCGGCCAGTGCGATCCCGAAAGACAGCCTGGTCGCAGACTTCCTCGTGGCGCGCGGCGATGACCGCAACGACCTGAACGTGTTCGCCTCCAGGCGGGGCAACTGGGAAGTCATGGTGCGCGCCGCCTTCCACAGCAAGACACTGAAGAATCTGATGGCGCCAGGCGCGCCGGTGGCTCACACGCTCCATGTGCCCAGCGGCGAGGTGGTGCCCCTCTGGGAGGCTGCGCAGCGCTATCGTGCGTCGGGCGACTCGGTCGTGGTGGTTGCCAGCGAGCGCTATGGCACCGGGTCGTCCCGGGATTGGGCTGCGAAGGGGCAGCGGCTGCTGGGCATTCGCGCCGTGCTGGCCAACAGCTTCGAGCGCATCCACCGCTCGAACCTCATCGGCATGGGCGTGCTGCCGCTGCGCATGCCTGCGGGCATGACACCGGTCACGCTCAAGCTGGCGGCAGGCGACCGTATCGAGGTCGATGCGCAGCCGGGCGACATCACGCCGCGCGGCCCTGTTTCCATTGCGATACTTCGCGCCGATGGCCGCAAGGAGCACTTCCAGGTAACCGCCGCCATCGAAACCCTGTTGGAGGTCGGTCTGCTGCGCGCCGGAGGCGTCATTCCCTCGACCCTGCACAAGATGCTGCAGAAACACGGCGCTGTCGCTGACCTGGCGGTGTGAGATGAGGGCGATGGAGGGAATGGCGGGAAAATCCCTGTCCATGCGGACCGATCAATCCATTCCCTCGCAAATCCTCGACCTGATCCAGGCATGACGCCATGCCGGCGGGCACTCATCTGCCCGCACAGCTTCTGGCCGATCGGCTCCGGGTGTCGCGCTCGCCCGTCAACGAAGCGCTTTCGCTCCTGGCTGAAAAAGGCGTGCTCATGCGGCAGCCGAACCGGGGCTACTTCCTGGTGAAGCCCATCGTCGGAGGAACAAGAGCGCTGGCCGACAAGCTGGGCCTCGGAGAGGCCGACTTGGTGACGGATGTCTATTTCCGCATCGCTGACGACCGGTTGAGGGGGCTCCTCCCGGACGAGTTCTCCGAAGCACTTCTCAAGCAACGCTACAGCCTCACCCCGGTGCAATTGAACGGCGTGCTCGGACGTATTGCCAACGAGGGCTGGGCCGAGAAGAAGCCCGGCTACGGCTGGGTGTTCTCGTCGATGCTCACCACGGCCGACAGCCTGCTGCAGTCCTACCGCCTTCGCCTCGCGCTGGAGCCTGCCGCGCTGCTCGAGCCGAACTACCACCTGCCGCCCCATGTGATCGCGCGCTGCCGCGCTGCGGAAAAACACCTGCTCGATGGCGGCATCGAAACCGATACAGCCGATCAGTTGCACGACCGCGGCGTGCGGTTCCATGAATCCCTGGTCGAGGGGTCGGGCAACGCGTTCTTCATCGATACGATCCGTCGCGTCAATCGCGTACGCTGGCTTCTCTCGTACCGGTCTATGCAGGACCGCAGCCGCTACAAGGAGCACTGCAAGCAGCATCTTCATTTGCTCGACTTGCTTGAGCGCGGCCACAACGAAAAAGCGTCGCAGGCCATGTATGAGCACCTCTCCAGCACGCTTCGCAATGTCGCGAAGATCAGCAAAATTCTCAAGACCTAGGCCGCTCCGTTCATGAATATCGACTCTGACGTCATTCGGGCATTCACCGCCCACGGGCGTGTTGCGCGCCTCCATCAACCTCGGAAACCCGATCCTCGCGAGTGCGGACAAGATGACGGGTGCACCCGGCGGCGTGTCGATAGACCTTGCTCGCGCCTTTGCCGAGCGCCTGGGGGTTGATCTTGAGCTGGTTGTGTTCGATTCGGCCGGAAAATCGGTAGATGCCGTGGTGAACGAGCAAGCTGACGTCGGCTTTTTCGCAATCGACCCGGTGCGCGGTGCGCACATCGCGTTCACGGAAGCCTATGTGCTGATCGAGGGCAGTTATCTCGTCCGTGAGGCTTCACCATTGAGGAACAACGACGAAGTCGACCGCGAAGGCCTGCGCGTGACGGTCGGCAAGGGTAGTGCCTACGACCTTTATCTCACGCGCGAGCTGAAGAACGCCCGGATACTCCGGGCACCCACGTCGCCTGCCGTGGTGCACACCTTTCTCGAACTAGACGCGGACGTGGCCGCAGGTGTGAGGCAACAGCTTGAGGCAGACAGCCGCGCGCATCCCGGGATGCGGCTGCTGCCGGGACGGTTCATGGTGATCCGGCAGGCAATGGGTGTTCCCAAGTCGCGGGGAGAGAAGGCGGCTCGAGCGCTTCGAGCCTTCGTGGAAGAGACGAAGTCGAGTGGCTTCGTTTCCAATGCTCTGCGTCGTCATGACATCGAAGGCGCGTCTGTCGGCCCTGCGGCAATGTCAGTCGGGGATGATCCACAATGAAATTTCCCTGTTCAATACGCCAAACACTCGCTGAGTGAGTTCGGCTAGTGTTCCGTCCCACTAATTTTGTAGGCACAAGAACAGCATGGGATGAGGCATCCTTGGAGACGTCCCATGCCCAACGCATGCACCCGCACCAGCATAGTCACGCTCACGGAAGGGGAGCGCGCCGAACTGATCTGTAGATTTCTGTGATCTTCTGACCCACTTTTCCACCAAGCGTGGGCTCATCAGAATGCCTTTTGATCGTTGCCAAACGGGCATGTGCCGAGCTGCATACGGGGTCAAGGCCTCATGGAAACTGGATCACTGCAGGGCGGAAATCAACAGCGAGCCGAATAGGCGCTTCTGGTCAAATTTTGCCCTGACGTTGCGAGACTGTTTCTGGCCGATAGTACCTATTCGCGCGAGCCCTTCGAATGCCGGCAATCGCTGCGAAGCGGACATGCGCGGGCGTTGCTTGGTCGCTCGATACGTGCCGATGCCCCAATGAGCTGGAGCGCCATTCTTTTTGGTGGCAAGGATGGTGGAAGATGAGGGAAATGGTCTGGTAGACCGCATAGATGCTGAATACTGTGCGGACACACTCTCCGCCAGAATCCATCTTTGGCAGTTCCGACAAGTCCCGCGCAGTCCATGCGACGGGACTTTTTCATTGGGGGGTGTCCTTTTCGCTCTGGCAGCATCCCTTGAGCGAATGTCATGGTCAGCTGCAACTTGAACTGCGCAGAGTGTCCGCAATACGGACCTCTTGAGAGCGATCTTGGGGATGACCGATCCCGGCATGGGGCGCGCTTTCGTCCCAGTCCTTGGGATTCCTGGATAGCTGCTCGCCGCATGGGCGCCGGTGCTTCTTCGGTGGGACGGCGACGGCATCACAAAATGAACACGTGTTCATTGCTGCCCGTGCTGCAGACCCGGACCCGACCTCGACCCAACGGAGACAACCATGTACATCAGCGAACAGCTGCTCAACCCCGACGAGCGCCGCCTGCGCCTGTCGACCCAGCTCGGCGTGCAGCACGTCGTGCTCGACAACCGCGGCACCGAACTCGTGTCGGCCTCTGGCGGTGTCAGCGAATGGGACGCGAAGAAGCTTGCGGACTATCGCCAATGGATCGAAGGCTTCGGCCTCAAGCTCGACGTGTTCGCGCTCGACGTCGGTTCCATCCTGCTCGATTCGCTCACCGATCTCGAAGGCGCTCGCAGGCAGCGTGCCACGCTCGCAGCCAACATCCAGAAGGCGACCGATGCCGGCATCACCTGTCTCAAGTACAACGTGCAGATGGTCGGCATCACGCGCACCGGTCTGAAGCCCGGCCGCGGCGGCGCGCAGAACTCCGGCTTCGTCTACGCCGAGTACTCGCCCGACGAAGACCGCAAGCACTCGTACTGGGGCGTCGGCTACCCGAGTAACCAGGAAGAGGGCGGCTCGGCGTCCGCTGCGCTGTGCGGCCAGAAGATGGCGCGCGAAGTGCCGCCCGTGACCGAGAAGGCCGGCTGGGATGCCCTCGAGTTCCTCGTCGAAGGCCTCGTGCCCGCCGCCGACAAGGCCGGCGTGCGCCTCGCGTGCCATCCGCACGACCCGGCCTACCCCGTGGGCGGCCTCAACGGCATCGAGCATGTCGTGGGCTCGGCCGACGGCATCCGCAGGTTCCTCTCACTGTCTCCAAGCAAAAACCACGGCCTCAACTTCTGCCAAGGTACCGTGGCAGAGATGTTCAAGGAGCCCGGCAAGCACATGATTCCGGTGATCGAAGAGTTCGCGTCCACCGGCCGCATCTTCATGGTCCATTTCCGCAACATCCGCGGCGGCTATCTCGACTTCCAGGAAGTGTTTCCCGACGAGGGCGACGTCGACATGTTCCAGGCCATCCGGGCCTACCAGCGCGGCGGCTACGCCGGCCCGCTGTGCCCCGATCACGTGCCCGTGTCCGAGATCGACGAGGGCCGCGAGCGCTTCATGTCCTTCGCGCTCGGCTACACGCGCGGCCTCCTGCAAGCAGCCGGCTTCCCCTGACTCGGTTTCCTCTCCCCTTTGAGGAGGGGCCGGGGTGAGGGGCAAGCGGCCTATGCTTCGCCAGAGCAAAAAACAGGAGACACCTCGCGATGCCCGAACTCAAGAAACTCCGCAGCCAGCGCTGGCTCGCCAACAACGACTTCCGCAGCTTCAACCACCGCAGCCGCATCATGCAGATGGGCTACGACCGCAAGGACTGGGAGGGCAAGCCGCTCATCGCCATCCTCAACAGCTGATCGGACTACAACCCCTGCCACATGCACTTTCGCCAGCGCGTCGACGACGTCAAGCGCGGCGTGCTGCAGGCGGGTGGATTCCCGCTGGAGATGCCCACCATCTCCCTCAACGACGCCATCGTCAAACCCTCCGCATTGCTCTACCGGAACATGATGGCAATGGAAGTGGAGGAGATGATCCGCTGCTACCCGGTCGATGCCGTGGTGCTCATGGGCGGCTGCGACAAGACCACGCCCGCGATGCTGCTCGGCGCCACCAGCGCCGGCGTACCCGCCATCTTCCTGCCCGCCGGCCCCATGCTGCGCGGCAACTCGCGCGGCACCACGCTGGGCTCCGGCTCCGACGCCTTCAAGTACTGGGACGACCGCCGCGCCGGCCTCATCACCGAGCCCGAGTGGGACGGCATCATCAGCGGTATTGCGCGCAGCCCCGGCACCTGCATGACCATGGGCACCGCCAGCACCATGACCGCGATTGCCGAGGCGCTGGGCATGGCGCTGCCCGGTGCGTCGAGCGTGCCCGCGGTGGATGCCGGCCACCAACGCATGTCCGCGCAGGCCGGCCGCCGCATCGTCGAGATGGTTCACGAGGACCTGCGCCCCGCGCAAATCCAGACCCGCAACGCGTTTCTCAACGCCATCACCGTGGCGATGGCGATGGGCTGCTCGACCAACGCGATCATCCACGTCATCGCCATGGCCCGCCGCGCCAAGGCCGACGTGGGCCTCGAAGACTTCGACCGCATCAGCCGTACCGTGCCCGTCATCGCCAACATCCGGCCCAATGGCACCAGCCACTATCTGATGGAAGACTTCTACTACGCGGGCGGCCTGCCCGCGCTGATGAAGCGCCTGATGCCGCACCTGCACCTCGACGAGAAAACCGTGACCGGCCAGACCGTGCGCGAGAACATCGAGGCGGCACAGGTCTACAACGACGACGTGATCCGCACGCTGGACAACGCCGTCTACAACGAGGGCTCGCTCGCCGTGCTCAAGGGCAACCTCGCGCCCGATGGCTGCGTGATCAAGCCCAGCGCGATGAGCGAGAAGTTCCTGAAGCACAGCGGCCCGGCCGTGGTGTTCGACGACTACCCGAGCCTGAAGAAGATGCTCGACGACCCCGAGGCCGACATCACCGAAGACCACGTGATCGTGCTGCGCAACGCCGGACCCAAGGGCGGGCCGGGCATGCCGGAGTGGGGAATGATCCCGGTGCCGACCAGGCTGCTGAAGCAGGGCGTGCGCGACATGCTGCGCATCAGCGATGCGCGCATGAGCGGCACGAGCTATGGCGCATGCGTGCTGCATGTGGCGCCGGAGGCTTATGTGGGCGGGACCCTGGCGCTGGTGTGCACGGGGGATGTCATCGCTGTGGATGTGCCGGGGCGCAGCATCCGGCTCGACGTGAGCGATGAAGAGCTGGCCCGGCGGCGTGCGGAGTGGAAGGCGCCTGCGCCGCGCTTCGGGCGTGGCTATGGGTGGATGTTTTCAGAGCACATTCTGCAGGCGGATCAGGGGTGCGATATGGATTTTCTGCAGACGCAGTTCGGGGAGAGTGCAGGGGAGCCGGATATTTTTTGAGAACGGCGCCTGCGCAAGGTGGCACGGATCAGGTGATCGAGCTGGCGCGAAGCGAGAACTGTTGGGCGTGGCCGTTGTGAATTGAGCTGAAAGCGCTTGGATGGGGATATGTCCTCGGCGCGATCTCATCGGGCACGGGGCACCCGGCATTGCCTTTCCTGCGCGGATCGCGGACCCATGTTCCATCCACTGGGACACAAAGACCCCACCCTCGAGAACTGCCCTTGAGTGCAAGCCAACGCCAGCCCAAACTTCGAGACACCCCACAAGCGGTCCAGCCGCACAGGAGACAAATCGCATGATCCGCAGATCCCTCGTTCTCGTCCTCGGCCTGCTGGCCGGCACTCTCGGTCTGGCCGGCGCCGCCCGTGCGCAGGACGACTATCCCTCGCGCGCCGTGAAGCTCATCGTGCCTTTCCCGGCAGGCGGCACCAGCGACATCGTGGGCCGCCTCATCGCCGACGCGCTGGGCCGCCAGCTCAAGCAGGCCTTCGTGGTCGACAACAAGGGCGGCGCGGGCGGCGCCATCGGCACCGAGCAGGTGGCCAAGGCGCCAGCCGACGGCTACACGCTGCTGCTCTCGGGCATCGGCAGCAACGCGATCATTCACGGCTTCTCGCCCAAGCCGCCGTACGACTCGAACCGCGACTTCGTCCATGTCTCGCAGCTCGCGGCCGGACCCAACGTGCTGGTGGTGAACCCGTCGTTCCCGGCGAAGAACTTCAAGGAGTTCGTCGCGTGGGTCAAGGCCAACCCGGGCAAGTTCAGCTACGAGCAGGTCAACGCCTCATCGGGCCACGTGACCACCGAATACCTCAAGCAGGTCGCGGGCCTCGACATGGTGGGCATTCCGTACAAGGGCGGCGCGCCCGCGCTCAACGACGTGCTGGCCGACCAGATCCCGGGCATGTTCACCAACCAGGACGCCGTGCTCTCGCACGTGCGAGCCGGCAAGCTGCGTGCGCTGGCCGTGACCAGCGCGCAGCGCAACCCGCTCTACCCCGACGTGCCGACCGTGGCCGAGTCGGGCTACCCCGGCTTCACGGCCGTGTCGTGGACGGGCCTCTCCGTGCCCAGGGGCACGCCGAAGGCCATCGTCGACAAGCTCGAAGCCGCCATGGTCAAGGGCTTTGCAGATCCGGCCGTGCGTGCCAAGCTGGAAGCCAATGGCTTCGTGGTGGTGGCCTCGCGCTCGGCCGACTACACGCGCTTCGTGCAAGACGAAACCGCCCGCTGGACGCAGGTGGTGCAAAAGGCCGGCATCAAGCTCGACTGAATTCCGCCTTCTTTTTTTCTTCTTTGAAAGTGACCGAATGAAAGCCGTCGAATCCAACATCGTTTCCTACGCCAAGGTCGCCGAAGGCGCGCGCACCGCCGCCGATGCGGTCGACCGCATCGACGGGGTCAAGGTCTCGCTGATGTACCTGCCGCTGGCCCCGCCGGTGAGCGACGCCAAGGTGCTCACCGGCCGCCAGAAGCCGTTGACCGAGATCGCCTTCATCTTTGCCGAGATCCGCACGCGCGACGGCCATGAAGGCATCGGCTTCGGCTACTCCAAGCGCGCGGGCGGCCCCGGCATGTACGCGCATGCGAAGGAGCTCGCACCCAACCTGCTCGGCGAAGACCCGAACGACATCTCGCGCCTGTTCACCCAGCTCTTGTGGGCCGGGGCCAGCATGGGCCGCAGCGGCCTCACCACGCAGGCCATCGCGCCCTTCGACATCGCGCTGTGGGACCTGAAGGCCAAGCGCGCGAAGCTGCCGTTGGCCAAGCTGCTCGGCGCCGAGCGCAACTCGGTGCAGTGCTACAACACCTCGGGCGGCTACCTGCACACGCCGTTGGACCAGGTGCTGAAGAACGTCGCGATCTCGCGCGAGAGCGGCATCGGCGGCATCAAGCTCAAGGTGGGCCGGCCCGACCTGGCCATCGACATCCAGCGCGTGGGCGAAGTGCGCAAGCTGCTCGGCGATGCCTTTCCGCTGATGGTCGACGCCAATCAGCAATGGGACCGCCAGAAGGCCACGCGCGCCTGCCGAGCGTTCGAAGATTTCGACCTCACCTGGATCGAAGAGCCGCTCGATGCCTATGACTTCGAAGGCCATGCCCAGTTGGCCGCGCGCTTCGACACCGCCATCGCCACCGGTGAAATGCTCACCAGCTTCGGCGAGCACGCGCAGCTCATCATGGCCGAGGGCAG
>CAMATD010000265.1 GCA_945860785.1 Variovorax sp. YR752 | reverse complement strand
TCGCAAGTTGTTGATTTATATGGAGGCGACACCTCCTAACCGCTACAAATGGCACGAGAAACAGCGCTGCCCAAAATTTCATCAGCTCTCAGGAACCCTTCAACCACGGCTCCCGGCACCCGGTCCGGTCAGGCTTCCATTGGCGGTTTGCGCACCTCGGAGACCTCGGGCGCCTCGTCCCAAGTCAGCCGCCCACGACGCGCCGCTTTGCCGCAGGCTTGTGCAAAAGCGCATCCGCGTAGCGTTCGACGCCGAAGGAGATCAGGCCCCGGAAGTTCACGTTGCCAAAGTGCACCGGCCCCATGCGGCGAATCCAGGCATCCTCGATCGGGTGCTTGGCTTTGCGCCAGCTGTCCACGACGGCCTGCATCTTCAGGGTGTTCCAAGCGATGACGATGTTCGTCAAGAGTGCGTGGGAACCCGAGATGGCCCGGATCTCGTCGCGGCGGCGACCGCGCTCGGCGGCCAAGCGACCGTAGTAGATTGCCCTTTGCAATTGATGCACGGATTCACCGCGATTCAGCAGCGTGTGAATTTCCCGGCGGAATTCCTCGTTGCTGAAGTAGTCGCACAGAAACAGCGTGCGCAGCAGCCGGCCCAGCTGGTCCGCCGCCTTGTGCATCGGGTCTCTCTGCGCGGCGCTGCCCAGTTTCTCCATGGCGATCCTGGGTGACACCCGACCGCCGCGAATGGACGCGATCAAGCGCAACAGCTCGTCCCATCCCTTGGCGATGGCGGGTTCGGAGACGTTGGTGACTGCGATGCGTTCCAGGTTCTCCGGCAGCGCGATCGAGCGCGGCAGGTAGAGCCTGCGCTCGGCAATGTCACGCAGTTGAGGGCATAAGTCGAAGCCCAGCAGCTTGGCCACCGCCATGCCGACGTAGGTGTAGCCGTGGGTGTCCACGGCCAGCAGGGACAGCCGCATGCTTTCCTCACTGCGGGCGTTGTATTGCTCGACTCCCTCCAGTGCGGCGGAGCTTTGGCGCTCGTTGTGCACGATCGGCTGGTCGTAGATGACGCCGTAGGACTCCAGGACATGCGTGTACAAGCCGACTGCGAAGGTTCGCCGCCGGGGATCGACGCGGGCGTTGTAGAGGTGCCTGGAGGCGTCCAGGGCCATCATGTCCGCGGACGCCTTGTCACCGGCTCCCCACAGCTCGGCGATGGGATTCTTGCGTTGGAACTCGACCACCCGTTCGTTGGCCTTGCGAAGGCGGTCCCGCGCCTCCAGCGATCGCATGGAGGCCGATATGTGAGCCACTTCGATACCGGGAATCATCGCGGCAACGCCCTTGGCGTCGTTTTCGGTACCGTGGGCCAGCAGGGCCGCATAGCAGGCGACGAGTTCCTGGGTGTTCTTGGCGCAGCGACCCAGCAGGATCTCGCTGAAGCCGGTGCAAGCGTCCATCTCCACGATCATGTCGCCGAACTGGACGTGGCCGATGATCGAAAACATCGCGTCCCGGCTGCGCTGGATCGCCGCATCCCCGGGCATGGCCTCCAACTTGTGGAAACGCACCATCCCGTCAGCATCGATTTCCAACTTGCCGTCGGTGACGGCTTCCGACAACGCGCGCAGGCCCACATCCAAGTGCGCGTGCAGGCGCGCGAGGAATTTATGGGGATCGGTGGTCAGGCTGAGCGCGCTGATCAGGTGTTGGCGCTCCTTCTTCCATTCGGCCAGTGGAATCAGCAGGTCTTCCCGATTGCGAAATTCCCAGCTGTGGTCGATCCAAAGCCGGCCACCCCGCAACCCCTGACGCACCGCCAGCATCGTGGAGGCCTTCAAGGCTGCAAATGCCTTCGTACGATCAACATCATTAAGAAGGTCGTGCCAGATAGCCACCTGCAATGTCAGAGTCGAAGCCCACCGGCAGTTCCCTGGCACCTTGCCCGATCAGTTCGCGTAGCGCGACGACTTGCTTCATCGGCCGCTGATCGGCATGCCCCTTCAGGTCAAGGTCCGAGAACGAGTTGAGCAGGGCCGTGACGCGCGAGGCATCGTCGGCGAGCGACTGCCGAACGAGTGCGGCATGGCTGGTGGGCTGCAATGTCTCGTCCTTCGGCAGAAGCTCTTTCAGGGCTGCGATCCGGGCCTCGGCCGATCGGTCGTCGTCGTGAATGATCTGGCGCACCGCCTCCGTCTGCTGGCGGTACTCGACCGCGCTGCGCGCCTGTTTCACAGTCACACGACTGGACGCATGGCGAAGCAGGTCGTTCACGCGACGCCCAGTCATGTACATCAACGTGTCGGTCAGCTCCAGCAACGTGACACGCAGGAAGCACACCATTTCCAGCACCTGCGTTTCCTCGACCCGGCGTCTTGATTCGGCCGGCGCTCGGTTGACGATCGCCTGGGCATAGGCGCGCAATCGCGCATTGGAGATCGAGCTCAACGACCACGTGTCGACGCCAAGCTCCTTCAGGTAGGAAATCTTGTCCGTGACCTCCGTGATGCTGGTCGGACTGTGTTTGCCCGCGGGCGTCTTGAGCCACTCGAGAACAGTTCCCCCAGTGCGGCCGCGCCGCGAGGAATGGACCGCCGCCAGCACCTTTGCCTGCTGGTTCGCGGGGATTTTGCAGTTGACGGCTTCCAACGCAACTGCCTCGACGGATGCAAAGGCCTTGCGCGCGAGATCTCGAAGAGCGCGATCAACCGGCAGAAGATGCCGGCGCCCGAACAACCACAACTCTGCCTCTTGGACGAGCTCATCGACCGAAGCGGCCGTCGTGGCCAGGCTCTCCAAAGCCTGGCCGAGTTCAGTCATGACCGCATCGTCTGCGGGTGCGATGCCGGCATGATCACGCGCCCATTGTTGATGCTCGTAGAGCGTAGCCACGCGCTGATAGATCGTCTTGAGCGAAGCGATGGTCGTTTCGGTCACGCCCAGAGCCGCGCACAAGGAGCGCAAGAGCGCGCGCGGCACACTTGCCGTTCGATCCAGGGGACGTCCTGTTGCTCGCAGGAAGACCAGCTGGAGCGCAACACCCAGCCTGCGGTCCGCGCGAAACCGTTCTCGAATGGCCGCTACGTCGGCAGTGCTGACTCGAAACGATTGCTCCACGTCGAAGTCCGATAGGGACTTGGGAAGCTCGGTGGCTCCCACGAAGCGCAGATGAATAGGACGCAATTTATTCCCCCTCGGCCGTGCCGTTTGTGAGCACTATATCGACCGGCAAACGATGGCGACGCTGGCAAGCTCCAGGGCGTGTAGGGCGCGCAATGCGAGGGTTTACCCGTGCGTCAAGGCGCGATGATTGGCAGAGAAAACAAGATCACCCCTTGATGTGCGACTACCGGCTGGCCGACGGCGTCGACGGGCTCGATGCCGGGTTGCGACTCAGCCAGGGACAAGGCCAGGACGCCGGCACACCGCTGCTGCTGATCACGGGGGAGACCTCGCCCGACCGCCTGCAGCGCGTGAGGGAATCGAGGGTGCCGGTGTTGTTCAAGCCGCTGGTCGCGGCCTCGCTGCTCCAGACCATGGCCGAGCTTGTTGTGGCAAAACAAACGTCGCGTCCCGTCGAGATCGATGTTTGAACCCATTGGTATTCATTGCACGCTGATTGCTGAGCTCGTTGACGACAGCCATGACTTTCGGCACTGGTGAGCATCCACCCCTCGCCTTAACTTCGATTCTCTTGGGGGGTGATCGGCCGACGGCCGGCACGACCGCTTCACGGGCCTTTCGGTCCATGACCAGTTGAAGACAAGGGAGACGACATGCTGAAGACTTTGCTGAAACAGGGCGGCTTGATCGCCGTGGTGCTCGTCATCGCCGGTTGCGCCAGCACCGACAACAACCTGCAACGCGAAACGGCGCGGTCGATCGGCGGCAACGTCACGCCCGAGCAGGTCACCGTGTCCAACATCGACCGCGGCGCCACCAGCGTCAAGTGGCAGGCCGTCGCGCCCAGTGGCAGGTACGCCTGCAGCGCCGACGACATGGTGCGTCGCGTGCTCTGCACCAGGAGCAAATAAACAGGGGGGGGGAAGGGAGAGAGAAGAAAAAGCTGACAGCGGCCCCTGCGCAAGCGGGGGCCGCTTTTTTTATCCGAGCAGCGCCTGCGCGAACTCGCGCGCGTTGAAGGTCTCGAGGTCTTCGAACTTCTCGCCCACGCCGATGAAGTAGACCGGAATCGGCCGCTCGCGCGCGATGGCGCACAGCACGCCGCCCTTGGCCGTGCCGTCGAGCTTGGTCACGATCAGGCCCGTGAGGCCCAGCGTCTCGTCGAAGGCCTTGACCTGCGCGAGCGCGTTCTGGCCGGTGTTGCCGTCGATCACCAGCAGCACCTCGTGCGGCGCCGTGGCGTCGGCCTTGGTGACCACGCGCTTGATCTTCTTGAGCTCGTCCATCAGGTGCAGCTGCGTCGGCAGGCGGCCGGCGGTGTCGACCAGCACCACGTCCTTGCCGCGCGCCTTGCCGGCATTCACCGCGTCGAAGCTCACGGCCGACGGGTCGCCGCCCTCGTTGCTCACGATCTCGACCGTGTTGCGATCGGCCCAGACCAGCAGCTGCTCGCGCGCCGCAGCCCGGAA
Organism: Variovorax sp. YR752; assembly: GCA_945860785.1. Taxonomy (GTDB): domain Bacteria; phylum Pseudomonadota; class Gammaproteobacteria; order Burkholderiales; family Burkholderiaceae_C; genus Variovorax. The sequence goes on along the minus strand of CAMATD010000265.1, from coordinate 4,537 downwards.
GGTGTCGGCCGCGGCCAGCAGCACCGAGGCGCCTTCGGTGGCGAGGTGCTTGGTCAACTTGCCGATGGAGGTGGTCTTGCCCGCGCCGTTGACGCCGGCCACCATGATCACGGTGGGTGTGAACTGGCCGATGACCAGCGGCTTCTCGAGCGGCTTGAGCAGGTCGGTGATGGCATCGGCCAGCAGCAGCTTGACCTGAGAGGCGTTGGTGGCCATCTGGCGCTTGACGCGGATCTTCAGGTCGTCGAGCAGGAATTCGGTCGCCTTCACGCCAGTGTCGGCCATCAGCAGGGCGGATTCGAGCTCTTCGTACAGCGCATCGTCGATCTGCGCGTTGACGAACACGGCCTGGATGCCGGTGCCGGTCTTGCGCAGGCCGGTCTTGAGCTTGTCGAACCAGCCCTTGCGCTCGGCCGTGACGGCTGCTTCGCTGAGGGGAGCGGGGATGGGGGCGGGCGCTGGAATCGGGGCGGGTGCCGGGGCTGGCGCGGGCGCTGGGGAGGGCGCCGGCGCAATGGGGACCGGGGCAGCCACGACCGCAGGCGCCACAGTCGGCGCAACCTCAGGTGCGGGCGGCGTTTCTTCGGCCGCGGGCTTCGCGCCGAACCAGCTCGAAGGCGAGAACACCGAGCGTGCCGGGGCGGGCTCGGCGGCGGGTGTGGCTTCAGCTGGCGGGGGGGGCGCCGGCGCGACCGGGGTTTCGGCAGGCGGTTTTTTCTTGAAGAAACTGAACATCAGGAGCTTTTTACAATCCGACCCATTCTATGAAACACCTCTCGCCACGCCGCGCTGCGTCTGGTGCGGTGCTGGCAGTGGCGCTCACGGCGCCCTGGGCCATGCCTGCGCAGGCCCAGTCCACACCGGCTCCCGCCGCTTCCCCCGCCGCCGCACCCGCGACGCCAGGTCCCCAGCAATTCACCCTCGCCAACGGCATGACGCTGATCGTGCAGCCCGACCGGCGCTCGCCGACCGCGGTGCAGATGGTCTGGGTGCGCGTCGGTTCCATGGACGAGGTCGACGGCACCTCCGGTGTGGCACATGCGCTCGAACACATGATGTTCAAGGGCACCAAGGACATCAAGCCCGGCGAGTTCTCGCGCCGCGTGGCGCAGCTCGGTGGCCAGGAAAACGCCTGCACCACGCGCGACTACACCGGCTACTACCAGCAGATCCCGGTCGGCAGTCTCGAACAGATCATGAAGCTCGAATCCGACCGCTTCGCCGGCAACCAGTGGCCCGACGACGAGTTCAAGCGCGAGATCGAGGTCGTCAAGGAAGAGCGCCGCCTGCGCACCGAAGACCAGCCGCGCGCGCTGCTCGGCGAGCAGCAGAATGCGGCCGTCTTTACCGCCTCGCCTTATCACCGCCCGGTGGTCGGCTGGATGAGCGACCTCGACGCGATGACGCCCGACGACGTGCGCGAATTCCACAAGCGCTGGTACGTGCCCGCCAACGCCGTGCTGGTGGTGGCCGGCGATGTCGATATCGCGCAGGTCCGCGCAATGGCCGAGAAATACTACGGCCGCATCCCGACGCGCGCCGTGCCCACGCGCAAGCCGCGCATCGAGCCGACGCAGCGCGGCATCCGCCGCCTCGAATTCAAGGCGCCCGCCGAGCAGGCGTATGTCTCGCTGGCCTACCGCGTGCCGCAGCTCGCGAACATCGACGACGCCAACAGCGACGCCTGGGCGCTGGTGGTACTGTCCGCCGTGCTCGACGGCTATGCCGGTGCGCGGCTCGACCGCGCGCTCACGCAGGGCCCCGACCGCGTGGCTGACTCCGCCGGTGCCTACTCGGGCTTCATCGGCCGCGGCCCGCAGCTCTTCGTGCTCGACGGCGTTCCGGCCGCCGGCAAGAGCGCCGAGGTGGTCGAGGCCGCGCTGCGTGCCCAGGTGGCACGCGTGGCCAAGGACGGCGTGGGCGAGGCCGAACTGGCCCGCGTCAAGACCCAGTGGGTGGCCAGCGAAACCTACACTACAACTACAAGCGCGACTCGGTGATGGCGCAGGCGCGCGAACTCGGCAGCAACTGGGTCCAGGGCCTGCCGCTCGACGTGAGCGAGCGCATCGTCGCCCGGCTGTAAGCCGTCACGGCCGCCCAGGTGCAGGCCGTGGCCGCCAAATACTTCGGCGACGACCAGCTCACGGTCGCCACGCTGCGTCCCCTGCCGCTCGAAGCCAAGCCCCGCGGCCGCGGCTTCGCGGCGCCCGCAGGCGAGCTGCGCTGAAAGGTCCGGAATCCATGATGACTCTCAAAAAAGTAGCGCAGTGCACCCTGTTCGCAGGCGCGACCGCCGTATTCGGCCTGACCAGCGCGCAGGCCGCGCTACCCATCCAGCACTGGACGCTCGCGAACGGCGCCAGGATCTACCTGGTCGCGACCAACGCATTGCCCATCGTCGACGTGCAGGTCGACTTCGACGCCGGCAGCCGGCGCGACCCGGCGCCGCAGGCGGGCCTGGCCAGCGTGACCTCGGCCATGGTCGAGAAGGGCGTGCGCGCCGGCAAGAACGGCGAACCGGCGCTCGACCAGAACGCGCTCGGCGAAGCCTGGGCCGATCTGGGCGCCAGCTTCGACGTGAGCGCGGGCACCGACCGCGCCAGCTATTCGCTGCGTACGCTGTCCGACCCGGCACTGCTCAACAAGGCGGTGACGCTGGCCTCGCGCGAAATCGGCGAGCCGGCTTTCCCCGACGACATCTGGCAGCGCGAGCGCGAGCGCATCAACGCCGCCATCAAGGAAGCTAACACCAAGCCCGCGACCATCGCGGGCCGCGCGTTCGGTCAGGTCGTCTATGGCGTGCATCCCTATGGGCAGGAAATCACCGAGGCCACGCTCGCGCGCATCGACGTGGCCGCCATGCGCGAGCGCTACCAGCAGCTCATCGTGTGCCGTGCCGCGCCAAGCTCAGCATCGTGGGCGCCGTCACGCGCGCCGAAGCCGAGGCCATGGCCACCACGCTGCTGTCGCGCCTGCCCGGGCCCGAGGCCTGCACGCCACTGCCCGCGATCGCGCCGGTGGCTGCACTGGCCGCGCCGAAGGACGAGCGCATTCCCTTCGACTCCGCCCAGGCCCACGTCTTCATCGGCCAGCCCGGCTACCCGCGCAAGGACCCCGACCACTTCGCGCTCACGCTCGGCAACTACGTGCTGGGCGGCGGCGGTTTTGTCTCGCGCCTGACCAACGAGGTGCGCGAGAAGCGCGGCCTGACCTACAGCATCTACAGCGGCTTTGCGCCGGGGCTCGATGCGGGTGCATTCCGCGTCGGCTTCCAGACCCGGCCCGACCAAGCCGAGGAAGCGATCAAGGTGTCGCGCGAAGTGCTGGCGAAGTTCGTGGCCGAGGGGCCGACCGCGAGCGAGCTCAAGGCCGCGAAGGACAACCTGATCGGCGGCTTTCCGCTCCTGCTCGACAGCAACCGCAAGCTCATCGGCAACGTTGCCAACATCGCCTGGAACAACCTGCCGCTCGACTACCTCGACACCTGGACCACGCGCATGAACGCGGTCACGGCGGCCGACATCAAGGCCGCCTTCGAGCGCAAGCTGCAGCCCGGGCGGATGGTGACGGTGGTGGTGGGCGGCAAGTAGCCGCTAGGCCAGCGCGTGCGGACCGCTGGTTGCGGCCGCACGCACCGCCGCGCCGAGTCGCTTGAGCAATTGCGGCGCGGCGCGCGCCTGCTGCCAGTAGAGCGGCACCCGGCAGCGTCGAGCCGGGCACCAGTTCCACCAGCGTGCCCTCGCGAATCGCATCGGCCACCATGCTGGCCGGATGCATGCCCCAGCCCATCCCCGCGCACGCCACTTCGACGAAAGCGTTCGGCGAAGGCACCCAGTGGCACGGCGTCTCGACGTTGCGATGGCAGATGCGGCGCACCCAGCGTGCCTGCAGCCGGTCCTTGCGGTCGAACACCAGGCTCGGTGCGACGGCGAGCGTGCGCGCGCCGACGCCCTTGGCGAAATGCTGGCGCACGAAGGCGGGGCTCGCGGCGGCCACGTAATGCATCGTGCCCAAGGCCTCGCTGTTGCAGCCCGCCACGGGCTGGGCCAGCGCGGTCACCGCCGCGAGCACGGCGCCGCTGCGCAGTCGTTCGGCCGTGTGGTCCTGGTCGTCCACCGTGAGGTCGAGCAGCGCGGCTTCTTCCTGCGTTGCGAAGGCCGCGGCTGCCGCCATGAACCAGGTCGCGAGGCTGTCGGCGTTGACGGCCACGCGCATCGTGACCCGTTCGCCCGCTTCGCCGCTGCCCGTGCCGAGGGCGGGCAGGGCGTCGCGCAGCTCATGCTCCAGCATGCCCACGCGCTCCACATGCCGGCAGAGCTGCAGTCCTGCCTCCGTCGCAACGCAAGGCTGGCTGCGGATCAGCAGCGCGCCGCCGGTGCGCTCCTCGAGCAGCTTCACGCGCTGCGACACCGCCGAGGGCGTGACGTTCAGGGCTCGGGCCGCGCGTTCGAAGCTGCCTTCGCGCACGACGGCGGCCAGGGCGTGCAGGGCGGCGTAGTCGAGCATCTTGAGTTAAGTAAAACTGAATTGAAGTTAG
>CAMATD010000264.1 GCA_945860785.1 Variovorax sp. YR752 | reverse complement strand
CGGCCTGTTCGCGGGCACCGACGAGGCGCCTGGCGAGATCGAGTTGTACCAGGGACGGTCATACAAGTCGTATCGCGGCATGGGTTCGCTCGGCGCGATGCAGCAGGGTTCCAGCGACCGCTACTTCCAGGATGTCGAGGACGGTATCGAGAAGCTGGTGCCCGAAGGCGTCGAGGGCCGGGTGCCGTACAAGGGCAGTGCGCTGGTGGTGATCCACCAGCTGATGGGCGGCCTGCGCGCGAGCATGGGTTACCTCGGCTGCGAGAGCATCGACGACATCCACCGCAAGGCGGAGTTCGTCGAGATCACTGCAGCCGGCGTGCGCGAGTCGCATGTGCATGACGTCACGATCACCAAGGAAGCACCGAACTACCGTGTTGAATGATGAGCTGAACGATTGCTGCATGGCCGCTGCACGATGAGCGCCGCGAGCCATGACTGCATCCTGATTCTCGACTTCGGGTCGCAGGTGACCCAGCTGATCGCACGCCGCGTGCGAGAGGCGAACGTGTACTGCGAAGTGCATCCGTGCGACCTGCCGGATGACGAGATCCGGCGGATCGCGCCCAAGGGCGTGATCCTGTCCGGCAGCCACATGTCGGCCTACGAAGCGTCGACCGACCGCGCACCGCAGGCGGTGTTCGACCTCGGCGTGCCGGTGCTGGGCATCTGCTACGGCATGCAGACGATGGCGCAGCAGCTCGGCGGCAAGGTCGAGAGCGGCGCGAACCGCGAGTTCGGCTTCGCCGAAGTGCGCGCGCGCGGCCACACCTGGCTGCTCGACAGCATCGAGGATGCGCGCAGCGCCGAAGGGCATGGCCTGCTCAATGTCTGGATGAGCCACGGCGACAAGGTCACCGAACTGCCGCCCGGCTTCAAGCTGATGGCCTCGACCGACAGCTGCCCGATCGCAGGCATGGCCGATGAGGCACGCAACTTCTACGGCGTGCAGTTCCATCCGGAAGTGACGCATACGGTGCAGGGCGCGCGCATCCTCGCACGCTTCGTGATCGATATCTGCGAATGCGCCCCAGACTGGGTGATGAGCGACTATGTCGCCGAGGCAAGCGAGAAGGTGCGCGCGCAGGTAGGCAGCGAAGAGGTGATCCTCGGCCTGTCCGGCGGCGTAGATTCGGCGGTGGCGGCAGCCCTCATCCACAAGGCGATCGGCGATCGACTGACCTGCATCTTCGTCGACACCGGCCTGCTACGTCTGGGCGAGGGCGATCAGGTGATGGAGACGCTCGACCGCCACCTCGGCGTGAAGGTGATCCGCGTCGATGCCGGCCCGCGCTTCCTCGGCGCGCTCGAAGGCTGTGCCGACCCGGAAGCCAAGCGCAAGATCATCGGCCGCGAGTTCGTGCATGTGTTCCAGGAAGAAGCCGCGAAGCTGCCGAATGCAAAGTGGCTGGCACAGGGCACGATCTACCCGGACGTGATCGAGTCGGCTGGTGCAAAGAACAAGAAGGCGACGACGATCAAGAGCCACCACAACGTCGGTGGCCTGCCGGACACGCTGCACCTCAAGCTGCTCGAGCCGCTGCGCGAGCTGTTCAAGGACGAGGTGCGAGAACTGGGCCTCGCTCTCGGGCTGCCGCGCGAGATGGTGTTCCGGCATCCGTTTCCGGGGCCGGGGCTGGGCGTGCGAATCCTGGGTGAGGTGAAGCCCGAGTACGCGGAGCTGCTGCGTCGTGCCGATACGATATTCATCGACGAACTGCGCAAGACATCCCATGAGGGCAAGAGCTGGTACGACCTGACCAGCCAGGCCTTCGCCGTGTTCCTGCCGGTGAAGGCGGTCGGCGTGATGGGCGACGGGCGCACCTACGAATACGTGGTGGCGCTGCGCGCGGTGCAGACCCAGGACTTCATGACGGCGCACTGGGCGCATCTGCCGCATGAGCTGCTCGGGCGCGTATCGAACCGGATCATCAATGAAGTACGCGGCATCAATCGGGTGGTGTACGACATCTCGGGGAAGCCGCCGGCGACGATTGAGTGGGAATGAGAATCTTTGAGGGGTAAATGATTGAGTATTAAAAATCAATAGGTTATGGCTGTTTATCAACTATCCGAAAGACATCATAAACAGGATAGAGGTTACGGTCTAAGTGCATGACTTAAATAGCGAGGTTTCCCTTTTGACGATTCCTTCAACAAGAAGGGTCGACGTCAGATTGACGGTATATTTGACGGTAGAAATTTGCGCCGATGGGGGTGCTGAAGATCTACCGTCACACGAACTCCGGACCTGACGGTAGAAAAATCGACAGCAATCGCCGACGAAACATGCAGTTGCCGCTTGTGTAGCCTGAGATTTTTCGTGACGGTAGAAGTGACGACCCGGATGGTCAGGTGTCTGGCCACCAGCCAAAGCGGCCATCACATACTCCGGCAGAAACCCTAAAGCCGATGCGACTGCCGACCGGTGCTTCGGCCCTGTCAAGCAAACTGCAATTTGCTCCTGCCCGCGCGGTGGCGCACGGGGCCGACCACGATCTGCACGTCGAGCCTCCGGGAATCCCGGCGCGGTTCAGTGCTACGCATCGTCCGCACGTGCGAAGCAGATGCATCCGGCGGGCAGTCAATAGCCCAGCGCAATTCCGCCGCGGCGTAAATCACTCCCGCCCCTCAGTACGCCGCGTTCGTAGTCGAACTGAATCAATTGAGTGGCGCCGGTGCCGCTCCACGGCGGGATCGTTTCCACGGCATGCCCGAGCCGCGCGAGCGCCGCGATTGCTGCTTCAGGCACGCCCCGTTCAACCCGCACAACTGGGGCGGCGCCGAGCTCTGCCGGATCGGTGCCAGGAAAGCTGTACCAGCGGGGCGCATCCACAGCGTCCTGCAGCGTCATGCCGTGGTCCACGACGTTACCGATAATCTGTGTGCTCCATTGGGTCTGCTGATCACCGCCAGGCGTGCCGCCGATCAGCCATGGGCGGCCGTCACGGCACACAATGTAAGCGTTTAGTGTGTGCATGGTGCGTCTCCCCGGCCCGAGCACGTTTGGATGTGTCGCATCCAGGCTGAAACCGCGCCCGGCGCGATTGTTCAAAAGCACACCTGTGTCGCCAGCGACTACAGCGGAGCCAAATGCGTTTGACAGGCTGTGAATGAACGAAACTGCGTTTCCTTCACGATCGGCGATAGCGAAGTAGCTTGTGTCGCCGTTATGCTCCGGTGTCTGGCTAAAATCAGGAAAGCGCGCCTGCGATGGATCGATCTGGGCGCGACGGATTGCAGCGTGCTCCTTGGAGATCAATCGATTGATCGGCCATTCGACATACGCAGGGTCGCCCGCGTAGCGGTTGCGGTCTGCGAAGGCGAGTTTCTTCGCCTCTATGAGTAAATGCATCCGCTCGGCACTATGAGGTGCCAGCGTGCGCAAGTCATAGCCTTCGACGATATTCAGTTGTTCGAGCACGAGAAAACCTTGAGACGGTGGAGCCGTCTCGTGGACCGTGAGGCCGCGGTATTGGGTGGCGAGCGGTTCATAAATTACAGCCTGCTGACTGGCGAAGTCATCCTGTGCGAACAGTGCTCCTTCCCCCTTGAGGAAGCGCAGCACATCCTCGGCAATTTTTCCGCGGTAGAACTCATCCGCGCCCCCTCGAGCCAAGGCCTCGAGCGTTCGCGCCAGTTTCGGCGCGGACCATCGATCCCCGACTGCAGGCGGACGCCCTCCTGGAAGGAACTGCTCGGTGGACGTCGGATGACGGGCCAGCGCCTTGGCGCGCGCGGCAAACTGACTGCCAACGAACTGCGTAATGGCTACACCGCCGCTGGCCAGTCGAATTGCGGGCTCCCACAGTTCTGACCATGGCATCGTGCCGTAGCGCTTCCAGAGCGCTTCGTACGCGCTGACGGCACCCGGCACAGAGACCGAATGCACACCTTCCAGCGGCATCTCCGTATGGCCACGCCTTGTGTAATATTCGCGCGTTGCACCTGCGGCGGCAACGCCACTACCGTTGATCGCCACCATCTCGCGTCGACTCGCGTCATATGCAACCACGAACGCGTCGGCGCCTAGCCCGCACATCATCGGCAGGAGCACTCCTTCGGCAGCGGCCACCGCGACAGCCGCGTCGAATGCGTTGCCGCCACGCTGCAGGATGCTCAAACCTATAGACACGGCTGCAGGATGAGCCGACGCGACCATGCCGTTCGCGCCCAAAGCATCTGGTCGGTGCAGGCCGCGGCGCACTTCCGCGGCGCTCAAATCCCATGGCGAATAGTTGTTATCCACGTAGCACCCCATTAAGAACGCCCCAGTGTACACTCCGATCGGTTTGGGGCAGCCTATGATGCAACGGTCTGTCGTGGGGCATTCGTCAAAGCTGCAGCGAAGATGCTGCAACGGCCGCCGCGATTATGTGGTGCAGCCCCACGCGTTTCAAGGCCACGTCCTTGCTGCGCTAGCAGAGATAAAATATGTTTTACGCACAGTTAAAACACAAGAAATTGCACGTGATTTCGGTTTGCCTTATACAAATGCTGGCGGCATATTTCGGCACCGCCCACAGACTTTTGCTCAAACAAGATACGCAATCACGGTTGAGCACGCGTACCGCGTACGGTAGTGTCGTTGGCGCTCAGGCGGCTATCTCGTAATGACAGCATCCAATAAGTCTCCCTTCGGACCTTTGAATGGCCTGCGCGTTATTGACGCGGGCACGATGATCGCCGGCCCTCTCGGGGCAACACACTTGGCTGACTTCGGTGCCGATGTCATCAAGATCGAGTTGCCTCACGTCGGCGACTCAATGCGGCACTGGGCGCCAATCAAGGACGGAAAGTCACTATGGTGGAAAGTTATTGGGCGTAATAAGAAACTCCTCACCCTGAATCTCGCAAAGGCTGAGGGGGCGGAGCTTTTCAAGCGGTTGATTGTCGACGTCGACGTCGTCATAGAGAATTATCGTCCCGGCACCTTCGCTAAGTGGGGGCTAGGATATGATGTTCTCGCGGCGATCAACCCGCGCTTGGTGCTGGTGCACGTTTCGGGATTCGGGCAGACTGGGCCGTATGCGCAGCGCGGCGGGTACGGCACCGTCGCGGAGGCTTTCAGCGGAGTCGCATCGTTCACGGGCTTCCCCGACAAGCCGCCGACTCTGCCAGGATTTCCGCTTGCCGACTCGACAGCCGCAACGTTCGCGGCAATGGCAACGATGTTTGCCGTGTACGAGCGCGACCAGGGTGGCTCTGGCCGAGGCCAGGAAATCGACGTGAGTCTTTACGAGCCGCTTTTTCGTCTCGTGGAATCGCAGGTCATTGGCTTTGACCAGCTTGGTATCGTCAAACAGCGGATCGGGAATCGCTTGGCCGAGGATTCTCCGCGCAACACCTACCAAACGCGTGATGGCCGCTGGATTGGAATCTCCGCAAGCTCCCAGAAAACATACGAGATGCTCGTGCACGCGATGGATTTGCCGGAGCTCGCAACCGATCCACGGTTCCTCACGAACTCCAGCCGCTGCCAAAACGCGGACCCGTTGGACGAGATCATCGCGAGTTGGTTTTCCACGCGCGATGCAGACGCTGTTCTGTCCATGTTCGAAAGCGCAGGGGTCGTTGCGGGACCGGTTCTCGATATACGAGACATCGCTGCTGATCCGCACTATAAGGCGCGTGGAAACATCGTCGAGGTCGAGGATGAGGATTTCGGCCAGGTGCGGATGCAAGGCGTTACGCCTCGCTTTGTACGAACACCTGGCGAGGTGACACATACTGGCCGGGCGCTTGGAGCAGACAACGACACGCTTTATAGTCAATTGCTCGGCCTCAATGAAACCGATCTTCAGCGTCTGCGCGCTGAGAAGATCATTTAGCAGGTGCAAGCCGTGAACAAAGGCACTTACGAAGGTGTTTACATCGTTGGGGCAGGGCAGACGCCATATGAAAAACGCACCGACAAACCGCTACACCGTGTAATTTGGGAAGCCAGCGACGCGGCCTTGTCCTCTGCCGGAATAGGCTGGAAACAGGTTGACGGGCTTGCTGTTACGTCATTCATGCTCCCGCCAGACAACGTGACTGTTCTTGCAGAGCACTTCGGCATTGCTGCGCGTTGGCTTTTCCACGGCGCGTATGGTGGTGCATCTGCGATCATTGGCATGCTTCACGCCGCCCGCGCGATTCAGGCCGGTGACGCCGATGTGGTTGTTTGTGCGACGGCCGATACGTTTGACGTTTCGACGCACAACGACATGATCGACCGCAGCTTCAACGCTCCGCTGCGTGACTACATGGCACCGTACGCCTTCGGGGGCGCAAACGGCATGTTCGCGCTGCATACGCGTCTATACATGGAGCGCTTTGGCGCGACCCGAGAGGATTTCGGGCGCCTTGCGATTGCTCAGCGCGAGAACGCATTACTGAATTCTAACGCCATATTCAAGGTCGGGCTCACGATGGAAGATTATCTAGGCGCTCGCCCGATTGCCGAGCCGTTAGGGCTTTACGATTGCGTGCTGCCTTGCTGCGGTGGCGACGCGGTAGTGCTTTGCAGCGCAGCGGTCGCTGAGCGGCTTTCGGTGCCGCTGGTTCGCATCCTCGGCGGCGGCGAGCAGCACAATTACCCTGCGGAAGAGATCTACTCGCTGCGGGCGGGCTGGGAAGCTTTTAGTCCTCGTATGTTCGAGCAGGCCGGCTACGGCCCAAATGACATGGATTTCGTTCAATTGTATGACGATTATCCGGTAATGGAGTTTCTCCAGCTTGAGGGTATGGGTTTCTGCAGACAAGGCGAGGCGGCTGAACTCTTGCGTACTCGTGGAGCGACCGTTCGAGACCCCCTGCCAATAAACACCGGGGGGGGGCAGTTGTCTGCTGGGCAGGCTGGGGCGAGCGGCGGGATGATCGGCGTATATGAAGGCGTGACACAGTTGCGCGGTGAAGCGGGCGAACGACAGGTCGATTGTCGCCGCGGTGTTGTGTCTGGCTTCGGCATGATTTCATACGGTCGCGGCTTGTCGGCTAGCGCCGCCATACTTGCGCGCGCGGCTTAAGGGAAATAGCTATGAGCGAACGGCCTATGCCTCGTATCACAGCCACTGATAGGCCATTTTGGGACGCATGCAATAGGGGAACGCTGGCGTTGCAGCAATGCACTGCTCCAGCATGCAGGCAGTATGTGTTCTACCCGCGGATCTGCTGCCCCCATTGCGGTGGCGGCTCTCTTGCGTGGAATACGGTTTCAGGTCAAGGTACTCTCGTAAGCTACACCAAGGTTCATCGGCCGCAGCACGACAGCTTCCGTGGCGAGATTCCCATTTACTTCATAGCGGTTCGTCTTATGGAGGGACCGTTGATATATAGCAGGCTTGCGACGCACCCATCCTCGGACGATGCACTTTTAGGACGCGCCGTCCGGGTTACATTTCCGGAATCAGACGCTGCGCAGAAGCTCCCATTATTCGAACTCGATGTTTAGGAGCATTGCCCTGATGCGTGTGCTAATGAAAACATCATTAATGGTGATCGCGTGGGCACTTGCCGGCGGTTACGCTGCTGCGCAGACTTATCCTTCAAAGCCTATCAATCTTCTCATACCGTTTCCTGCCGGAGGAGGCACTGATGTCTTGGGTAGGCTTCTTGGGCAAAAGGTCTCTTCGTCGATTGGTCAGCAGGTCGTGATCGAGAACAGGCCCGGGGCTGGCGGCTCAATAGCGTCCGAGAGCGTCGCTCGAGCCCCAGCCGACGGGTATATGCTGATGTTGTCGACGAACAGCACGCATGTGATCGGACCATTACTGAATTCCAAGCTAAGGTATAACGCGCAGGCTGACTTCACGCCTGTTGCTTACGTTGGCACAGCGCCGCGTTTGCTGCTTGTTAACAAAAGCCTGCCGGTGAAGTCAGTGAAGGGCTTGGTCGCTTTGGCAAAAGCCAGACCAGGCGCACTGAACTACGCGTCAAATGGCGTTGGTACTATCACCCATCTCACAAGCGAACTGTTTAAGAGCCAGGCTGGGGTGTCCATTGAGCACGTTACCTACAAGGGAACGACCTTGGCACTTTCGGATCTCATCTCCGGCCAAGTGGAGATGATTTTCGAGAGTATAGTCACGGGACTGCCTCATGTAAAAGATGGTCGCCTCCGCGGCCTTGCAATTACAAGCTTGAAGCGCTCGGCGCTCGCGCCAGAACTCCCCACTATGTCTGAAGCGGGCCTCCCTAACTTCGAGGCGAGTACATGGTTTGGAGTTTTCGGACCCAAGGAACTACCCCCAAGCATCGTCACGCGCCTCAACGCCGAGTTCAATCGTGCGCTTACGGATGCCGAGATTCTCGAGCGCCTGGGCAAATTAGGCACAGAGCCAGGTGGGGGGCTGCCGTCCCAGCTGGTCGAAATAGTCGCTGCGGATTGGACCAAATGGCAGAAAGTCATTCGCGAGCGTGGGATAACTGTTCCGTAGAACATAAGATCGCTCGCACGTGGATGTGCACCTTGGCCGCGACGCCAGGATCTCCAAATCGCCAGCCGCTGTCGACCGTCGCGTTACGACGTGATTCCGGCACCGCGACGAGTGTCGACTGTGCGAATAATGTCACGTATACCGGCGCTACCATCTGAGCGGTCGAGTTGCACATTACTGTGCCCGCATTGCGGGAGAGTAAGCCAGCGGGCTTGAAGATTACACGCAGTCGATCAAATCACCGCGACGAGGTAAGCGTCCCAATCATGACGACTATTGTGCGTGTATAGGAATGGCAGTCATGGTGAGGGCATGATCCCCCGAGGCGGACTCACCGCATGAGCCTCGCTATCCTCGGAACCATTCTTTCACGTTTCAATCGGTCCGAAAATCGCCGAGCAGGTCACCGCTACGTCGACAGCCGCACCGGCTCGGCGACCCTTTAACAACATGACCGAAGGGGCGTGTGACCCGCCGGGGCGCGCCTGGCGGACCGGCCAGCCCGGCCGTCTGCTCGGCCGATCAAAACTGACCTTGCCGGGATTCCACGTACACCACATTACGCAGCCCTGAGGCTGCCTTCGGCATCGACCGGGGTACGAAATCCGATCGACGAATGAATCCGACGATGATTGTAGAAGCCTTCGATCCAGTCGAC
>CAMATD010000263.1 GCA_945860785.1 Variovorax sp. YR752 | reverse complement strand
GCATAGAGAAAGATCTTGGAGCCGAACCCGCCGCCCACATCGGGCGCGATCACGCGCACCTTGTGCTCGGGCAGGTCCAGCACGAAGGCCGTCATCAGGAGGCGCTCGACGTGCGGGTTCTGGTTCGAGACGTAGAGCGTGTAGTCGTCGGTGCCACGGCTGTAGCTGCCGATGGCCACGCGCGGCTCGATCGGGTTGGGAATCAGCCGGTTGTTGACGAGGTCGAGCTGGGTAACGTGCACAGCCGTGGCAAACACCGCATCGACCGCCGCCTTGTCGCCCAGCGCCCACTTGTAGCACTGGTTGTCGGGCGCTTCGTCATGCAGGGTGGTGCTGCCGGTCTTCTTCGCGGCGTCGGCCACGCTCACCAGCGCGGGCAGCACGTCGTAGTCGACCACCACGGCCTCGGCGGCATTCTTGGCCTGCTCGACCGTCTCGGCCACCACCATCGCGACATGGTCGCCCACATAGCGCACCTTCTTGATCGCAAGGATCGGGTGCATCGGCTCCTTCATCGGGGTGCCGTCGGGGTTGTTGATGAGCCAGCCGCAGGGCAGCCCGCCCATCTTTCCCTCGATGTCCTTGCCGCTGAAGATGCCGACCACGCCGGGCATCTTCAGCGCCTCGGCAATGTCGATCGACTTGATGGCGGCGTGGGCGTGCGGCGAGCGCACGAAGACCGCATGGCTCTGGTTGGCCAGCGTGATGTCATCGGTGTAGTTGCCGGCGCCGGTCAGGAAGCGATAGTCTTCCTTGCGCCGCAGGGCTTCACCGATATGGGGCAGGTTCGAAAAGTCGGAAGCACCCATGATGTTGCTCCCTTCACGCCGTGACGGTGGCTTTGACCGGGGTGCCCGAGGCAATGGCCTCGCCGCCCATCTTCACGGCCTTGACGATGTTCTGGTAGCCCGTGCAACGGCACAGGTTGCCGTCGAGCAGCTCGCGGATCTCCGATTCGCTCGACTTCGGGTGGTGGGTGCACAGGTCGATGGCGCTCATGACCATGCCGGGCGTGCAGAAACCGCACTGCAGGCCGTGGCACTCCTTGAAGGCCGCCTGCATGGGGTGCATGGTGCCGTCGGCTTCGGCAATGCCCTCGATGGTGGTGATGTCGGCGCCAGCCGCCTGGGCGACCAGCACGTTGCACGATTTGACGGCCCGGCCGTTCACATGGACGGTGCAGGCCCCGCATTGGGCGGTGTCGCAGCCGACGTGGGTTCCGGTGAGGTGGAGGTGCTCGCGGATCGCGTGCACAAGGAAGGTGTTTGGCGGTGCGTCGACCGTGACCGGGCGACCGTTGACCTTGAAAGCTACCTGCATGTGGCTGTCTCCGTGAAAGGTGATGGCTGATTCGGCAAAAAGCATCTTGGATGCCGACCTTTCGCACTATCCTAGGCAAAACCCTTGACACTTGCACAGTGCCCGCGAAATTCTCAAAATGAAACAACTTACCATCCGGTAAGCTAGGAAAAGCCGCCCCACCCGCGCGAATACACACGATGACTTCCTCGATCGTTTCGCCTCCGCCCGAGCGCTGCTTGGCCATTGCCCAAGCCCGGCGCGAGCTGCTCCACGGCGATGCGCCGCGCGCGCGGAATGCCGTGCGTATCGACCCCTGCATCACCCGCTCCTGGCAACGCTGCATCGAGGCCGGACGCCGCCCGCAACAGCACGTGAGCTTCGATCCGGTGAGCCAGTCGACCAGCCGCGAAGTGGCCGAGCGCAACCGGGCGCTGGTCTCGGCGGCCCGGCCGGTGATTGCCCGACTGTCCCGCGCCATTGCCGACACCCGCTATTTCGCGATCCTGACCGACGCCGAGGGCATCGTGATCGACGTGGGCGCGCTGCCCGACGGCACCGACACCGCCAGCCGCTATGCCCGCGACATCGGCCGGATCGGGGTCGATCTTTCGGAACGCGCGATCGGCACCTCTGCCATCAGCACCGCGCTGGCCGAGCAGGAATCGGTGTGGCTGCACCGCGGCGAGCACTTCTTCGACGACACCAGCATCTACAGCTGCGCCGGGGCGCCGCTCTTCGGTCCCCAGGGCAATTGCATCGGCATGCTGGACCTGAGCGGCGTGCAGACGGTGGAGCGGCCGGAACTGCGGCACCTGGCCACCCTTTCGGCGCGCAGCATCGAGAACATGCTGGTCCTGCAGGACCCCTGCGAGCTGCTGCTGCACCTAGCATGGCCCGGCAGCACGAGCAGCGAGGCCACCGAAGGCCTGGTGTGCATCGACACCGGCGGCGATGTCACGGGCGCCAACGCCGCGGCGCGTCAGATGCTGCACCAGCCGCTGGCACGCAGCCAGCATCCACTGCACTTCAACGACCTGTTCGCGCTGCCGCTGCACATGATGTTCGATGCCGCCCGCCGTGGCGATGCGGTGCTCGAAGTGCCGCTGTGGTCGGGCCTGCGCGTGCAGGTCAGGCCCCTGCGCGGCGGCGCAACGGCAAGCCCGGTGCAACGCCCGATGTGCAGCCCCGGCTGCGCGACGTGGAAACCGCGCTGATCCGCAAGGCGGTGGCCGATGCACGCGGCAATGTGGCGGAGGCCGCGCGCACGCTGGGCATCAGCAGGGCCACGGTCTATCGCAAGCTCTGGCGCGGCCGGCCTGCCGGCGCGCCCGATTGAGCGACCGGCGTTCAGCTTTCGTTCAGGCGCCGACCGGCACCTTGTCGAGGAAACCGGTCACGGACTGCAGCTTGCCTGCATCGAGCCGGACGAAGTCGGTGCCCTGAATCAGGTCCTCGGCACTGCTCGGCCCCAGGGTCCACGAAAAGCGCAGGTTGTCGCCATGCGCCTCGGCCTTGCCGAACAGGTTGAAGCGGAAGCCCGGATAGCGCTGGTGCACCACGCCGACCAGCGCGCTGATCTGCTCGCGGCCGCTGGCCTGTGCCACCGGGTCGACGTAGTGCGCATTGGCGGTCCAGCCGGCTTCGATCAGTTCGGCGCGGCGCTGTGCATCGGTTTCGTTCCAGACGGCGATGTAGTTCCGGGCAATGGCGGCATCGTGTGCGACGGTGTTCATGGTGACGATTCCTTTCGAGGGTTCGAACCCGCAACATCGCGGGGTGAAGGAATGGTCGCGTCGCACGCGCTTCGCGTCGATGACGTGGCAGGTTATGGGATGCGACTGCCGTAGCGGATGCTCTTGAGCGCGCCGTTCTGGAACAGCAGCATGGTCTCGAACTGGCCCGAGCCCGGCCGGTAGGTCCACTCTTCCGCCTGATCGCAACGGCTGTTGTTGACGATCACCGTCTTGTTGCCGCCCGAAGCTTCGGGCGTCACGATCACCTCCGGATTCGCATCGGGCCTGGCGCAGAAGTTGTCCTTGAACACCGGCTCGCCGCACTTCTGCAAGATGGCGAACTTGGAGTTCCCCCTCTGCGCGAAATCACGGTTGCAGTTCAGGGTTTGCGCCTGCGCCGGAACGGCGCACGACAGGGCCAGCAGGGCAGCGGGAATCAACAGGGTTCGCTTCACGGTGTGTTTCCTTTTCGGGAAGCGATGGTAGTGAGATTCAGTCGCCTAAACCGGATCGAGCGGAAAGACCGGACGCCGCACCTTGCTGAACGGGAACAGGCTGTAATCCGAACTGGTGACACCCAGGCTGTCGCATTCCACCAGCGCGGCCGAGAGCGGCTCGAACACCGGCCTGCAGTACATGCGCGACTTGAGCAGAAGAAAGCCTTCATTGCGCGGATCGAGCCCCGCGCATTCGAAGACGCCGATGTCCCACGGCTCCTGCGTGCGTTCGGTCACCACGATGCGCGCCGCGCCGATGTCGAACAGCACCGTGCGGCCCATGCTGCTGCTGCGCTGGCCGGTGTAGGTGGGGCCGGTGATCACGTATTCGCCGTCGCTGACGGTGCGTCACGGTGCCCGTGAGCTGCACCGGTGTCTTCGTCAGTCCGATTCCTTCGAGCGAGACCTTGTTGCCGAGCGCGATCGTCACCTCGGTGCCCTCGCCCGCCGCGATCAGTTCGGCCACGGCCTCGGGGTCGCACAGCGGCCCCACGCCGATGCCGTGCAGCCCCTGCGCCAATGCCTCCTGCAGCACGTCCATCGTGTCGCAGCTGCCGCCCGACATGCAGCTGCCGCCCGACATGCAGTTGTCGCCGTGGTCGAGCAGCAGCACCGGGCGCGTCGCGCCATTGGCAATCAGTTTGGCGCGCGCCACCGATTGCGCCAGCGGTTCGCTGCGATAGATGAAGGCCTCGCGCTCGTTCCACATCTGCGTGGCGATGCGGTCGGCCGTGGCCTGCGCGCGCTCGGGCGATTGCGCGTCGACCACCACCACGCTCATGCAGGGCGCCTCGATGTCCGACAGCGAGAAGCCCGCAAAGATCGACACCGCGAGCGACTCCGACTTCTCGGCTTCGCGCGCCACCTCGACGGCCCGCTGCATCGCGCCGGTGAACGAGGCGCTGCGCAGCGTGTGCGCCATCAACGGCAGCGGGTGCCAGCGCATGGCCGGCTTGCTGCGTCCCGCAAGCAGGTCGAACAGCAGGCGGCCGGCATGCTCGCCGGTCTCGTACATGTCGATGTGCGGATAGGTCTTGAAGCCGACGATCACGTCCGCGTTGCCGACCATCGCGGGCGTGACGTTGGCATGCAGGTCGAGCGCCACGCCGATGGGCACGCCGGGCGCCGCGGCACGCAGTCGCACCAGCAGGTCGCCCTCGCCGTCCACGCTGTTCTGCGCCACCATCGCGCCATGCAGGTCGAGCAGGATAGCATCGCAGCCGGGCGCTGCATCGACGATGCATTGGGTCAGCGTGGTGTAGGCCTGCGCATCGACCGGCCAGGTCGATGAAGGCCGACATCGCGGTGCGCATGCCCTTGTTGTCGCGCCAGGCCTGCTCGCCGAAGGTCGGGCCGTCGGGCCCGAAGGCTGCGAGCGGCGTGGGCACCGGCGAGAAGGTGTTGGTCTCGTGATTGAGTCGTGCGATCAGTACTTTCATTGCGCGAACTTTCCGCCGCTTCCCAGCACCGTGATGTCGCCGAAGCTTGAACCGTTGCGGTTGTCGGGCCGGAATGCGACTTGGAAGCCGTTCAGGTTCATCGGCGGCGAGTTCTCGATGCTGCGCTTGAGCGACTCGGTGGTGATCGGCCCCTTGACGCGCTGCAGCGCCTCCGCAAAGGCCTTGGCCGTGATGTAGCCCTCGAGGCCCAAGTAGGAGCCGTCGCCACCCTTGCCCGTGCTCTTGATCGCGCGCTGGTACTCGTCGACGATCGGGAACCGGGTCTTCCAGAACGGCGGCACCACCTGCGACAGCACGATGCCGCGGCTGCGTTCGCCAAGCTCCTTGTACAGCAGGAAGGAACTCGCCACCGAGTTCGTGTAGATCTGCGGATGCACCGGCGCGGCCACCAGCGCGCGGATGATGTTGATCGCCGGCATGCCGGCCGCAATGACATAGACCGCCTGCGCACCACTCGCGGTGACCTGCTGCGCGGTGGCGGAAAGCTCGGTGTCCTTGGGATTGAAGCGCAGCGTCAGGAGGGCAGGATGCCTGTTCTTTTCGAGCGCGTCCACCGCATCTTTTTCGATGCCCTTGCCGTAGGCATCGTCGCTCGAGACGATGGCGATGCGCGTCACACCGATGGTCGTCAGGTGGTTCATCACGCGCGCGACCTCGTCGGCATACGACTCCCGCATGTGATAGATCGGCACCTTCGGTCCGCGCAGCACCGCCGCACCGGTCAGCCCGCCGAAGATGAAGCTGTCGTACTTGGTCGCGACCGGCACCATGGCCGCGCCGATACCCGTGCCCATGGCACCGAAGAGGCAGACCACGCGATCGGTGCCGAGCAGCTTCTCCGCGTTGGCCGCAGCTTTCTCGGCCACATAAGCATCGTCATAGGTGATCACCTTGACGGGCCGCCCGCCGACGCCGCCGGCCTTGTTGAGCTGGTCGAAGAACAGCGTCTGGCCTTCCATGAACGCCAGGCTGTTGGGCGTGAGCGGCCCCGTCAAAACGGCGGCCTGGCCCACCAGGATGGGGGGTTCCGCGGCCACGGCCGCAGAGGCTGCCACCGCGATGCCTGCCGCAAGGATGCGCAGGCCGATGCTCCGGAGCGCCGCCTTCATGCTGCGACTCCCGCGCTTTGCACCATCGCCTGCAGCAGCACGTTGCAGCCGGCTTCGAGGTGATCGGGCTGTGCATCCTCGATCTCGTTGTGGCTGATGCCGTCGAGGCAGGGCACGAAGATCATCGCCGTGGGGCACACGCGTGCGAGGTACACCGCATCGTGGCCCGCGCCGCTGATCACGTTCATCCAGGTCAGGCCCTGCGCCTGTGCGCCTTCGCGCACGGCGGACACGAGCGCAGGCGTGAAAGGCTGCGGCGGGAAGTACACGACCTGCTCCACCGTCGCCTCGACCTTGCCTTTCGTTGCGATGCGCTGCACGGTTTCCTTCAGCGCCGCGTCCATCGCCGACAGCACCACGTCGTCCGCCGCGCGCAGGTCGACGCTGAGCTTGACCCGGCCCGGGATCACATTGCGCGAGTTCGGATAGTTGTCGATCCAGCCGACCGTGCCGCGTGCGTGCGGTGCATGTGCCAATGCGATGCGGTTGACCTCGATCACGAGTTCGGAGGCCGCCAGCAATGCGTCCTTGCGCAGCTCCATCGGCGTGGGGCCGGCATGTGCTTCCATGCCCTGCACCACCACGTCGTACCAGCGCTGGCCCAGCGCGCCCTCGACCACGCCGATCACGCGTTCGTTGGCTTCGAGCACCGGACCCTGCTCGATGTGGGCCTCGAAGTACGCGCCCACGGGCGATGCGGTCGCCAGCGGCGTCGCAGTGCCCGCATAGCCGATGGCGGTGAGCGCTTCCGACACGCTGATGCCGTCGTTGTCGCGCTGCGCCAGCGCGTGTTCGAGCGTGAAGGCGCCGGCGAAGACACCCGAGCCCATCATCACGGGCACGAAGCGCGAGCCTTCTTCATTGGTCCACACCGCCACTTCCAGCGGCGCCTCGGTGACGACCTTGGCGTCGTTGAGCGCACGGATCACCTCCAGTCCCGCCAGCACGCCGTAGTTGCCGTCGAACTTGCCGCCCGTGGGCTGCGTGTCGATGTGGCTGCCGGTGGTGATTGGCGGCAACGCATTGTTGCGGCCGGCACGGCGCGCAAAGATGTTGCCGATGGCGTCCACGCGCACTTCGCAGCCGGCTTCGCGCGCCCAGCGCGTGAACAGGTCGCGGCCCTGCCGGTCGAGGTCGGTCAGCGCGAGACGGCAGACGCCGCCCTTCTCGGTGGCGCCGACCTGGGCCAGCTGCATCAGCGAATCCCAGAGGCGCTGGCCGTCGATGCGGAGTTCACGCACGCCGATCGCGGGGGAAAGTTCGTTCTGTGTGTTCATGGTTTTTTTTGCGAATGAGGTCTGGAAGACGAGTGCGTTCAAGCAAGACCCACGCCGAGGTAGCGGTCTTTCACTTCGTGGTCGGCCATGAAGGCGGCGTTGCCGGCCTCGTGCACGATCACGCCCTGCTCCACGATGTAGTGGCGGTCGGCGAGCTGCACGCAGACCTCGAGGTTCTGCTCGACCAGCAGGATGGCGACACCCGCGGCCTTGATGGTCTTCAGCTGGGCGACGATTTCCTCGACGATCACGGGTGCGAGGCCTTCGACGGGCTCGTCGAGGATCAGCAGGCGCGGATGGTTCATCAGCGCGCGGCCGATCGCCAGCATCTGCTGCTCGCCGCCCGAGAGTTGCCCGCCGCCGTTGCGCCGCCGCTCCTTCAGCCGCGGAAAGATGCGGTAGATGTCTTCGAGCTGCCAGGGTGAATCGCGCCGCTGGCCGAGCAGCAGGTTCTCTTCCACCGTCAGCAGCTTGAAGATGCCGCGGTGCTCGGGCACCAGGCACACGCCGCGCGTGGCGATGCGGTGCGGCGGCATGCCCGCCACGTCGGCGCCCTGGAAGCGCACACGGCCGCTGATGGGCGTGACCGCGCCGGCAATGCTTTTGAGCGTGGTCGACTTGCCCGCGCCGTTGCGGCCCAGCAGCGTGACGAGTTCGGCCTCGCCCACGGTCAGCGATACGCCCTGCAGCACGTGGCTCTTGCCGTAGTGCGTATGCAGCGCTTCGACCTCGAGGATGTTCTTGCCGCTCATGCCTTGCCTCCGGTGATCATGTTGCCGAGGTAGGCCGAGCGCACGCGCGCATCGGAGCGGATGTCGCCCGGCAGCCCCTCGGCCAGCACGCGGCCCAGCTGCATCACGGTCACGGTGTCGGAGATGTCCATCACGATGTTCATCGTTGTGCTCGATCAGCACCACGGTGTGGGCGTCGCGCAGGCTGCGGATCAGCCGCTTCATGTCGTCGAGGTCGTCGATGCCCATGCCCGACGTCGGCTCGTCGAGAAAGATCGCCTTGGGTTTCGCGGCGAGCGCCATGCCCACTTCGAGGCGGCGCTGCTGGCCGTGCGAGAGCACGCTGGCCGGTGTGTCCGCGAGCCGTTCGAGGCCGACGCGCGCCAGCACTTCGGCCACCGTCTCGGCAGAGGCGCGTTCGCCGACCGGCGCACGCCAGCAGTTCATCGCCTGGCGCGGCGCGATGCCCTGCGCCGCGACGCGCAGGTTCTCGCGCACCGACAGGCTCGCGAACAGGCTGGTGACCTGGAACGAGCGCGCCATGCCACGCTGCACGCGCTTGTAGTCGGGCTCGTGCGTCACGTCGTGGCCGTCGAACAGGATGCGGCCACCCGTGGTGGTGCCGGTGCCCGTGAGCATGTGGAACAGCGTGGTCTTGCCGGCGCCATTCGGGCCGATCACCGAGTGCACCGTGTTGGGCAGGATCTTCAGGTCCACGCCGCCGAGCGCGGCGAACTTGCCGTAGTGCTTGGTGACGCCGATGGCTTCGATCAGTACGGGTTGCGTCATGCTTTTTCTCCCTGCGCCGCGGGCGCCTTGGGTGCGGACAGCGTCTTGCGGAACACACGCCGCCATGCGGCTTCGCCCAGTCCCCAGAGGCCGCGCTGCATGCCGATGCTCACGCCGATCAGCAACAGCCCCAGCAGCAGCAGCCATCGCGGCCACAGCGTGGAAAGCCAGTCGGCCAGC
>CAMATD010000262.1 GCA_945860785.1 Variovorax sp. YR752 | reverse complement strand
GTGATCGACCTCGGCCTGGTGCAGGACGACCCCGTCACGCTGGCTGCGACGCTGCAACGCGCCGCGCGCGAGGCCGATGCCATCATCACCAGCGGCGGCGTCAGCGCGGGCGCGGCCGACCACACGCGCGACGTGATGCAGCAGCTTGGCGACATGGCCTTCTGGCGCGTCGCGATGCGACCCGGCCGGCCGCTGGCCGTGGGGTTGATTGCGCGGGATGCGTCGCAGCAGACCGGCCCCGCCGTGCTGTTCGGCCTGCCCGGCAATCCGGTGGCCGTGATGGTCACCTTCCTCGCCTTCGTACGGCCTGCCTTGCTGCGCATGATGGGTTGCCACGAGGCGGCTTCGGCCCCGCCGCCGTTGCTGCGCGCGCGCAGTGTCGGCCCCATCCGCAAGAAGCCGGGCCGCACCGAATACCAGCGCGGTTTCGTCAAGGCCGTGGCGGGCTCATTGCCCGAGGTCTGCGTCGCAACCAATCAGGGTTCGGGCGTGCTGAGCTCGATGGTCGAGACCAACGGGCTCGTGGTGCTGCATCACGACCAGGGCCACATCGCGGCGGGCGCAGATGTCGACGTGATGATGTTCGACGGCGTGATCTAGCCGGGCGTCAGATCCGCCCCAGCAGCCTTGTCCACGCCCTTGTTGGCGAGCATGTCGGCCCGTTCGTTGCCCGGGTCGCCCGAGTGGCCCTTGACCCAGCGCCATTCGATCTCGTGGCCGCCCTCGGCCACCAGCTTGTCGAGCTTCTGCCAGAGTTCGACGTTCTTCACGGGCTGCTTGGTCGAGGTGCGCCAGCCCTTGGCCTTCCAGCCGCGGATCCATTCGGTGATGCCCATGCGCACGTACTGGCTGTCGAGGTAGAGCAGCACCTTGCAGGGCCGCTTGAGCGCGGCCAAGCCTTCGATCACGGCGGTCAGCTCCATGCGGTTGTTGGTGGTGTTGAGTTCGCCGCCGAACATTTCCTTTTCGGTGGCGCCCGACTTGAGCCATGCGCCCCAGCCGCCCGGTCCGGGGTTGCCTTTGCATGCGCCATCGGTGTAGATCACGACTTCGTTCAAGCTTTCTTTTCCTTCTTCTTTCAATTCGGTTGTTCGGCTTCGCGTTGCTTGTTTGCTTGCATTCGGGACGCTTTTGTTCGGGGCGCGTGCACAGGACACCGAGTGCTCCCCTCCGCGAATGTCCCCCGCTTCGCTCCTCCTTTATTTCGCTGCGCAGAGCACACCGTCGGCGTGATCGCGCCCCGAACACACAACGCGACCAACAGAACAGCAAGGTTTGATCCTAATCCGTCTGATCCGACTGGTGCCGATGCACCTTGCCCGCGATCGACACCGGCGCCGTGGCCCGCGCCGCGGCACGGCGCCAGTCTGCGCTCAGGAGCCGCATGCCGCGCACCCGCTTGACCGCGACCAGGAAATAGGCCGCGCCGAAGATCGGCCACCAGCGCTCGCCGGCGCGGTCCATCCATCGACAGCGTTCGAGCCAGGCTTCGCTGCGCACCGCGGGCCGGTAGACGCCGAAGCGCCCCGACTCCACCTCGAAGCTCAGGAGCCGCAGCCAGTCGCGCATGCGCCAATAGCCGATGAATTCTCCGCCTTCCGGCAGGAACAGGTCGCCAACGCCGAGCTTTCGATACAGGTGCGCACGCCGCTGCCGCATGCCCCAGAGGCTCGCCGGGTTGAGCCCGCAGATCACCACGCGGCCTTCGGGCACCAGCACCCGCTCGACCTCGCGCAGGGTGGCGTGGGGGTCGGGGCTCAGTTCCAGCGAATGCGGCAACACCACCAGATCGAGGCTGTTGGCTCCGAAAGGCAGCGCCGTGAAGTCGGTCAGCAGCGCGGCCCTGGAGGTCCGCGCGGGGTCGCTCAGAGCCAGCCAGCGGTGCGGCATGCGGTTGGCGCGCAGGCCGTCGACCTCGGCCGCGCCGAGCTGCAGGGCGTGGTAGCCGAACACATCGGCCACCGCCTGATCGAACTGGGCCTGCTCCCACGCCAGAAGGTAGCGCCCCGGGGGGGTCGCGAACCACTCCTGCAAACCTATAATTTGACCGCTCATGACCCTCGTTCCGCTGCCCGCCTTCACCGACAACTACATCTGGATGCTGCACGACGGGTCCAACGCCATCGTCGTGGATCCGGGCGACGCCCAACCGGTGTTCGACGCGCTGGCGCGCCACAAGCTGCAGCTGGCCGCGATTCTAGTCACGCACCATCACCCCGATCACACGGGTGGCGTGGCCGCGCTGCACGCAGCCACGGGCGCACCGGTGCACGGCCCCGCGCGCGAGCGCATTCCCGAGCCCTTCACGCCCTATTCGCAAGGCGACGTCACGCAAGTGCTCGGCATGCGCTTCGAGGTCATCGATGTGCCGGGCCACACGGCCGGCCACATCGCCTACTTTCTGCCCGCCGGCGAGGGGCGCGCACCGCTGCTCTTTTGCGGCGACACGCTGTTCTCCGGCGGCTGCGGCCGGCTCTTCGAGGGCACGCCCGCGCAGATGCTGGCTTCGCTCGATGCGCTCTCGGCGCTGCCGGTCGACACCCGCGTCTGCTGCGCGCACGAATACACACTTGCTAACCTGCGTTTCGCCTAGGCGGTGGAACCCGGCAACGCCGATCTGACTCACTACAACGCGCGCTGCGAAAGCCTGCGCGCGCAGGGGCCGCCCACACTGCCCTCGCAACTGGCAACCGAACGCCTGATCAACCCCTTTCTTCGCAGCCGCGAAGCCACTGTCCTTCGAGCGGTGCGTGCCCATGCCGAGCTTTCTGCCGATGCGGCCGAAGCCGACGTGTTCGCCGCGCTGCGCCAATGGAAAAACGACTTCCGATGAAATTTATCGCTGCCACCTGCCTTGCAGGTTCTCTGGTGCTCGCAGGCTGCGCGGCACCGACCAACAACTCTTCATCGCCCCCCAGCACCTCTCCCCAAGCCGGCACCACCGGCGGCACCGGCTCCAAGGTTGCCGGCAGTGCCGCCCCGGTCTACCCGCGCGACGCCCTGTCGCCCCTGTCCAGCCGCGAGACCCAATCGCAGAGCGTCGTCACGCTGGCGCCGCCCGCCGACATGTGGGACCGCATCCGCCGCGGCTTCAAGATGCCCAACCTCGAGAGCGACCTGGTGCGCGACCGCGAGCAGTGGTATTCCAGCCGGCCCGACTACATCCAGCGCATGACCGAGCGCTCGAACAAGTACATCTTCCACATCGTCGAGGAACTCGAGCGCCGCAACATGCCGACCGAGCTCGCGCTGCTGCCCTACATCGAGAGCGCATTCAACCCGCAGGCCATCTCCAGCGCGCGCGCCGCGGGCATGTGGCAGTTCATGCCGGCCACGGGCACCGACTTCGACCTCAAGCAGAACATCTTCCGCGACGACCGCCGCGACGTGGTGGCCTCCACCCGCGCCGCGCTCGACTACCTGCAGAAGCTCTACGGCATGTTCGGCGACGGGCAGCTGGCCCTGGCCGCCTACAACTGGGGTGAAGGCAGCGTGAGCCGCGCCATCGCCAAGAACCAGCGCCTGGGCCTGCCCACCACCTACAGCGACCTGAACATGCCGGCCGAAACGCGGCTCTACGTTCCGAAGCTGCAGGCGGTGAAGAACATCGTTGCCAATCCGCAGGCCTTCAACACCGAGCTGCCGCTGATTGCCAACCACCCGTACTTCCAGACCGTCACGCTCACGCGCGACCTCGACGTGGAACTGGCGGCCAAGCTGGCCGACGTGCGCATCGATGACTTCCGCGCCCTCAACCCCGCCGCGCACAAGCCGGTGCTGATCGCCGCGGGCACGCCGCAGATCCTGCTGCCCTGGGACAACGCCGCCGTGTTCCAGCGCAACTTCGACGCGTACTCGCAAGGCCAGTACGCCAGCTGGACGGCCTGGGTCGTGCCCAACACCATGACGGTGGCCGACGCCGCCCAGCGCTCGGGCATGAGCGAGGCCGACCTGCGCGCGCTCAACAACGTGCCGCCGCGCATGCTCATCAAGGCCGGCTCCACGCTCATCGTGCCGCGCGGCGCCCGCGTCAAGGAAGACGTCGCGGCCGTGGTGGCCGACGGCGGCCACCTGAGCTTCCAGCCCGAGATCGTCAATCGCCGCACCATGGTCAAGGCCGGGCGCAACGACAGCGTGGCGAGCATTGCGCGCCGCTACAACCTCAAGCCCACCAACGTGGCCGAGTGGAACGACGTCAAGCCCAACCATGCGTTCAAGCGTGGCTACAGCGTGGTGGTGTACCTGCCGGTTCGCGCAGCACCCACGGCCCGCGTCGGCACCGGCGCTGCGCCGGCACATGGTCGCGGTGCCGTTGTTGCCACCTCGAAGCGCGGAAGCGCTCCCGTCAAGGCCGCCGTGGCCCGGGGCAAGAACGTCGTCAAGGTGCCGGCCGCCGCCAGCAAGCAGGTCGTGCGCGAGAAGCGCGGCGGCACGCCGTCGAAGAAGAAGCGCTGAGTTTCTTTCTTCAGTGCGCCTGGGCGGCCCACGCCCGGCGCCGCACCACGGCCTCCAGCGCGGCCACGGCAATCATCACCACCGTGGTGAGCGTGCCCACCACCAGCACCGTCAGGTGCGATGCGAACACCCCCAGCACCGCGAGCCCGGCCAACCCGAAGAGGTGCGACTGCGGCAGGAAGCCGCGCACCACCCGCTTGAACAGCGCATTGCCGAAAAGGTAGATGGCCGGCCCGCCCAGCAGCGGCCCGAGGTACTTGAGCTCGGCGTGGTGCGAGCCCTCCCCGATCACGAGCTCATCGGCCACGGCCGAGACGATGATGCCGGCCACCAGGATCACATGCGTGTAGTGGTAGTTGGCGCCCATGCGGCCCGGGTCCTTCGAATGCTCGATCGCATGCGTGGCTTCCTTGGCGCTGGTGTCGAAGTACATCCACCACATGGCCAGGCTGCCCGCGAAGCCCACGAGCAGCGCGTACACATCAATCAAGTGCCATTCGGCGTGGTGGCCGAACGCGATGCCGCTGGCCAGGATGGATTCGCCCAGCGCCACGATCACGAAGAGCTGGCAACGCTCCGCAAGATGGCCGCCGTCGATGGTCCACTCCGCGGTCGACGAGCGGCCGAGCCCCGGAAAGACCAGGCCAACCATCGGCGCAACGTATTCGCACAGCACGCCGACGAACCAGAGCCCGATGCGCCAAGGCCCTTCGGACAGACCGCCCGCGACCCAGAACACGGCCGCCACGCAGTTCCACGCCAGCAGGCGCCTGAA
This sequence comes from Variovorax sp. YR752, assembly GCA_945860785.1. GTDB lineage: Bacteria > Pseudomonadota > Gammaproteobacteria > Burkholderiales > Burkholderiaceae_C > Variovorax. The sequence continues at coordinate 3,903 of CAMATD010000262.1, read as the reverse complement.
GTTCGGCGCCAGTTCGCTCCTGGGAGCCGACCGCAATCAACATGCACAAGGTGCGCCCGACCTGGATCGCCGCGAAGCACGACGCAAACACCAGCTCGCGCTCGGCAAACGCACCCGGCAGCGCCGACGCCATCACCATGGCCAGCATCACCACCCCGAACAGCATGCCCCGGATGCGCAGCGACCCGGGGTTGAACCAGTTCGTGGCCCATGCCGTGTACTGCCATCCGAGCCAGACGGCAAACCACATCACCAGCGTCTGCAGCGCGCCCAGCAGGCTCAGGTGGTCCAGCAGGTAGTGCGACAGCTGCGTGACCGAGAACGCATAGACCAGGTCGAAGAACAGCTCTTCGTTCGAGACCCTGGCGGCCTCGTTGCGCGATCGCAAAGTCGTTGGCAGTTCGTTTTTCTTGCTCAACATGACCTCTCCCTTTCAGTTTCCAGATGGCTAGAGTTTTTCGGTTTCCCCACTGCGTGGCTGCCACTTCATGAGGCGCTTCTCGATCAGGCCGACCAACCCGTCGAGCAGCAGCGCGAAGGCCGTCAGCACGACGATACCGGCAAAGACGGTGTTGACATCGAACGTGCCTTCGGCCTGAAGTATCAGGTAGCCCACGCCGCGCGCCGACCCCAGGTACTCCCCCACCACCGCACCGACGAAGGCCAGGCCCACCGAAGTGTGCAGGCTCGAGAACACCCAGCTCGTGGCGCTCGGCAGGTACACGGTGCGCAGCAGTTGCCGCTGGTTCGCGCCCAGCATCTTTGCGTTGGCGAGCACCACCGGGCTCACCTCGCGCACGCCCTGGTAGACGTTGAAGAACACGATGAAGAACACCAGCGTGACGGCCAGCGCCACCTTGCTCCAGATGCCGAGGCCGAACCACAACGCGAAGATCGGCGCGAGGATCACACGCGGCATCGAGTTGGCGGCCTTGATGTAGGGGTCGAGGATCAGGCTCGCGGTGGGCGCCAGCGCCAGCCAGAGCCCGCAGGCCAGGCCGAGCACGGTGCCGATGCCGAAGGCCAGCACCGTCTCGAGCAGCGTGGTGCCCAGATGCCGGTAGATGTCGGCATTGCCCTTGAGCCCCTCGGGGAACAGCAGGTGCGGCGGCACCTCGAACGGCAGGAACCAGCTCCAGATGCGGCCCGCCACCTCGATCGGCTCGCCGAGGAAGAAGGCGATCTGCTGGTTGCGCGACGCCATGTGCCAGCCCACCAGGATGATCGCCAGCAGCACCAGCTGCCAGAAACGCGCGTTGCGCTCGTTGAGGCGCGGGATCATGCGGCCTTCCTCAACTGCTGCGCATAGCCCTTGAGCACCTCGTCGCGCAGCACCTCCCAGATCTGGGTGTGCAGCTCGACGAAGCGCGGCTGCGTGCGCACCTCGGCCACGTCGCGCGGGCGCGCCAGATCGATGGCGAACTCGCCGATCGGGTGCGTGGCCGGACCGGCCGACAGCACAACAACACGGTCGCTCATTGCAATGGCTTCATCGAGGTCGTGCGTGATGAAGAGCACCGCCTTCTTCTTCGCGCTCCAGATGTCGAGCACCTCGTTCTCCATCAGCTGCCGCGTCTGGACGTCGAGCGCGCTGAAGGGCTCGTCCATGAGGATGATGTCGGGATCGAGCACCAGTGTCTGCGCCAGTGCCACGCGCTTGCGCATGCCGCCGGAAAGCTGGTGCGGATAGCGATCGCCGAAGCCCGAGAGGCCCACGCGCGAGAGCCAGGCCTCGGCCTGCTCGCGCGCATCGGCATCGGACACGCCGCGGTACTGCAGCCCCACCATCACGTTGGCGACGGCGCTGCGCCACGGCATCAGCGCCTCGGTCTGGAACATGTAGCCGGCGCGCGCATTGACGCCCGAGAGCGTCTGGCCGAAGACCTTGATCGTGCCCGACGAAGGTTCGAGCAGGCCAGCCCCCACGTTCAGCAGTGTCGACTTGCCGCAACCGGTGGGGCCCACCACCGAGACGAACTCGCCGGCCTTGATGCGCAGCGTGGTGTCGGCCACCGCGGTATAGCGCTGGCCGGGGTCGTCCTTCGAGTGGAAGGTGCAGCTGATCGAGAGGAGTTCGAGTGCGTAGTCGGACATGGCTGGCAGGGATTCTGGCATCGGCTGCGGCAACAAAAAACCCGGCCGAAGCCGGGTCGCGGGGACGTTCGCAGTCAGGCTTTGAACCTGTCTTTCGCTCGCCTAGCAAAATCGTTGGTGTAGGTCTTGGTGAGGTCGATCTTGTCGGCCTTCACGCTGGTGTCGAAGCTCGCGATGGCGGTGAGCGCCGTCTTGGGACCATCGACCGGAATCAGTCCGTCGGTGGCAATGGATTCGCGCACCTTGTCGAAAGACGCAAGGTACAGCGCGCGGTCGCCCAGCAGATAGGTCTCGGGCACCGTCTTGATGATGTCGCCCGGCCCTGCCGTCTGCAGCCACTTGAGCCCGTGCACGATGGCATTGGCCAGTGCCTGGCAGGTGTTGGGATTCTTCTGGATGAAGTCGATCGGCGCATAGAGGCAGGCCGCGGGCATGGTGCCGCCGAACACCTGCAGCGTGCCCTTGAGCGTGCGCGTGTCGCTGATGATCTTCACGTCGCCCTTCTGCTCGAGCATCGTCATCACCGGGTCGGTGTTGCTGATGGCATCGATCTGGCCCGAGCGCAATGCGGTGAGCGCACCGGCCGCCACGCCCACGCCGATGTAGCTCACATCGCTGGCCTTGAGGCCGCCGCGCGAGAGCACGAGGTTGGCCACCATGTTGGTCGACGAGCCCGGCGCCGAGACGCCGATCTTCTTGCCCTTGAGATCGGGGATGCCAGTGTAGCCCGCCATGTTCTTGGTCGACACGCCCACCGCGATCTGCGGCGCGCGGCCCTGCAGCACGAAGGCCTGGAAGAACTGGTTCTTGGCCTGCAGGTTGATGGTGTGTTCATAGGCGCCCGAGCACACGTCGGCCGAGCCGCCCACCACGGCCTGCAGCGCGCGTGCGCCGCCGGCGAAATCGGAGATCTCCACGTCGAGCCCCTCGGCCTTGAAGTAGCCGAGCTGTTCGGAGATGGTCAGAGGCAGGTAGTAGAAAGCCGCCTTGCCGCCGACCGCGATGGAGATCTTCGTCTTCTCCAGCTTGGCTTGCGCAAAGACCCGCGGCAACGCCATCGCTGCAGCAGCGATGGCGGAGGCGGAAATGAGGGTGCGGCGATGAAGCATGAAACGGGGCCTGCGGGCTCTGTGATTCTTGGGGACCGAATCGAGCTTAGGGGTGCCCTCACGTACCTGCATCGGGGTCATCCCGTGCGGGTTTCCACGTAAGCACGAAGGCCTCCACGAGGCCTGTGTCGAACGGCCTGCCGAGGCCTATCGCGCGAGAAAAAGTATGGCGATGTTGACGAGGAATGCGAGTGCCCAGACCGCGCTGCGCACACTGCCAAGGCCCTTGATGTAGATGCCGAGATAGACCACGCGCAGCACGACATAGGCGATCGCGAGCATGTCGAGTCGCGCCTGCGCGGCACCGAGTTGATGCGCGATGATCACCGCACCGATGAAGAACGGCAGGCCCTCGAAGCTGTTGGCCTGTGCGCTGTTGGCACGCGCGCGCCATCCGCTCTGCTTCGCGGCCCAGTCGCGCGGATGCATGTTGTCGCGCGGCCCGAAGCTGCCGGCCTTGGCGATCCATGCGGCCAGATACGGCAGGCCGCAGGCGATGAACACGCACCAGTAGGCTACCGTGAGTAATGAAAGAGTCATGTCGGTTTGTCTCCGTCCGGCAGCGACAGCAGCGTGCTATCGGCGGTCCACCAGTGCATGCGCGATGGTGCCGAGGTCCACGTATTCGAGTTCGCTGCCGGCCGGCACGCCGCGCGCCAGGCGCGTCACGTTGAGGCCGCGCTGCTTGAGCGCTTCGCCG
>CAMATD010000261.1 GCA_945860785.1 Variovorax sp. YR752 | reverse complement strand
GCCAGGCTAGGCGGGGAAGAAGCGAAAGCGCACCGACGGGTCCTGCAGCACCCGCTCGGCGAGCGCACGCTCCCAGGCCAGGTAGTCGGCCCAGGCCGCATCGCGGCGCGGTCCGAACACGCGCATGACCGAGCCCCAGTCGTCGTCGAAAGGGGTGAGGAGCTGTCCGGGGACGAAGGCGGTCGACAGCGGCCGTCCTGAAGCCTTCCAGTCCTGCGTTCCGCCCTGGAGCCAGGTGAACACCGCCCCCGAACCCAGCCAGCGCTGGTGCGCGTCGCGCGCCACGCGCGCTGCGGCCGCGCCATCCGGCGAAGTGAAGACCAGCGTGCGGCCGGCCACGGCATGCGAGGCGAGCGGGCCGAGCGAGGCCGGCAGCATGTAGAGCGCGCCCGGCAGGTGGCCGCGCTCGTAGTCGAGGCTGGCGCCGACATCGATCACCGTCACTGCGCCGTTCCTGCGCAATTGCGCGAGCGCTTCGGCGTCGAGCGACGGGGGCGCGTCCGTCACCGTGGCGGGTGGGGCGGAAGGGGCCTGCTCGGGCGCAAGTTCGCCTTCGTAGACGTAGACCTCGACCTGGTTGAGCTGCGTGAGCCAGAAGCTGGTGACCACGGCGCGCAGGCGGTGGGCCGGGTCGTCGATCAGCACGATGCGGGCGCCGCGCGTGCCAACGAGGTTCTCGAAATGCATGAACAGCTGGCCGCCGGGCACCTGCTACACCGCCGTGCCGGCGAAGGCCGGGTCGGCGGTGGGCCGCACGTCGAAGACGTAGAGCGTGCGCGTGTCGTCGGCACGCCAGCGCGTGAGCTGTGCGGCATCGGCCACGGGGAGGGCGAAGCGTTCGAGCAGCTCGTCGGCGATACCACGCAGCACCTCGGGCGATTCGGGCGGCAGCTCGTCGTCGGGGGCGGCGTTCTGCACCGTCGGCGCGCCTTGCAGGCCCCAGGCCATCACGCCGTCTTCGACGAACACGGCGTCGGGCGCGCGGCCGAGCAGGCGCAGCGTGGTGGCGCCGATGATGCCGCGCGTGCGGCTGAAGCAGTTGATGGCCCACACATGGGCCGCATCGCCCGGCTCGAAGCGGCGCAGCGCGAGCTCGGTGCCGGCATGGTTGTGCGCGCCGGGCAGCGAGAGGAACTCGAACTCCGCGCGCGGCCGTGCGTCGACCAGCGTGGTCGGCAGGCCTTCACGTTGGCGCTGGCGCAAGGCCTCGACGGGCAGTGCCGGGGTGCCGTAGTGCAGCCGCGCACGGTCGCCGAAGGCCTTGACCAGCGTGCCGTAGCCGTCGATGGCGGGCAGGCCCTCGGTCACCCAGCGCTGCAGGCCGCCGTCGAGCGTGTGCACGTCCGTGTAGCCGATGCGTGCGAGCAGGGCGGCCGCGGCCTGTGTGGCGCCGTCTGGCGCGTTGTAGTCGTCGTAGAGCACCACGGGCGTGGAGCGGCGCGGCACGAACGCGCCGATCTGCAGTTCGAGCCCGCTCAGCGGTGCATTGCGCGCGAGGTTGGTGTGGCGCTGCACGAACCAGCGGGTTTCGCGCACGTCGAGCAGCGCCAGCTCGGTCGCGGGCTCGGCCAGCAACAGCGTCTGCAGCTCGGCGGGGGCGATGGGGTTCTTCGGGATCCAGCTCATTTCAGTTTTTATCGCGCTGACGGGGTGTTGTGTTGGGGACTGCTTTGCTTACGTTCGGGGCGCGTGCACAGGGCACGCTGCTGGTTTGCGGCCGATCAACCAGTGCTCTGAGCGATCACGCCGGCGGTGTGCTCTGCGCAGCGAAATAAAGGAGGAGGCATGCGGCCCTAGGCCGCGCCGGGGGACATTCGCGGAGCAGAGCACACCGTCGGCGTGAGCGCGCCCTGAACAGCAGCACGCCAAGCTCCGAGCCGCTGCCGACTCAGGACACCGCAATGCCGATATCGGCCAGCCGCTTGCCCAGTTCCCGCGTCGAGGGCATCCGCCGCTTCGTGCCCTCGGCCGCCGCCTCGTCTTCGGCCAGCGCCGCGAGGATGGCGAGCAAGACCCGCCGCGTGGTCTCCACATCTTCCGCGGACACGCCGCGCACGCTGACTTCGTTGACCTCTTCCGCCAGCGGCACGAGCTTGCGCTTGAGCTGCTTGCCCGACTGCGTCAGGTAGACGTGCACGTTCTTGTTGTTGCCCGGCAGGTGCATGCGCTCGACATAACCCAGCGTTTCCAGCGCCTTCACGGCCATGAAGGTGGTCGGCTCTGCAATGCCGGCCTGCTCGCTGAGTTCGCGCTGCGTCAGGCCGTCGCGGTCCCACAGCACGCGAAGGATCGACCAGTGGCCATACGACACCGAATGAGACACCAGCCGCATCTGCAATGCGCGAACGTAGGCGCGTGCCGCGTCCTTGACGATGTGCGCCAGCCGCTCCTGGCTGGGCTCGGGCGCGTCGGCGGCGGACGGGGCTTGTTGTCGGTCTCTCATGGCGGACTGATGATAAATGCATCGATGCACGCAGGTGGTGCGTTTCTTTTGGTGCATCTCAATTTAACTTAGATATAAAATTATTGTTGACATCAGACGACACGATCGTAGACTGGCGATAAGTTTCGATAGCTAATCAATGGAGCGAAAGATGTACGACACGTTTTCGACCGATCGCCTGATCGACCAATGGCTCATGGAAGACATCGGGGGCTGCGACCTCACGGTCCAGACCATGATCGGCAAGCACGAGACCGGCGCGTTCCACATGAATGCGCGCGAGCCGATGATCATTGCGGGCGTCGACGTGGCGGCGCGGGTGTTCCAGCGCTACGACCCGTCGCTCGAGATCAAGGTGAAGGTGGCCGACGGCGACCGCGTGGAGAAGGGCGCCATCCTGGTCGAGGTGCGGGGCTCGGCGCGCAGCATTCTCACGGCCGAGCGCACCGCGCTCAACATCATGCAGCGCCTGTGCGGCATCGCCAACGAGACCGCGAAGTACGTGAACGTCATTGCCGACACCCCTGCGCGGCTGATCGACAGCCGCAAGACCACGCCCGGCCTGCGCATGCTCGAAAAGCATGCCGTGAGCTGCGGCGGCGGCCTGAACCACCGGCTCGGCCTCGACAACGGCGTGATGATCAAGGACAACCACATCGCCGTCTGCGGCGGCATCACGGCCGCGGTCGAGCGGGCCCGCAAGACGCTGCCGGTGCTGACCAAGCTGGAGGTGGAGTGCGACCGCCTGGACTAGGTCGGCGAAGCGCTCAAAGCCGGCGTCGACGTGATCATGCTGGACAACATGTCGGTCGCCGACATGAAGAAGGCGGTGGAGCTGGGTCCAGAAGTGGCGGATGCCGGTTCGGCTCAATGCGATCAGCGAGAGAAAGCCCGAGACGATCAGCAGCGCGAGGAACGTCCACTTGGCGGCCGTGAGCCCCTTGGCACCGAGCAGGCCCGAGAGCATCGCGAACTTGCCGACGAAGCCCGAGAGCGGCGGCAGCCCCGCGAGCAGCAGGGTGCAGCCCATGAAGCTCAGGCCCAGGCAGGCGACGCCGGCGGGAATGGCGCGGCCGTAGAGCGCCTGCGCTTCGTCGTCGAGGTTCACGTCGGACATGGCGCTCAGGTCTTCGGAAAGAAAAGGCGCGTTGCCCGCCGCCTCGTGCGGCGCGACGCTCATGCCGGCGTTGCGCCAGCGCTCGATCATGTCGGTCAAGAGGAAGAACGCGCTGACCGCGAGCGTGGAGCTCAGCAGGTAATAAAGCGCACCCGCCCACACGGCCGGCTGCCCGAGGCCGACGGCCGCCAGCAGCGTGCCGGCCGACACCAGCACGCTGAAGCCCGCGAGGTTCGACAGCCGCTGGGTGCCGACGATGCCGATGGCGCCGACGAACAGTGTCGCCAGCCCGATGCCGACCAGCGCGGCCTGCCCGAACGCGGCCGAATCGCCGGTGTCGGGCGCGAAGAGCACGGTCCACAGCCGCAGCACCGTGTAGATGCCGAGCTTGGTCAGCAGCGCGAACACGGCGCCCACCGGCGACACCGCCGCGCTGTAGGCCGGCACCAGCCAGAAGTTGAGCGGCCACGCGCCCGCCTTGGCGAAGAACGCGGTGGCCAGGATGGCGGCCGCCGCATGCACCACAGGCCACGGTCGCCCGGCGCGAGTTCGGCAATGCGCACGCCAAGGTCGGCCATGTTGAGCGTGCCGGTCACGCCGTACAGGATGGCCGCACCGATCAGGAACAGCGAGGAGGCCGCGAGGTTGATCGCGATGTAGTGCAGCCCGGCCTGCACCCGCAGCCGGCCCGAGCCGTGCAGCAGCAGGCCGTAGGAGGCCGCGAGCATCACCTCGAAGAAGACGAACAGGTTGAACAGGTCGCCGGTCAGGAAGGCGCCGTTGAGGCCCATGAGTTGCAGTTGCAGCAGCGGATGGAAATGCACGCCCGCACGGTCCCAGCGCGAGGTCGAATAGATCGATGCGGCAAAGGCGATCACGCCGGTCAGCGCGACCATCATGGTCGAGAGCCGGTCGGCCACCAGCACGATGCCGAAGGGCGCGCGCCAGTTGCCGGGCAGGTAGACGCCGATGGAGCCCGGGCCGCTGCCGGTGTCGGGTGCGTTCACCCAGCGCAGCAGCGCGAGCGCGGCGAGTAGGCCGACAAGGCCCGAGACCACGCTCAATGCCGACTTGGTGCGGCGGCGGTTCTCGCCCAGCAGCAGCATCAGCGCGGCGGTGAGCATCGGCACGAGGATCGGCGCTGCCACCAGGTGCGGCATGCTGAACTCGAGGAAGCGGTCGAGCAGGTGGAAGACTTCTGTCATTCCGCCTCCTTCCGCTCTTCGCCGTCCACATGGTCGGTGCCGGTGAGGCCGCGCGAGGCGAGCATGACCACGAGGAACAGAGCCGTCATCGCGAAGCCGATCACGATGGCCGTCAGCACCAGGGCCTGCGGCATCGGGTCGGCCGTGTTGGCCAGCGTGGCGATGAAGCCCTTGACCAGCACCGGCTCGCTGTCGACCTTGAGCCTGCCCATGCTGAAGATGAAGAGGTTGACCGCGTAGGAGATCAGGGTCAGGCCCATGATCACCTGGAAGGTACGCGGACGCAGCAGCAGGTAGACACCCGAGCCAGTCAACACGCCGATGGCGAGGGCGAGCACGATTTCCATCAGTGCGCTCCCTCCGCGGCTTCGGACTCGGCCTGCGCTTCTTTTTCGGCCTGTTCATCGGCCCAGCGGTGGCTGCGTATCGACTGGTGGGCCAGCCCGGTGAGGATCAGCATGGTGGCGCCGAGCACCAGCGCGAACACGCCGATGTCGAAGAAGAGGGTGCTGGGCACGTGGATATCGCCCAGCACCGGCAGATGCAGGTGCGCGGTGTGCGTGGTCAGGAACGGATAGCCGAACACCACCGCGCCGCTGCCCGTGGCGAGCGCGAACAGGAGGCCGATGGCGATCCAGCGCCGCGGATAGATGCGCAGGTGCTCTTCCACCCACTCGGTGCCCGAGACGATGAACTGCAGCACCAGCGCCACCGACATCACCAGCCCCGCAACGAAGCCGCCGCCCGGCGCGTTGTGCCCGCGCATGAAGAAGTAGACCGACACCAGCACCGCGAGCGGCAGCAGCAGGCGCACCAGCACGGCCGGCACCATCAGGTAGCCGACGGCGGTGTCCTTGGCCAAGCGCGGGTTCAGCAGGTCGCTGCTGCCGTCGTCGACCTGCTGGCGCTGCTGGATCGGCAACGCCATCGACTCGATGGCCGGGCGAAAGCGCCGCAGCAGCGCATACACGGTGAGCGCCACCACGCCGAGCACGGTGATCTCGCCGAAGGTGTCGAAGCCGCGGAAGTCGACCAGCATCACGTTGACCACGTTGGTGCCGCCGCCTTCGGTGAGCGCGCGGTCGAGGAAGAAGGGCGAGATGCTCTGCGGGAAGGTGCGCGTCATCATGGCCCAGGCCAGCGCGGCCATGCCGCCGCCGGCGATGGTGGCCACCAGCAGGTCGCGGCCGCGGCGGCCCCAGGGGCGCAGGCGCGCGCGGGCGGGCTGAATGACATCCTTGCTGCGCATCGGCAGCCAGCGCAGGCCCAGCAGGATCAGCACCGTCGTCACCGCCTCGACCACCAGTTGCGTCAGCGCGAGGTCGGGTGCGGAGAACCAGATGTAGGTCACGCACGAGACCAGCCCGGCGCCCGAGGCCAGCATCAGCGCGGCGAGCCGGTGGAACTTGGCCTGCCACGCGGCGGCCAGTGCGCAGGTGCCGCCGATGAGCCACATCATCGCGAACATCGGCGAGAAGGGCAGCAGCTCGCGCGCGCCGGGGCCGACCGGCGTGGCCCAGAGCGATGCTGCGGCGCCCACCACGGTCACCGCCACGAGCAGCAGCAGTTGCGACTGCATGCGGCGCGTGCCGAACAGGCGGCGGCTGCGCCGGCCGGCCTCGCTCAGCAGCGCGAGCAGGTGCTCGAAGATGACCTGGCCGTCGAAGCGGTGCAGCAGCGGCGTGTACTCAAGGCCGCCGCCCGCACGACGGCGGCGTTGCAGCAGATAGAGCGCGGCGCCGCCCGCCAGCGCCACGAAGCTCATCACGAGCGGCAGGTTGAAGCCGTGCCACACGGCCAGGCTGTATTCGGGCAGCGTGCCGCCGACCACGGGCGTCGCGGCCGCCGCGAGCAGCGGGCCGACGGACCAGGCCGGCACCACGCCCACCACGAGGCACACCAGTACCAGCAGCTCGACCGGCACGCGCATCCAGTGCGGCGGCTCGTGCGGATGCTTGGGCACCTCGTCGCCGCAGGGCGGGCCGAAGAACACGTCGAACACGAAGCGGGCAGAGTAGGCCACGCTGAAGATGCCCGCGATGGTGGCGATGACCGGGAGGCTCCAGTCGACCCAGGGCGTGGACTGGATGAAGACCGTCTCGGCGAAGAACATCTCCTTGGAGAGAAAGCCGTTGAGCAGCGGCACGCCGGCCATCGAGGCGCTGGCGATGATGGCCAGCGTGCCGGTGATCGGCATCAGCCGCATCAGGCCGCTGAGCTTGCGGATGTCGCGCGTGCCGGTCTCGTGGTCGATGATGCCGGCCGCCATGAACAGCGAGGCCTTGAAGGTCGCGTGGTTCATGACGTGGAAGACGGCAGCCACCGCCGCCAGCGGGCTGTTGAGGCCCAGCAGCAGTGTGATGAGCCCGAGGTGCGAGATGGTCGAGTAGGCCAGCAGCGCCTTCAGGTCGCGCTGGAACATCGCGGCAAAGCCGCCGAGCAGCAGCGTGATCGCGCCTGCGCCACCCACCATCCAGAACCACTGCTCGGTGCCCGAGAGCACGGGCCAGAGGCGCGCCATCAGGAACACGCCGAGCTTCACCATCGTGGCCGAGTGCAGGTAGGCCGACACGGGCGTGGGCGCGGCCATGGCGCGCGGCAGCCAGAAGTGGAACGGGAACTGCGCGCTCTTGGTGAAGGCGCCGAGCAGCACCAGCACCAGCACCACGGGGTAGAGCGCATGCGCGCGGATCAGGTCGCCCGAGGCCAGCACCACGTCGAGCTCGTAGCTGCCGACGATGCGGCCCAGCACCAGCACGCCCGCCAGCAGGCAGAGCCCACCGGCCCCGGTGACGGTGAGCGCCATGCGCGCGCCGCGCCGTGCGTCGCGGCGGTGGTGCCAGTAGCCGATCAGCAAGAAGGAGAACAGGCTGGTGAGCTCCCAGAACAGCACCATCTGGATCAGGTTGCCCGAGAGCACCACGCCCATCATCGCGCCCATGAACGCGAGGAAGAACGAGAAGAAGCGCGGTACCGGGTCGGAGGCCGACATGTAGTAGCGCGCATAGAGCACCACCAGCGCGCCGATGCCCAGCACCAGCATGTAGAACAGCCAGGCGAAGCCGTCCATGCGGAACACGAGGTTGAGGCCGAGGGCCGGCAGCCATTCGATCTCTTGCCGCAGCACATTGCCGTGCGCGATTTGCGGAAAGAACCACGCGGCCTGTATCGCGCAGCCCAGCGCGACGAGTCCTGCGAGCGTCGACTCCCTGTTTCGCGCGTTGGACGGCATCAACGCGGCCAGCACGCTGGCAATGAAGGGGAGTGCGACGAGAAAGACCAGGGGCATTGTGGTCAATTCTATCGACCGACCCTCTGGCGAGCCCTATCTATCCGCAGGGCATGGGGCAGTTTTCGTGCGGTGTTCAGCCCGAGAACGCCTGCACGGTGCGCAGGCCGAGCCAGGTCATGCAGAGCGAACCGCCCAGGTGCAGCGCGATGGTGCCCAGCGCGAGGCCGAGCCGGTCGCTGATGAGCATGCCGACCACTTCGGCCGAGAAGCTGGAGAAGGTGGTGAGCGTGCCGAGGAAACCGGTGATGACCATGAGCCGCCATGCGGGGTCGAGGTCGGGCAGGCCGTTGAAGAAGCCGATGGCCGCGCCGATCAAGTAGCCGCCGATGAGGTTGACCGCGAGGGTGCCCCAAGGGAGCACGCTGCCGGGGTTGAGCCAGAGCGCGAAGCCCCAGCGCATGAGGGCGCCGATGCAGGCGGCGAGGCAGATGACGAAGGCGTTCAACAGCATGTGCGCGACTTTAACTGCTCGTATTTGGGGGGCGTTGTTCAGGGTGCGTGCACAGGACACCGGGTACTCCCCTCCGCGAATGTCCCCCGCTTCGCTCCTCCTTTATTTCGCTGCGGGGAGCACCCGGTGCCCTGCGCACCTGGGCACGCTGCTGGTGAACGGCGATCAACTACCGCTCTGAACCATGCACTCGATTATTTTTCTTTGCCCATGACCACGTCGGGCAGGATCGTCACGATGCTTGGGAAGAGCGTGATCAGCACGATGCACAGCACTAGGCAAAAGAAGAACGGAATCGCAGCCTTGGCGATCACGTTGCTGTCCTTCCCCGTCATGTTCTGCAGCACGAAGAGGTTGAAGCCCACCGGCGGCGTGACCTCGGCAATCTCGACCAGCAGCACGATGAAGATGCCGAACCAGATCAGGTCGAAGCCGGCCTTCTGGATCATCGGCAGCACCACCGCGCTGGTCAGCACGATCATCGAGATGCCGTCGAGCGCGGTGCCCAATACCAGGTACACTACCACCAGCGCGCCGATCAGCGCGTAGGGCGAGAGGTGCATGCTGTCGACCCACTCGGCCAGTTCGCGCGGAATGCCAGTGAAGGCCATGGTCTTGGTCAGGAAGGCGGCGCCGGCCAG
>CAMATD010000260.1 GCA_945860785.1 Variovorax sp. YR752 | reverse complement strand
GCGATCACGCCGGCGGTGTGCTCTGCGCAGCGAAATAAAGGAGGAGGCATGCGGCCCTAGGCCGCGCCGGGGGACATTCGCGGAGCAGAGCACACCGTCGGCGTGAGCGCCGCCCTGAACAACGCACTCCACGAATAGAAGAGCAAGGTTGCATCTAGGCACCAAGCACCACACTGACACCACCGTCCACAGCCAGCCACTGCCCGGTGATGTGCTTGCCGGCATCGCTCGCGTACAGCAGCGTGATGCCCTTCAGGTCTTCCTCGTCGCCGAGCCGGCCAAGCGGCGCGGCCGCTGCCATCTTGTCCTCGCCGAGCGACTTGATCAGGCCTGCAGCCATCTTCGTCATGAAGAACCCCGGGCAGATCGCGTTCACGTTGATGCCGTACTTTCCCCATTCGGCGGCCGGCGTCTTCGTGAAGACTATCACCGCGGTCTTCGAGGTGTTGTAGGCCAGCGTCTGCATGTCCGGGCCGTTGCCGTTCAAGCCCGCGATCGAGGCGATGTTGATGATGCGGTCGGTCTTCTTCGGGATCATGTAGCCGTTGGCGATCTGCTGCGCCAGGATGAAGTACCCGCGCACGTTGAGGTTCATCACCTTGTCCCAGGCTGCGACCGGATGGCTCTCGGCCGGCGCACCCCAACTCGCGCCGGCGTTGTTGATCAGGATGTCGACCGCGCCCATGCGCTGCAGCGTCTCGTCGGCCAGGCGGCGCGTGTCTTCTTCCTTCGAGCAGTCGGCGGCGATCCAGCGCGCGTCGATGCCGGCGGATTGCAGCTCGGCGGCCGCCTGCTCCAGGTCTGCGGCCTTGCGCGAACTCAGCATGATCTTGGCGCCGGCTTCGCCGAGCGCATGGGCCATCTGCAGGCCCAGGCCGCGCGAGCCGCCGGTGATGAGGGCCGTCTTGCCCGTGAGGTCGAAGAGTTGCTGGGTGGTGCGTGGCGTCATGTCTGTGTCTCCGGAGTCGATGTGAAAGAAGGTTCGCGGCCCGAGGCCGCGGTTACGAAGCGGCGCTGGCCGCCTTGACGGCCGCCACCTTGCCCGACGCCACTGCCTTTTTCAGCTGGCGCCAGTCGGCCTGGTTGACGTCGGCATAGGCCTCGGCAAAGTCTGCAAGCGCGGTATTGAAGGTTTTCGAACGCCCGAGGTAGCCTGAAATGGCCCAGGCATCGCCGCCCTTGGCGTGTGCGCGCGTCAGGCTGTAGCCGCAGGCCTCGGCAAATTCGAGCAGGTCGACGGGCTTGAAGTCTTCGAGCTTGTAGGAAGCCTTCATGTCGCGCAGCTGCCGCACGTAGTAGCCGCGTCCGCCCGCTGCCTCAGCCCAGCCCAGGAAGACATCGCTGGCCGCCTGTGCCAACCGCTGCCCCTGCACCACGCGCTGGCCCGGAGAGCCCGAACCCGGCGCCGGCCCCAGATGGGCTTCGAGCACCGATTCGCCGGCCTCCTTGCACTGCAGGAACAGCGGATGAACCTGGTCGACCACCAGCAGCAGCAAGAAGCAGCGCCGTCCCACCGAGCCGACGCCGGGCGTGAGCACTGTCACGTCGTGCAACTCGTAGCGATCGAACAGCCGCTGGCGCTCCGGCGGCAGGCTGGCGCGGTATTGCGCCAGGAAGGCCGGCAGCCCGGCACGAAAACGGCGGATCTCGCGCTCCGTGGCCTTGGCGTCGTGGTACACGAACGGCGGCTGCTCGCGCATCATCAGCCGGCCCTTGACGATCTTGGTCGCCCCTTCGGCGAACACGCGCGAGGTGCTGCGCCGGGCCTTCTTGATGACCGCGAGTTCCGTCTCATCCTGCGCACCGAGCTTCAACAGCGTTTGCGAGGTCAGGCGCGCGTACCAGGCATTCAACGTGTCCATCTGCGCAAAGCGGCGCATGCGGTCGCGATACGCCTCGGCCAGTTGCCGGACCGCGTCGCGCCCGACGCGCGGCTTGAAGCCCAGGTCGCGCGCGGCCACGACGAACGAGGTGGCCAGCCGGCGCACGTCCCAGTCGAAGGGGCCCTGCAGGGTTTCGTCGAAGTCGTTGATGTCGAAGACCAGCGAACGCTCGGGGCTGGCGAAGAAGCCGAAGTTCGCGAGGTGCGCGTCGCCGCACAGCTGCGTCACGATGCCGCTGTGCGGCAGTTTGGCGAGGTCGTTCGCCATCAGGCTGGCGGCGCCGCGGTAGAAGGTGAACGGGGTGGCCAGCATGCGGCCGTGGCGCACCGGCACCAGCTCGGGCACCCGGCCGCGGTTGGAGGCCTTCAGCCAGCCGAGCGGGTTGCGGCCTGCGGCATCGGGCTGGGGCGCCTCCGCCCACCGGTCGAGCGCAAAGTGCTTGCGCTGTGCGCGGCCGAAGGCCCGCCGATCGGCCGGCGCGGCCTTCGCGTCGGGCGCGTGGGGATCAGCTTTCATAGTCCATGCACTGCCGCGCTTCGCGCACGGCACCGATGAAGGGCTTCAGCGCCACGTGCTGCGGATGGTCGGCATAGGCCGCGAGCGCGGCGGCATCGGTGAATTCCGAATACAGGACCAGGTCGTAGGTGGCTTCGAGCCCGGGCTGGGCAATGGCCACCTCGAAGCGGTGCGTGCCGGGCGAGAGCTTCGCGCAGGCATCGAGCAGCGCCTTGGCCTTCAGCAGGTTGGTCGCCTTGTCGGCGCCCTCTGCGTGTTCCTTGAACTTCCACATCACGATGTGCTTGAGCATGGTCCGGCCTTCGTTATTTACTTGTCGTTGAAGCGCGAGCGCACGTAGATGAGCACGACGCCCACCGCGGTGATCACACCGCCGGGCACGGCCATCGACCAGCCGAGCGTGGCGTCGGTGCGGCCGGTGGAAATGCCCAGGATCACCAGGAACAGGCCGCCGTAGATCAGGATCCAGATCCACTTCTCCAGCCGGGCATGCGGCTTCGGTGGCTTGACGGGGTTGGGGGTGTTGTTGGGGGCGGCGTTGGCCATTGTCTGAAAGCGTCCTCGGGCAAAGCGGTACAGGTTGGGTCGCGGCTCTCGACCACGTTGAGCCAGGCACCGATTTTCGGCAGCTCATAGTGGAAGAAGTAGTCCGTGGCGCCGATCTTGCCAGCTGTTACCGCCCTCGCCTTGTCTGCGTCGATTTCCAGCGCGCGCCGCGCCACGTCCAGCCAGATCCAGGCCAGCACCGTGTGGCCGAAGGCCTGCATGTAGGGCACGGCGTTGGCCAGCGCGTCGGCCGGGTCGCCGGTGGACCAGGCCGCTTCGGTGGCGCTGCCGATGCGTTGCAGTGCGGCCCCCAGCGCCTTGGCATGCGCCGCGAGCACGGGCACCTTGGCCGTGCGGCCGATGGTCTCGGTGATGCGGCCGGCCAGCAGTTGCAGGCCGCGGCCCTTTTCCATCAGCACCTTGCGGCCCAGCAGATCGGCCGCCTGGATGCCGTGCGCGCCCTCGTGGATCATGTTCAGGCGGTTGTCGCGCCAGTACTGCTCCACCGGGAAGTCG
This sequence comes from Variovorax sp. YR752, assembly GCA_945860785.1. Taxonomy (GTDB): domain Bacteria; phylum Pseudomonadota; class Gammaproteobacteria; order Burkholderiales; family Burkholderiaceae_C; genus Variovorax. The sequence goes on along the minus strand of CAMATD010000260.1, from coordinate 5,731 downwards.
CGCGTGTAGCCGTAGCCGCCATGCACCTGGATCGCGAGCGAATTGGCTTCCAGGCACCACTCGCTGGGCCAGCTCTTGGCGATGGGCGTGAGCACCTCGAGCAGCAGGCGGGCATCGTCGGCCGATTGCGCATCGCCAGTCTTTTGTTCGTCGACCAATCGGGCGCAGTACAGCTCCAGCGCCAACGCGCCTTCGCAGTACGCCTTCTGCGCGAGCAGCATGCGGCGCACGTCGGCGTGTTCGATGATGCGGACCTGCGGGCTGGCCGAGTCCTTCACGACCTGACTGCCAGCGCCCGCCTCAGGCTTCTTCACCAGGCGGCCCTGCGGCCGGCTCTTCGCGTACTCCAGCGAGGCGTGATAGCCCGCCATGCCCAGCATGGTCGCGGCCGTGCCGACACCGATGCGCGCCTCGTTCATCATGTGGAACATGCAGTGCAGGCCCTTGCCGGGCGAACCGACGAGGTAGCCCACCGCGCCCGCCTTGCCGTCGACCGGGTACTTGCCCTCGCCGAAGTTCAGGAGCGTGTTGGTGGTGCCGCGCCAGCCGAGCTTGTGGTTGAGGCCCGCGAGGGCCACGTCGTTGCGCTCGCCGGTCAGCTCGCCCTTCGTGTTCACCATGCGCTTGGGCACGATGAACAGCGAAATACCGCGCGTGCCGGCCACCAGCTTGCCGTTCTCGTCCGGAATCTTGGCGAGCACGATGTGCACGATGTTCTCGGTCAGCTCATGGTCGCCGGCCGAGATCCACATCTTGTTGCCGGTGAGCCGGTAACGCGGGCCCAGCGGATCGTCCTGGAAATCGGCGCCATCGGGCACCGCGCGCGTGGCCACGTCGCTCAGCGACGAGCCGGCCTGCGGCTCCGACAGGCACATGGTGCCCGCCCATCGGCCCGAGAACTCGTTCTTCGCGAACACCTCTTTCTGCATCTCGGTGCCGTGCACCATCAGCAGGTTGGCATTGCCGCTCGTGAGCATGTTGGCGCCGATGCTCACCGAGGCCATCGCGAAGAAGCTGTTGGCCGCGGACTGCAGCGTGTAGGGAAGCTGCATGCCGCCGATGTCGTGGTCCTGCGCCGCGCTCAGCATTCCCGACTCGACAAAAGCCTTGTGCGCATCGTGCGGGGCCTTCGGCAGGATCACCTTCTCGCCATCGAAATGCGGCTCCTGCGTGTCGACCGTGCGGTTGAACGGCGCGTACTTCTCGCGCGCGATGCGCTCGCAGGTGTCGAGCACCGCGTCGAAGGTCTCGCGCGACTGGTCGGCGAAGCGCTCGCTCTTGTTGAGCGACTCGGCATCGAGCCAGTCGTAGAGCAAAAAATCGAGGGTGGGACGCAGGCTCATGTCGGTCTCTTGGAACTCTTGGAAGAAGGGTCGGGCAGTTTCGCGATGGTTCCCGGCGCCAGCGCGCAGAGCTTCTCCACGCCGTCGGCCACCGCGAAGATCTCGCAGGTGCAGACGGCTTGCGAACTGCCGGTGTGCACGGCCTTGGCGCGTGCGATCAGGCGATCGCCGATGGCCGGCCGCACATAGTTGATCTTGAATTCGGAAGTCACCACCGGCACGCGCATCGCGGTGCCGCCGGCAAAGGTCAGTGCGTTGTCGGCCAGATAGCTGACGACGCCGCCGTGGGCGAAGCCGTTCTGCTGCCTGAGCTGCGCGGTCAGCGGCACCTGGAGGTCGACGATTCCCGACGAGAGTGCGTGCATCTCGGCGCCGATCAGCACGCTGAAAGGCTGCGAGGCCAGAACGCCCCGCCCCATCGCCAGGAAGGCTTCGGGCGAGACGTGCATGTCACCGCCCGACACGATTACAAGACCTCGAAAACGCCCGCAGCGCCCATGCCGCCGCCGATGCACATCGTGACCAGCACCTTCTTCGCGCCGCGGCGCTTGCCTTCGATGAGCGCGTGGCCCGTCAAACGCTGGCCGCTCACGCCATAGGGGTGGCCCACGGCGATGGCGCCGCCGTCCACGTTCAGGCGGTCGCCCGGAATGCCGAGCTTGTCGCGGCAGTAGATCACCTGCACCGCGAAGGCTTCGTTCAGCTCCCACAGGTCGATGTCGTTGACCGTGAGGCCCAGGCGCTTGAGCACCTTCGGGATCGCGAAGACCGGGCCGATGCCCATTTCGTCGGGCTCGCAGCCGGCCACGGCAAAGCCGAGGAAACGGCCGAGGGGCTTCAGGCCCTTTTGCTGCGCGTACTTCTCGTCGACCAGCACGCAGGCGCCGCCGCCGTCGGAGAACTGGCTGGCATTGCCGGCCGAGATCAGGCCGCCGGGGATGGCCGGGCGGATGCCGCTGATGCCTTCCTTGGTGGTGCCGGCGCGGATGCCTTCGTCGTTCTCGATCGTGACTTCCTTGGTGCGCAGGCCCATCACCGGGTCGGCCACGCCGGCCAGCACGATGATCGGTGCGATCTCGTCCTTGAAGCGGCCGGCTTCGAGCGCGGCGGTGGCCTTTTGCTGGCTCGCTGCGCCGTATTCGTCCATGGCGTCGCGGCCGATGTTGTAGCGCTTGGCAACCTGCTCGGCCGTCTGCAGCATGTTCCAGTAGATCTCGGGCTTGTGCTTCACGAGCCAGGGATCGGCCAGCATGTGCTTGTTGACTTCGTTCTGCACGCAAGAGATGCTCTCGACACCGCCGGCCACGTACACCTCGCCTTCGCCCGCAATGATGCGTTGCGCGGCGGTGGCGATGGTCTGCAGGTCCGAGGAGCAGAAACGGTTGATCGTCATGCCCGAAGTGGTGACGGGACAGCCGGCGCGCAGCGCGATCTGGCGTGCAATGTTGGAGCCGGTGGCGCCTTCGGGCGTGGCACAGCCCATGATCACGTCGTCGACTTCGGCGGCATCGATGCCGGCGCGCGAGATGGCGTGCTGCACGGCGTGACCGCCGAGCGTAGCGCCGTGCGTCATGTTGAAGGCACCCTGCCAGCTCTTCGCGAGCGGCGGGCGGGCGGTGGAAACAATGACGGCGCTGGTCATGGTGAGGTCCTTTGAAGATGGAAGGAAAAGAGGGTTGTCGTCATGGCGCCGGCGCAGCGTTGGTGTTGCGCAGAAGCTGGTGATAGAAGCCGATCATCTCGCCGTAGTTGGAGATGGCGAGACGTTCGTTGTTGCCGTGGAAGCGCGCCAGGTCTTCGCCCTTCACGCGGAACGGCGAGAAGCGGCAGACGGCGTCGCTCACGAGGCTGAAGTGGCGCGAGTCGGTGGCGGCGGTCATCAGGCCCGGGGCCACGACGGCATCCGGGAAGGTCTGACGCACGGCCTGCTGGATCGCGCGGTAGCCGGTGCTGTCGGTCGGCGACACGGGCGACGGCTCGGAGTTGCCGGGGTAGCGCTTGATCTTGATGTCGTCGTTGGCGAGGGTCTTGCGCAGATGCGCCTCGACGCTGTCGATGGTGTCCCCCGGCAGGATGCGGAAGTTGACGGCTGCCTCGGCACGGCCGGGCAGCACGTTGTCCTTGTTGCCGGCGCGCACGATGGTCAGCGCCGTGGTCGTGCGCAGCATGGCGTTGCTGCTCGGGCTCTTCTCGAGCTGGCCGCGCACCAGCGACTCGGTGAGCCACAGGTTGGACAGCATCACGCGGTTGACGCCGCTCATTTCGGGGGCGAGCGCGCCGAACATCTGGCCGGCCACGCCTTTGATGCCACCGGGCATCGGGTTGGCTGCGAGCCGTGCGAGCGCCGCGCTCATGCTGCCGATGGCGCTGTGCTGCGGCGGCATCGACGAATGGCCGGGGGCCGTGTCGAGCGAGAGGAAGAACGTGCCGTAGCCCTTCTCGGCCAGGCCGATCAGCACCGCGGGCTTCGAAAGACCGGGCAGCACGCCGTCGAGCACCAGCAGGCCTTCGTCGAGCACCCAGTCGAGGCGCACGTTGCGCGACTTGAGCAGTTCGGCGATGGGCAGCGCGCCGTGCAGGCCGCTGACCTCTTCGTCATCGCCCATCACGAGGTAGACGGTCTGCCTGGGCTTGAAGCCGCTGCCGATCAGCAGCTCGATGGCTTCCATCTGCGCGAACAGGTTGCTCTTGTTGTCGAGCGTGCCGCGGCCCCAGACGAAGCCGTCCTTGATCTCGCCGGCGAAGGGGTCGACCGTCCAGGCCTTTTCGGTGCCCGGGGCGATGGGCACCATGTCCTGGTGCGCCATCAGCGCGATCGGCTTGGCTGACGGGTCGGTGCCGGCCCATGTGTAGAGCAGCGCCTTGTTGCCCACGACTTCCTTCTTGAGGGTGGCGTGGACCTTGGGGAACTGCTGTTCGAGGTAAGCGTGCAGCTTGTCGAACTCGGCCGCATTGGCGGCCGGATCGTCGAGGCCCGACACCGTGCGGAACGTGATCGCCGTGGAGAGCCGCTTGGCAGCGGCCTGCACGTCGATGTCCAGTTCGGTGCGGGCGCCACCGCCAGCTGCTGCGATGGCGTGGTCCAAGTCTTGACCGCCACGGCGGCCACCAGTGCCAGGAGCACGAGCAGCAGCCCGAGGAAGAGGCGTTTCAACATTGGCGGTCCAGGTCTCGTGTCGTCTATCAGCTGAACTGCTTGCCTTCGGCGACCAGCTTCTGGATCAGCGGCGCGGGCTGCCAGAACTCGGCGTCGTCGCGCGGGTTCTTGGCAAAGCGCTTCATCGACTCGGCCACATTGTACAGGCCCACTTGCGATGCGTAGTGCATCGGGCCGCCGCGCCAGATCGGGAAGCCGTAGCCGGTCAGGTACACCATGTCGATGTCGCCCGACTTGGAAGCGATGCCGTCCTCGAGGATGTGCGCGCCTTCATTGACCAATGCATACACTAGGCGTTGCACGATTTCTTCATCGGAAATCTTGCACGGCGTGATGCCCAGTTCCTTGCGGTGGTCCTCGATCATCTTGTTGACGAGCTCCGACGGAATCGCATCGCGCTTGCCGGCCTGGTAGTCGTACCACCCTGCCCCGGTCTTCTGGCCGAAGCGACCCAGTTCGCAGAGCTTGTCGGCGGTGCGGCTGTACTTCATATCGGCACGCTCGGTGGCGCGGCGCTTGCGGATCGCCCAGCCGATGTCGTTGCCGGCCAGGTCGCCCATGCGGAACGGGCCCATGGCAAAGCCGAACTTCTCGACGGCCTTGTCGACCTGCTGCGGCGTGGCGCCTTCGTCCAGCAGGAAGCCGGCTTGGCGGCTGTACTGCTCGATCATGCGGTTGCCGATGAAGCCGTCGCACACGCCCGAAACCACGGAGGTCTTCTTGATCTTCTTGCCGATGGCCATGACCGTGGCGAGCACGTCCTTGGCGGTGGCCTTGCCGCGCACCACTTCGAGCAGCTTCATCACGTTGGCCGGGCTGAAGAAGTGCATGCCGACCACGTCCTGCGGACGGTCGGTGAACGAGGCGATCTTGTCGACGTCGAGCGTCGAGGTGTTCGAGGCCAGGATGGCGCCCTTCTTGGCGACGCGGTCGAGTTCCTTGAAGACCTTTTCCTTGACGCCGATTTCTTCGAACACGGCTTCGATGATCAGGTCGGCGTCCTTCAGGTCGGCGTAGCTCAGCGTGGTGCTCAGGAGCGCCATGCGTTGGTCGTACTTGTCCTGCTTGAGCTTGCCCTTCTTGACCTGGGCTTCGTAGTTCTTCTTGATGGTGGCAACGCCGCGGTCGAGCGCGTCCTGCTTCATCTCGAGGATCTTGACGGGGATGCCCGCGTTCAGGAAGTTCATCGAGATGCCGCCGCCCATGGTGCCGGCGCCGATCACGCCCACGG
>CAMATD010000259.1 GCA_945860785.1 Variovorax sp. YR752 | reverse complement strand
CTGCGCGGCTACGCCACCGCCACCGACCTGGCCGACTACTTGGTGAAGAAGGGCCTGCCCTTCCGCGATGCGCATGAAACGGTCGCCCATGCCGTGAAGGCCGCCACCTCGCACAAGGTCGACCTGGCCGAGCTGCCGCTGTCGGTGCTGCAGCAGTTCAACCCGAACATCGAAAAAGACGTGTACGACGTGCTGAGCCTGCGCGGCTCGCTCAATGCGCGCAACATCCTGGGCGGCACCGCGCCGGCCCAGGTCAAGTCGCAGATCGCACGCCACCGCAAGCGGCTCGGCTGAGCGCGGCACCGCAGCAACCGGCAGCCGCACCGTGTTCTACGCCATCCCGCTCGAAAACAAACCGAGCTGGCGCAACCCGCCGTGGCTGACGGTGCTGTTGATCCTCGTGAACATGATCGTGTTCTGGGGACCGCAGCGCAGCGAGGAGAACGCGCGTGAGCGCGCCGCCCACTACTCGCGCAGAGCGTGCTGCCCGAACTGGAGCTGCCGCCCTTCGTGGCGTGGCTGGAGAAAACCGACGCGAAGCGCGGCAAGCAGGCCAAGCGCATGCTGAACGCCGAGGCCTATGCACCGCTGCTCGAAGGCATGCAGAACGAGAAGACCTTCCTGCAGAAGCTGAAGGCCGAAGAAGTCGTCACGCCCGCCAACCCGCAGTACGCCGAGTGGAAGCGCGACCGCCAGCAGTACGAGGCCATGCTCCCCGCGCCCTTCACCGAGCGCTGGTCGCAGGACTACGGCAAGGACGCCGAGTCCAAGCCCTGGACCCTGGTCACCGCCGCCTTCCTGCACGGCAGCACCGGCCACCTGCTGGGCAACATGCTGTTCCTCTTCCTGTTCGGCTTCTCGGTCGAGCTGGCGCTGGGCCGCAGTACGTATCTGACCTTCTACCTGCTGGGCGCCGTCGGCGCCTCGGCGCTGGCCGCCTGGGCCTATGCGGGCAAGGGCAGCTACGGGCTGGGCGCCTCGGGCGCGATCTCCGCGCTGATGGGCATGTACGCGGTGATGTACCGGCTGCGGCGCATCCGCTTTTTCTACCAGCTGTTCTTCTATTTCAACTACGTCACGGCGCCGGCCCTGTTGCTGCTGCCGGCGTGGATCGCCAACGAGCTGATGCAGCACTGGCTGGGCGGCCAGGGCATCGCCTACATGGCCCACCTGGGCGGCCTGCTCACGGGTGCCGCGCTGATGGCCGGCGCCATGCTGCTGGGCCGCGTGAAGGCGCCCGAGACCGTCAAGTCGGAAATGGCGAACGACGACGACCACTTCGAGGCGCATGTGGCCGCTGCCCGCCGACTGGCCGCCGCGATGAAGTTCGAACCCGCCTGCGCCGAGTGGTGCGCCGCGGCCGCCCTGCGCCCCGGCGACACCGACACGCTGCGCGCCTGGTTCAACACCGCGCGCCTGCAGCCCGCGAGCGATGACTTCCACCTGGCCGCGCGCAGCATCTTCCGCCTCCCCGCGACCGATCCCGACACGCTCGCCCTGCAGTACGCCAGCTACCGCACCTACCTCGACCAGGCCAAGCCGGGGCTGTGCCTGAAGCCCGACGACATGGCCCGGCTCGCGCGCCGCTTCGTGCGCATCCGCGAATTCAGCGATGCCGACATGCTGTGCCGCATCCTCCTGAAGACCGCGCCCGACCATCCGCAGCTGGCCGACACGCTCTCGGTGTGCGCCAACGGCCTCTTGCATGCGGGCGAGCGCGAGAAGGCCATCGGCCTGTTGCCGCACCTGCTGCGGCTTGCCTCGAACGACATGGTCACGCGCGCCCTGCAGCGCGCCTGAAACCGCACGGAGCGACGGGGGATGTCACGCCCCTGTAGGGGTGCCCTGTCAGCATGTGGCACTGCAATTGCTGCGTCTCGCGTGTAAAGCTCGCCCCTGCGCCCTCGCCTCGTTGAACTTGAGGCCGCCTGCTCGCTCCATCTGGGGCTTTTTTTGTCACTTCCTCCGCCCCATGCCTGCTCAACGCCCTTCCCGCTCCCGCTCCGCCTTGTTCCTCACGGTCCTGGCCATCGCTGCGCTCGCAGGTTGTTCACGCACCAGCGTGGAGACGCCCGGCACGGCCAAGGCGGCCACCGCACCAGAAAAGGAAGTCGGCGCCGTCACCCTGAAGCACGAGACCCTCGCGCTGAGCACCGAGCTCCCCGGCCGCACCGCCGCGCCGGTCATCGCCGATGATTCGCCCGCAGGTCGGCGGCATCCTGAAGGAGCGGCTCTTTACAGAAGGCTCGCAAGTCAAGGCCGGCCAAGTGCTCTACCAGCTCGACCCGGCCTCGCTACAGGCAGCGCATGCCAGCGCCCAGGCCAGTGCGCGCAAGGCCGAATCGGCCCTGGCCACGGCCCGCACGGTGGCCAAGCGCAATGCCGAGCTGGTGAAGATCGACGCCATCAGCCGCCAGGTGTTCGACGAATCGCAGGCCGCCGAGCAGCAGGCCGAAGCCGATCTCGGCGTGGCCCGCGCGGCCGAGCAGACCTCGCGCATCCAACTCGGCTACACCCGCATCACTTCGCCGATCACCGGCTGGGCTGAACTCTCGACCGTGACCCCTGGCGCGCTGGTCACCGCCAACCAGACCGCCGCCATGACCACCGTGCAGCAGCTCGACCCGATCCACGTGCACGTCACGCAGTCGAGCAGCGAACTGCTGCGCCTGAAGCGCGAGCTGGCCAGCGGCCGCCTGCAGCGCACGAACGGCGCCGAGGCGAGCATCCAGTTGCTGCTCGAAGACGGCAGCAAGTACCCGCACGCCGGCCGCCTCACCTTCAGCGGCGTCACGGTCGATGCCGGCACCGGCAGCGTCACGCTGCGCGCCGTGGTGCCCAACCCCGACAGGCTGTTGATGCCCGGCATGTACGTGCGCGCCGTGCTGCAGGAGGGCGTGAACGAAGCCGCGCTGCTGGTGCCGCAACAGGCCGTGACGCGCGCGCCGGACGGCAGCGCCTCGGCGCTGGTGATCGACACGGAGAACAAGGTCGCGAAACGGCCGATCAGCGTCGGCCGCGCGGTCGGCACGCACTGGCAGGTGATCGACGGGCTCGCCGCGGGCGACCGCGTGATGATGGAAGGCTCGCAGCGCGTGAAGGTCGGCGACAAGGTCCGGGTGGTCGATCTCGGCGCGAAGCCGGTGACGAGCCCCGTGGCTAGCGCAAAGCCCGACGCAGCCTCCGCCATCGTCGCGCGCTGAGGCCCGGCCATGGCCCAGTTCTTCATCGACCGCCCCATCTTCGCGTGGGTGCTCTCCATCGTCATCATGCTCGCCGGGCTGATGGCCATCCGCACGCTGCCCCTTGAGCAATACCCCGACATCGCGCCGCCGCGCGTGTCCATCAACGCCACCTACACCGGCGCCTCGGCCAAGACGGTCGAAGACTCGGTCACCCAGGTCATCGAGCAGCAGATGAAGGGATTGGACAACCTGCTCTACATGCAGGCGACCAGCAACTCGTCGGGCGTGGCGCGCCTCTCGCTCACCTTCAACGCGGGCACCAACATCGACGTGGCCCAGATGCAGGTGCAGAACAAGCTGCAGCAGGCCATGTCGCGCCTGCCGCAGCAGGTGCAGAGCCGGGGCGTGACCGTCACCAAGGGCGGCAACGACTTCCTGATGATCGTCTCGATGTATTCGGGCGCCGGCAGCGCCTCGGCGGTGGACGTGGGCGACTACATCAGAAGCAACCTGGTCGACGTGATCAGCCGCATCGACGGCGTGGGCGAGGTGCAGACGCTGGGCACCGGCTACGCCATGCGCCTGTGGCTCGACCCTGACAAGCTGCGCAAGTACGCGCTGATGCCCTCGGACGTCAACGCCGCCATCACCGCGCAGAACGCGCAGGTGTCGGCCGGCCAGCTGGGCGCGCTGCCGGCCGGTGCGCAGCAGCAGCTCAACGCCACTATCACCGCGCGCAGCAAGCTGCAGACGGCCGAGCAGTTCGAGAACGTGGTGCTGCGCGCCACGCCCGACGGCGCCGTGGTGCACCTGCGCGACGTGGCCCGTGTGGAGCTCAGCGCGGAGAACCTCACGGTGCGCTCGCAACTCGGCGGCCGCCCCGGCGCGGGCCTGGGCGTGGTGCTGGCCGACGGCGCCAACGCGGTGCAGGTGGCCCAGGCCGTGAATGCCAAGGTGGCCGAGCTGCAGCCGCTCTTTCCCAATCAGCTGCAGACCTTCGTGAGCTACGACACCACGCCCTTCGTGAGCGCGTCGATCGACGAGGTGGTGAAGGCGCTGACCGAGGCGATGCTGCTGGTCGTGCTGGTGATGTACGTCTTTCTGCAGAACTTTCGCGCGACGCTGATTCCAGCCATCGCAGTGCCGGTGGTGCTGCTGGGCACCTTCGGCGTGCTCTCGATTACCGGCTACTCGATCAACACGCTCACCATGTTCGGCATGGTGCTGGCCATCGGCCTCCTGGTGGACGATGCCATCGTGGTGGTGGAGAACGTCGAGCGCGTGATGCACGAGGAAGGCCTCTCGCCCAAGGAGGCCACGCGCAAGTCGATGGCCGAGATCACGCCCGCGCTGGTCGGCATTGCGCTGGTGCTGTCGGCGGTGTTCATCCCCATGGCCTTCTTCGGCGGTTCGACCGGCGTGATCTACCGGCAGTTCTCGATCACCATCGTCTCGGCGATGGCGCTGTCGGTGTTCGTGGCGCTCACGCTCACGCCGGCGCTGTGCGCCACGCTGCTCAAGCCCGTCGCCAAGGGCCAGCATGCTGTGGCCCGCAAGGGCGTGCTGGGCGCGGTCGACCGTTTCTTCGCGGGCTTCAACCGCAACTTCGACAAGGGCGCCGACCGCTACCAGGGCGTGGTGGGTGGCATCGTGCGGCGCGGCAAGCGCAGCCTCGTGGTGTACCTGTTGATCGCGGCGGCGATGGCGGTGCTGTTCATGCGGCTGCCCACTTCTTTCCTGCCCGACGAAGACCAGGCCTTCCTGCAGGTGCAGGTGACGCTGCCGCCGGGCGCCTCGGACGCGCGGCTGCAGCCGGTGGTCACGCAGATGCAGGACTACTTCACCAGGCAGCCCGAGGTGGTGAGCGTGAACGTCATCACCGGGCAGAACGGCGACCAGAGTTCGGCGCGCGCCTTCGTGAAGCTCAAGGACTGGGCCGAGCGCGAAGGCGACGGCCAATCGGCCGCGGCGCTCGCCCGCCGCGCCAACAAGGACCTGTCGACCATCCGCGACGCGCGCGTGTTCGTGCTGCTGCCGCCGGCGGTGCGCGGGCTCGGTGCCAACGCGGGCTTCAACTTCCATCTGAAGGACATCAACGGCCTGGGCCACGACGCGCTCGTGAAGGCGCGCGACCAGGTCATCGACCTGCTCGCCAAGCGCTCCGACGTGGTGGTGAACGTGCGCAGCAACAATCTGGACGACACGCCGCAGTTCGCGGTGGACATCGACGACGCGCGCGCGGGTGCGGCGAGCCTGGCCACGGCCGACATCGACAGCACGCTCTCCAGCGCCATGGGCGGCACGTACATCAACGACTTCCTGGACAACGGCCGCGTGAAGCGCGTGTACATGCAGGGCGACACCGCCTTCCGCATGCTGCCCGCCGACATCGACCGCTGGAGCGTACGCAACAGCCTCGGGCAAATGGTGTCGTTCCCGGCGTTCTCGAGTTCGCGCTGGACGTATGGCTCGCCGCAACTGCAGCGCTACAACGGCAGCCCGAGCTACGAGTTCGTGGGCGATGCCGCGCCGGGCGTGAGCTCGGGCGACGCCATGGCCGCGGTGGACGAGGTGATGAAGCAGATGCCGCCGGGCATCGGCTACGAATGGACCGGTGCGTCGTTCCAGGAGCGGCTGTCGGGTGCGCAGGCGCCCGTGCTCTATGCGATCTCGATCCTGTTCGTGTTCCTGTGTCTCGCTGCCCTGTACGAAAGCTGGTCGGTGCCGTTCTCGGTGATCCTGGTGGTGCCGCTGGGCATCGTGGGGGCGTTGCTGTTCACCAGCTTCCGGGGCCTGAGCAACGACGTGTACTTCCAGGTCGGCCTGCTGACGACGGTGGGGCTCTCGTCGAAGAACGCGATCCTGATCGTGGAGTTCGCCAAGCAGTTGCAGGAGCAAGGCAAGGGCGTGGTCGAGGCGACGCTCCAAGCCGTGCGCCTGCGCCTGCGGCCCATCCTGATGACCTCGCTGGCCTTCGGCTTCGGCGTGCTGCCGCTGGCCATCGGCACCGGCGCGGGTGCGGGTGGACGCCAGTCGATCGGCACGGCAGTGCTGGGCGGCATGGTGGTCGGCACCGCGCTCGGCATCTTCTTCGTGCCGCTGTTCTTTGCACTGATTCGTGGATGGCTGGAAGGCAGGCGCAAGCCGGCCGGGGCCGAAACCCCGGGCGCATCGCCCACATCAACCGCACCGATCGCAGAACAGGGAGGCCACTGATGCGACGCACATCGCTCCCCCGCTTCCCGCTGCGCACGCTGGCCTGCGCGGCCATGGCTTCGGCCGTGCTCTCGGGCTGCATGAACCTCGCGCCTGCTTATGAAACGCCCGCCTCGCCGGTGCCGCAGGTGCTGCCTTCGGCCGGTGTTTCGGCGGCTACGCCGCTCGACGTCGGCTGGCGCAATTTCTTCGTCGATGCGCGTCTGCAGGGCGTGGTCGAACTCGCGCTCGCCAACAACCGCGACCTGCGTGTGGCCGCGCTCAACATCGAGCGTGCGCGCGCCCAGTACGGCATCGCACGGGCCGGCCTGTTCCCGACCATCGACGCTGGCGCGGGCGGCAGCCGCTCGCGCACACCGGGCAGCCTGTCGACCAGCGGCGAGGCGCGCATCTCCTCGCAATACAGCGCCGACCTCGGCATGACGGTCTACGAGGTCGACCTGTTCGGCCGCGTGCGCAACCTCGGCGAGGCTGCGCTGCAGAGCTACTTCGCGACCGAGGAAAACCGGCGCAGCACGCAGATCAGCCTGGTGGCTTCCGTGGCCACGGCCTGACTGCAGCTGGCCGCGGACGAGCAGCGCCTGCAACTCGCGCGCAGCACGCTCGAGAGCCAGCGCAAGTCCTTCGACCTGATCCAGCGCAGCCATGCGCTGGGCTCGCAATCGGGCCTGGCGCAGTCGCAAAGCACCGTCGATGCAGCGCGCGCGGACGCCGCGGCCTTCGACAGCCAAGTGGAGCAGGACCGCAACGCACTGGCACTACTGGTCGGCGCCACGCCGCCGGCCGAACTGCTGCCGACCACGACGACGGTCGATGCCGCGCAATTGCTGGTGCCCCCGGCCGGCCTCTCGTCGAACGTGCTGCAGCAACGCCCCGACGTGCGCGCCGCCGAGCACGCCTTGCGCGCGAGCAACGCCGACATCGGCGCAGCACGCGCGGCCTTCTTCCCGCGCATCGCGCTCACGGCCTCGGCCGGCACGGCGAGCAGCACGCTGTCGGGCCTGTTCACGAGCGGCAGCAAGGCATGGAGCTTTGCGCCTTCGATCAGCGTGCCGATCTTCGACGGCGGCGCCAACCGGTCGAACCTGAAAGTGGCCGAGGCGCAGCAGAAGATCCAGCTCGCGACTTACGAGAAGACCGTGCAGACGGCGTTCCGCGAAGTGGCCGATGCGCTGGCCGAGCGCCGCACGCTGGCCGAGCGGCTCGATGCGCAGCGCTCCCTGCTGGGCGCGACCTCGCGCAGCTTCGAGCTGTCGCAGTCGCTGTTCAGGAGCGGCGCCAGCAGCTTCCTGGATGTGCTCGATGCGCAGCGCGCCCACTACGCGGCACAGCAGACGCTGATCGGCCTTCAGCTCACCGAGCAGACCAACCGGCTCACGATCTACAAGACGCTCGGCGGGGGCTGGAGCGAAGGCGTGGACAAGAACGGCTAGTCCGGTCCGCGCGCATCAACCGCTTGGCAGCGACTCTTCGAAGTTCGACAGGAGCCGCGCCCTTCCGGCCAGCACGTGGCGTTCGGCAGCCGCGCGCGCACGCGTACGGTTCGCCGCCACGATCGCCTCGAAGATCGCGCGGTGCTCGATGTTCGAGCGGCGCATGTTGCCCGGCGCATTGAAGTACTTGCGCCGCACCAGGTGCAGCTCCTTCACGTAGTCGTCGTAGGCCTGGTGGGCGCGACGGTTGTTCGACAGCGTGAGGATCAGCGCGTGGAACTGCAGGTTCAGCTCGTAGTAGAGCGTGCCGTCTTCCGCGTCGCAGGCCGCGTCCATCGCTGCCAACAAGGCCTCGAACTGCTTCTTGTGCTCTTCGGTGAGGTGCTCGCAGGCGCGGTCGGCCGCGTAGCCGAACACCAGCGCGCGCATCTCGTAGATTTCCAGCATTTCGCGCAGCGAGAGCTGCCGCACGTACACGCCGCGATTGGTGACGGCATTGACGATGCCCAGCCCCGCCAGCACCTTGATGGCCTCGCGGATCGGCCCGCGGCTGGTGCCCATGCGCAGGGCCAGGGCGGCTTCGTTGAGCCGCTCGCCCGGCTTGAACTCCCCGGTGTAGATGAGTTGCTTGAGCTCGTTGACGATGGCATCCGACAGGGCGGAACCACGGGTGCTGGAAGATGGCGGGGGCATGCAGCAATCCTAACTTCAGACCGGATGCGCCCCGTCTGCCCGGTGCCTACTCGACCTTCACGTTCGCGCTTTTCACCAGCTTCACCCAGAACTTGCCGTCCTCCACCAGGAAGCTGTTGAAGTCCGCGGGTGACGCGGAGATGGACACCTCGGTGCCGTCCCGCGCCAGCGAGGCCTTCACCGAAGGCTGCTGCATCGCGGTGACGGTCGCGTCGTAGATCTTCTTCACCACCGCCGGCGGCGTGCCGGCGGGCACGAACATGCCGTACCAGAACTCGATGTTGTAGTCGGGCAGGCCTGCCTCCTTCATGCCGGGCAGCCCGGGCACCAGCGGCGAGCGCTCGCGCGTGCTGACGGCCAGCGCGAGCAGCTTGCCGCCGCTGGCCATGGGCAGCACCGAGGGCGAGGTGCCGAAGGTCAGCTGCGTGTCGCCCGCCATCACCGACTGGATCGCCAGGCTGCCGCCCCGGTAGGGGATGTGCGTCATCTCCGCGCCGGTGATCTGGGAGAACAGGGCCGCACCCAGGTGCGGCGCCGAGCCGTTGCCCGAGGTCGAATAGTTGAGCTTGCCGGGGTCCTTCTGCGCCGCTGCGACAAGGTCCGCCACCGTGCGGATGCCGGTCGCGGGGTTGACGGCCAGTACCAGCGGCGAGGTGGTGATCTTGGTGACGAGTG
>CAMATD010000258.1 GCA_945860785.1 Variovorax sp. YR752 | reverse complement strand
GGCTACACCGATGCACAGCGTCGGCACACCGTGCGCATGTCGGCGTTCAGCGCGTTCGTCGTCATTGCGGTCAGCGCGCTGATCGGGCTGCAGCTGCTGGCCTTCTTCGGCATCTCGATCGCGAGCTTCCAGGTCGGCGGCGGCCTGCTGCTGCTCATGAGCTCGCTGTCGATGCTGAATGCGCAACCGGCCGAGAGCAAGACCAACGTCGAAGAGTTGCGGGCCACCGAGGTGAAGGCCTCGATGGGCGCCTCCATCGCGGTGGTGCCGCTCACCATTCCGCTGCTCACCGGCCCGGCCGCCATATCGACCGTGGTGATCTATGCCGACAAGGCGCAGCACCTGTGGGAGCTGGCGGTGCTGGTCGGCTACGGCGTGGTGGTGGCGCTGGCGACCGCGCTGGCCTTCTCGCTCGCGCAGCCGATCGCGCGCGTGCTCGGCAAGACGGGCATCAACATCATGACGCGGCTGATGGGCCTGATCCTCGCGGCGCTGGCGAGCGAGGTGATGGCGGACGGGCTCGGGAAGCTGTTCCCGATCCTGGCGCGAGCGGCCTGAAGGCTGCCTGCTTCCATCAGCCGGCAACACCGCGCCGACGGCGAGGCTTGCCCGCAGCAGCAGCGCCAGCCGGCGCGTTCGCCCGCGACGAGAAGTCGCAGATCTCGATGCCGAGCGCGACCATGCGCTCCAACGCAGGACTGAAGTTGTCGTTGCGGTAGACGGCGCTGTAGACCATGGGCGGCGGCATCGGGTCGCTGCGTACGATCCGCAGCAGGCCCGCGGCGATGTCCGGGCGGGCGTAGTCCAGCGCAAGCTGGCTAATGCCGAAGCCGCTGATGGTCAGCTCGCGCAGCACGGTCGTGCTGTTGGTGGCAAAGACCTTGTTGAAGCGAAAGCCGTGTTCGGCCATCCACGCTTCGTAGAACTTGTTCTTGGCTGCACCCGTCGACTGCTCGAGGATCGGATAGTGGGCAAATTCGTGGGGCTTGAGGGCGCGCCGAGGCAACTTCAGCGCGGGGCTGGCCATCCACAGGTCCTGGACCTGCCCCACCTTGGTCGTTGTGTACGACGGGCCCCAGAAGGTGCCCGGCATGATGGCCAGATCGATCTGGTTCGACTCCAGCCCCTGGAACAGGGTCAGGCCCGCATCGACCACCGGCTCGAGCACGAGCTCGGGATGCAGTTCCTGCAGCCGCTTGATGAAGCGCGTGAGCCAAGTCATCGCGATCAGCTCGGTCACACCGATGCGGAAGGTGCCGCGCAAGGTCTGATCGGCGCTGACCTCGGTTTCGATGCGCTGCCACAGGCGCTGCGAGTCTTCGGCCAGCGGGAGCAACTGCCGCCCGGCCTGTGTGATCTCCAGTCCGCGCGGCGTGCGATGCAGCAGGGACACGCCCAGCGTGTCCTCGAGTTCGGCCACACGCTTGGACATCGCCGACTGGGTGGTGTGCAGCTTCTGCGCTGCAGCACTGAAGCTCTGGAGTCGGGCGCTGAAGCAAAAAGCCTCCAGCTGCTTGAAGGTCAGATTCATTCCGGATCAATGTACTGCAAGCCGCATCGCCAGGAAAAAAAGGAATAGCCGCGACTGCCGATTTCTCGTTTGGATCCTCAAAAACGTTACCGGATACTGAGCCGCAATCGCCACTTCGAACGCCGCCGCTCCATGCTTCACATCGCCCCTCGCCTGCAACGCATCAAGCCTTCGCCGAGTTCGATGGCCGGCCAGAAGGCCCGCGAGCTTCGCGCCCAGGGCCGCGACATCGTCAGCCTCACCGCGGGCGAGCCGGACTTCGAAACCCCGCAGCACATCAAGGACGCAGCGAACCGCGCGATGGCCGCAGGGCACACGCGCTACACCGATGTCGGCGGCACGCCGGACCTCAAGGAAGCGGTCGCGCACAAGTTCCGCGCAGAGAACGGCCTCGACTACAGGAGCGACGAAATCATCGTCAGCACGGGCGCGAAGCAGGTGATCTTCAATGCCCTGATGTGCACTGTCGCCAGCGGCGACGAGGTGATCGTTCCCGCGCCGTATTGGGTTTCATACCCCGACATCGCTCTGCTCGCCGGCGGCGTTCCAGTGTTCGTGGACTGCCCGGCCGACCGCGGTTTCAAGCTGCAGCCCGAGGACCTGGAGCGCGCCATCACGCCGCGCTCGCGCTGGCTGGTGCTGAACTCGCCCAACAACCCGAGCGGCGCCACCTACACGCACGAGGAGCTGGCCGCACTGGCCGAGGTGTTGAAGCGCCATCCCCAGGTATGGGTGCTGACGGATGACATCTACGAGCACCTGGTCTGCACCGACCGCCCGTTCGCCACCATGGCCCAGGTGGCGCCCGAGCTGAAGGAGCGGACGCTCACCGTCAACGGCGTCTCCAAGGCCTATGCGATGACCGGCTGGCGCATCGGCTACGGCGGCGCGCCAGCCGCACTGGTGAAGGCCATGGTCAAGCTGCAGTCGCAAAGCACCTCGGGGGCCAGTTCGCTCGGCCAAGCCGCCGCCGTTGCGGCACTGACCGGACCGCAGGATTTCATCGCCACGAACAGGAACGTCTTCCGGCAACGCCGCGACACCGTGGTGGCCGCGCTCAATGCGATCGACGGCATCCACTGCCACGCACCCGAGGGGGCCTTCTACGTGTTCGCTTCGTGCAGTGCGCTGTTCGGATTGCGCACGCCGGGCGGCACCGTGCTGCGCAGCAGCGACGACTGGATCATGCACCTGCTCGATTCGCAGGACCTGGCCGCACTGCAGGGCAGCGCCTACGGCGTTCCCTCGCACTTTCGCCTCTCGTTCGCCGCCTCGACCGACCACCTGCTCGAAGGTTGCCGACGCATCGCGCGGGCGCGCGCACAACTCGCTCCCTGATCCTCCAGCCGCAGCCGCATTGCACCGCTCCCTCCCTCCTCACACCACGAACCCTCCATGAAACCCAGATCCTTCCTGAGCGTGCTGCCGCTGCTGCTCGCCACGGCCTTGCCGGTCGGCGGCGGTGCGTTCGCCGCCGACGTGTTTCCCACCAAGCCGATACGCATCCTCGTGGGCTTCGCGCCCGGCGGCTCCAACGACATCGTGGCGCGTCTGATCGCGCCCAGGCTCTCGGAACAA
Source organism: Variovorax sp. YR752 (assembly GCA_945860785.1). Lineage (GTDB taxonomy): Bacteria > Pseudomonadota > Gammaproteobacteria > Burkholderiales > Burkholderiaceae_C > Variovorax. The sequence goes on along the minus strand of CAMATD010000258.1, from coordinate 6,129 downwards.
CTGGGTCAGCAGGTGATCATCGACAACAGGCCCGGTGCGGGAGGCAACATCGCCGCATCGGCGCTGCTGTCCGCGGCGCCAGACGGCCATACGCTGATGATGTGCACCACGGGGACGCTCTCGATCCAGCCTCATCTGCTCAAGAGCATGCCGTTCAATCCGGACACCGACATCCTGCCGGTGACGCAGATCGCCAACGCGCCCTACCTGCTGCTGGTGAACGCCGACCTTCCCGCGAAGAACGTCAAGGAACTGATCGCCTATGCCAAAGCGAAACCCGGCGTGATCAACTTCGCGTCCTCGGGCAATGGCACCGGCGGCCACCTGGCCGGCGAGATGCTGAAGTCGCGCGCCAACATCGACCTCGTGCACATCGCCTACAAGGGCACCGGCCAGGCCATGACCGACCTGCTCGGGGGCCAGGTCGCCATGATCTTCGATCAACCGGTCAGTTCGATGTCTTACGTGCGTTCCGGCAAGCTGCGTGTACTCGCAGTGGCCAGCACGCACCGGCTCGCGAGCATGCCCGACGTGCCCACCGTGGCGGAATCAGGTATTGCGAACTTCGACCCCGTGACGTGGACCGGCCTCTGCGCCGCCAAGGGCACGCCGGCCGCAGCCATCGAGCGCATCCAGCGCGAGACCGCGAAGGTGCTGGCCATGCCAGAGATCTCGCAACGACTCCTGCAGGATGGCCTGGAGCCCGTGGGCAGCACACCCGAGAAGTTCCGCGAGTTCCTGGTGGCCGACAAGCGCAAATGGGGGACCGTCATCAAGGATTCGAACATCAAGGCCGAATGATCATGACTGCCTCCCTTGCCGAACCCGATCTGGTGCGCAGCTTCGCGCGGCTGCCGTCCGAGCTCGTCACCGCCGCGGCGAAGTTCGCGCCGGCCATCCTGGCAGACGTGGCGGGCCGCCGCGGCGCCCTGCACGGCCGCATCGCCGCGCTGCACCCGGCGATGCGCTTCGCAGGCAGCGCCCTCACCGTCGAGGTACGGCCCGGCGACAACCTGATGATCCATGCCGCTATGGCGATAGCGCAGCCCGGTGACGTTCTGGTGATCGACGGCAAGGCCGACCAGACGAGCGCACTCATGGGTGAAATCATGATCAACGCCTGCCTCCGGCTGGGCCTTGCAGGCGTGGTGATCGATGGCGCGGTGCGCGACAGCGATGCCCTGCGCGAACTCGGCTTTGCGGTGTTCTCTTTCGGCACCAACCCCAACGGCCCGACAAAGAATGTCCCAGGCCGCATCAATCATCCGGTCAGCGTGGGCGGCGTGGTGGTGCGCCCCGGCGACTTCATCACCGGCGACGCCGATGGCGTGGTGGTGGTCGAGCGGGAAAAGATCGAAGCCCTGCTGCCGCTGGCCAGGCAGAAGGTGACGGATGAAGCCCGGCGCATCGAAGCCATTGGACGGGGCATGACCAGCGCGCCCTGGCTGGAGGCTGCGCTGCGGCGCGCCGGCGTGCTGGCCGAAGGCGAGGCACTTTGACCGGCGAAAGCCAGCCTCAGGCCAGCATCTTCTCGATCACCCGCCAGTGCGCGGGATCGACCGGCGTGATCGACAGCCGGTTGCCCTTGCGCAGGAGATCAGCTCGGCCAGTTCGGGCCTGGCGCGCAACTCGGGCAAGGCCAGCAGCCGGGTCTTGCGCACGGCCTGCACATCGACCAGCAGCCAGCGCGGGTCTTCCTTCTTGGCGCCCGCGTCGTAGTAAGGCGACTTCGCGTCGAACTGCGTCGGATCGGTCTTGATGCCCGAGGCCACGCGCGCAATGCCGGCGATGCCCGGCTCCGGGCAGCTCGAGTGATAGAACAGCACGCCGTCACCGACCTTCATGCCGTCGCGCATGAAGTTGCGTGCCTGGTAGTTGCGCACGCCGGTCCACGCCACGGTGGCGCCGGGCGCGGCGAGCGCGTCGTCGATCGAGACCTCGTCGGGCTCGGATTTCATCAACCAGTATTGGGGCAGGGCGCTCTCGCGATGGGTTTTCGCGAAATATAGCCGTTCACCCCCGCGCCGGGGCTGCCGTTTACGGCGTCACGTAATCCGAGACCACCACCCACTTCCCATCCTTGATCTGCGACAGCCGCGACTGGTCGTTGCCCAGGCGCTTGGTGGCGGTGTAGTTGCTCTTCGGGCTGCCGAACATGTCGGGCTCGAAGGTGATGCCGTCCATCGCCTTGATGCAGCTGTCGGTCGTCAGGTTCGGGCCGGCCTTCTGCGCCGCCTTGATGAACGAATCGATGATCACGTAGCCGTACACCGAGAACACCGTCGGGTCTTCGTTGAACTTGGTCTTGTACTTGTTGGCCCAGAAGCGCAGCGGCTGCGACTGCTCGTCGGTGTAGGGGTTCTGCACCGTCATGGTGGCGTAGACGCCGTCCATCGCCTTGCCGCCGAGCTTGTGGATCAGGTCGGTATAGGACGCGCTCGAACCCAGGAAGGTCGGGTTGAAGCCGGTCTTGCGCGACTCGCCCACGGTGCCGATGGTCTCGCGGATGATGGTGCCGAGCACCACGAGGTCGCAATTCGCGGCCTTCATCTTCGCAACCTGCGAACTGAAATCGGTGGCGCCGCGCTTGAACGAGGTCTTCTCGGCCAGCTCCAGGCCCGCCGTCTTCAGGCCCGCTTCGGCGCCGCGCTGCACTTCGAGCCCGAACTCGTCGTCCTGGTAGATCGTGCAGACCTTCTTGGCGCCCTTCTCCTTGATCATCTTGGGTAAGGCGAGGCGGATCTGGTCGTAGTAGGTGGCCGCGAACGAGTACTTGAGCCGGTTCAGCGGCTCGTACATTTCGCGCGCCGCGGTGATCGGCATGTAGTTGACGATGTTCTTCTCGAACTGCACCGGCATCGCCGCCATGTTCTGCGCCGTGCCGATGTGGCCGGCCATGATGAAGATCTTTTCCTGGTTGACCAGTTTCTGCGCCGCGAGCACGGCCTTCTTCGGGTCGTAGCCCGAGTCCTCGACGAAGAGCTTGAGCTTGCGGCCGTTGATGTTGCCCTGCTCGTTGAGTTCGTCCACGCGCAGCTGCATGCCGTTGCGCGACTGCTTGCCGAAGCCCGCGAGCGGACCCGACAGATCCTGGATCGTGCCGATCCGGATCTCGTCCTTGCTCACGCCCTGTTGCTGCGCGGACGCGAACGTCGCGATCAGGCCCAGCACGGCCAAAGTCGTCACTGTCTTAAGCTTCATGCGGTTGTCTCCTCGGGTTGACACAAAAAACGTTTGACCGCCGGTCAGCGGTACATCGCTTCGATGCGCTCGGCGTATTTGGTCTGCACCAGCTTGCGCTTGAGCTTCATCGTCGGCGTGAGCTCCTCGTCCTCGGCGCTGAGCTGCGTTTCGAGCAGGAAGAATTTCTTGATCTGCTCGACGCGCGCGAACTTCGCATTGACGCGGTCGACCTCGCCCTGGATCAGGTCCAGCACCTCTTGCGCACGCGTCAGGCTTTCGTAGTTGCTGAACGGCACATCGTTGTCCTGCGCAAACTTCTCGACGTTCTCCTGATCGATCATCACGATCACCGTCAGGTAGGGTTTCTTGTCGCCGATCACCACCGCGTCGGTGACGTAGGGGCTGAACTTGAGTTCGTTCTCCAGCTCGCTCGGCGTGATGTTCTTTCCACCTGCCGTGATGATGATGTCCTTCATGCGGTCGGTGATGCGGAAATACCCTTCCGCGTCGACCAGGCTGACGTCGCCGGTGTGCAGCCAGCCGTCGGCGTCGATGGTCTCGGCCGTCTTTTCCGGCAGATTGAGGTAACCCATGAAGACATTGGGGCCGCGCACCAGGATTTCGCCGGTCCCGGGGTCCAGGCGCACCTCGTTGTAGCTGGTGGCGGGGCCGATCGAGCCCGGGCTGATGCGCGACGGCGGCACGCCGGTGGAGGCGCCGCACGATTCGGTCATGCCCCACACCTCCAGCATCAGCACGCCGAGCGCGAGGTACCAGCGCACGAGGTTGGGCGAGATCGGCGCCGCGCCGGTCACCAGGAAGCGCGCGCGGTGGATGCCGATGAGCTTGCGCACGTTGTTGAGCGCCAGCCAGCACGCGATGCGGGACTTGAAACGCAGCCCGGCGCCGATCGGCTGGCCCTGCAGCACGCGGTCGGCAATGTGCTGCTCGACGCCGATGCTCCAGCCGTAGGCGGCCTGCTGCAGGCGGCTGGCTTCCTTGAGCGCGATCATCACGCCCGAATAGAACTTCTCCCACACGCGCGGCACGGCGGTGAACACCGTGGGGGAAATCTCGCGCACGTTCTCTGGCACCGTCTCGGGGTTTTCGACGAAGTTGAGGATCGAGCCGGTGTACATCGCGAAGTATTCGCCGCCCATGCGCTCGGCGATGTGGCACAGCGGCAGGAAGCACATGCGCTCGTCGGTCTCGCCCTGCGCGAGCAGGGTGTTGTAGCCGCGCATGGTGTAGACCAGCCCGCGGTGGCTGTGCATCGCGCCCTTGGGCTTGCCGGTGGTGCCGGAGGTGTAGACGAGGATGGCGAGGTCTTCGGGGCGACAGGCGGCGATGCGTTGCTCCATCGCCTGCGGATGGGCTTGGAGGTGGTCGCGGCCGAGGGCGCGCAGGGCGTCGAGGCTGATGACGCCGGGGTCGTCGAGGTCACGCAGGCCTTCCATGTCGAACACGATCACCTTGCGCAGCAGCGGCAGCTGCGCGCGCACTTCGAGGGCCTTGTCGAGCTGCTCGTCGTCCTCGACGAAGAGCACGGTGGTGCGCGAGTCTTCGCAGAGGTAGGTCACCTGCGAGGCCGCGTCGGTCGGGTAGATGCCGTTCGACACGCCGCCGCAGCTGAGCACGGCGACATCGCACAGCACCCATTCGATGACGGTGTTGGAGAGGATGGACGCACACTCGCCGTGCCCGAAGCCCAGCGCCAGCAGACCGCCCGCAATCTCGCGCACGGCCTCGGCGGTTTGCCGCCAGGTCCAGGTGCGCCAGATGCCGAACTCCTTCTGCCGCATCCAGACCTTGTCGCTGCGCAGTTCCACGGCCTTCCAGAACACGGCGGGAATGGTGTCGCCGGGCACGACGACGTCGAGCCGGGGCTGCAGGTGCGCCAGGTCCCAGAGACCGGCAGGAGCGCGCAGGGCGGTGGTGCTCATGTCATCTCCAGTTCTTCTTCTTTTTCCAGCGCCGCTCGCCGCGCACGCCGTCGTCTTTCACGCCGAGGTAGAACTCCTTGATGTCTTCCTTTTCGCGAAGGCGGTCGCAGGAGTCTTCCATGACGATGCGGCCGTTTTCGAGCACGTAGCCGTGGTCGGCGGCGTTGAGCGCCATGTTGGCGTTCTGTTCGACGAGCAGGATGGTGGTGCCACGCTCGCGGTTGATGCGCACGACGATCTCGAAGATTTCCTTGGTCAGCTTGGGGCTGAGGCCAAGGCTGGGTTCGTCGAGCAGGATGAGATGCGGCGCGGCCATGATGGCGCGCGAGATGGCGAGCATCTGCTGCTGGCCGCCGGAGAGCAGGCCGGCGTCCTGCGTGGCGCGTTCCCTGAGGATGGGGAAGTAGGTGTAGACGGTCTCCATGTCCCGCGCCACGCCGTCGCGGTCCTTGCGGGTGTAGGCGCCCATCAGCAGGTTGTCTTTCACCGAGAGCAAGGGGAACACCTCGCGGCCCTCGGGCACGTGGCTCAGGCCCTGCTGGACGATGTAGGCCGGATCCTTGGCGGTGATGTCCTTGCCCTGGAATTCGATGCTGCCTTTTCGGGGGTCGATGATTCCGGAGATGGTCTTGAGGATCGTTGTCTTGCCTGCGCCGTTGGAGCCCAGGACCGTGGCTATCTCGCCTTGTTTGACTTTCAGGCTCACGCCGCGGATGGCCTTGATGGGCCCGTACGCGCTTTCCACGTTGAGCAGCTGGAGTACAACGTCGCTCATGACGTTGCTCTCCGAATGCTTGCGAAGGGCGGGGAGCGGCGTTGGGGCCCATGCCCCGGGCGGGCCGACGTCACCGGCCCTTCGGACTCCCCTGCGCTGCTCACGACGGCCCACCCGGGGCATGGGCCCCAACGCCGTGGAGACGCACAGGGCAGTTCCCCCTCCCCCCAAGCCCGGTGTGCGGTGCGGTGTGGTCGCCCCCTCTGCGCCGCTGAGGAGCGCAGCTTT
>CAMATD010000257.1 GCA_945860785.1 Variovorax sp. YR752 | reverse complement strand
TGCGCCTTCGGGTTCAGTGCGGCTTCTTGCCGAGGTAGATCTGCTGGATCAGCGGGTCGCTCATGATGCGGTCCGGCGTGTCCTCCTTGATCACGGCACCCTGGTGCAGCACAGTGACTTTCCTGGCGATCATGCGGATGAAGTTCATGTCGTGTTCCACCACCACCAGCGCATGCTGGCGGTTGATTTCCAGAATCAGTTCGGCCGTGCGCGCCACCTCGGCGTCGCTCATGCCGACGGCCGGCTCGTCGAGCAGGATCAGCGGCGGATCGGCCGCGATCACCACGCCGATCTCGACCCACTGCCGCATGCCGTGCGCGAGCAGACCGGCCGTGACGTCGCGGTAGGCGTGCATGCCCACGCGCTCGAGCGTCTCGCGCGTGATGCGGTCGGCCTGTGCGGTGCTGTTCAGGCGCCGCGCCGACAGCCAAACGTTCTCCCACACACTCAGGCCGTTGAACAGGCTCGGCACCTGGGTCTTGATGCCGATGCCCAGGCGGCCCGGGTCGTGCGGCTGCATTTTCGAGATGTCCTGCCCGCGAAACAGGATCTGGCCCGAGGTCGGCTTGACCTGGCCGGTCAGCAGCTTGAAGAAGGTGCTCTTTCCGGCGCCGTTGGGGCCGATCACGCAGCGCAGCTCGGCCTCGGCCAGCGTGAAGTTCACGTCGCGCGTGGCGTGCACGCCACCGAAGCGCACGTTGAGGTTGCGGGTCTCGATGAGCGGGGTCACGGCGCCGTCTCCGTTACGGCCAGCGCGTGCGGCGGCGCTTCGATTGGGGCCTTGGGAGCCACCGCGGGCGAGGCGGCCTTCGTCGGGGCATGGGCCGGCACCTTGCGCAGGCGCCGCCAGGCCATGTCGATCAGGTCGCCCAGGGTCGGCACGATGCCGCGCGGCACCAGCAGCACGAAGACCACCAGGATGCCGCCGAGCACCAGGTTGGAATTGAAGGTCTGCTGCGTGCCGATCTGCGAGGTCAGCCACTGGATCGCGACGCAACCGACGATCGGCCCGACCAGCGTGCCCAGGCCGCCGACGATGACCCAGATGATGATCTGCGCCGACTGCGCAAGGCCGAAGATGGTCGGGCTCGTGAAGGCGCCCCAGTTCGCGAACAGGCAGCCCGCCAAGCCCGCGATGGCGCCGCCCAGCGTGAAGCTGAAGAGCTTGTAGGCGCGCGCGTCGTAGCCCAGCAGCAGCACGCGCTGCTCGTTCTCCTTGGCCGCCACGATCACGCGGCCGATCTTCGAGGCGATCAGCACGCGCAGCCCCAGGTAGACCAGCAGCAGGCAGGTGAAGGTGACGTAGAACAGGTCCTTCGGCGTCAGCATCTCGTCCTGCTGCCCGGGCCAGTTGAGCGTCGGTATCGCCGGGATGCCGTTGAAGCCGCCCAGCGGCGCGCTGCCGATGCGCCACTCGGGGCCCGCGGTCGAGTTGATCAGGTTGAACAGGATCAGCGTGACGGTGAGCGTGATCACGCCCATGTACACGTCCGAGAGGCGCCCGTAGAAGATCACGTAGCCCAGCAGCGCGGCGAACAGCGCGGGCACCACGATCGCCAGCAGGAAGGGCAGGGTGCTGTCGCCCATGTTCATCACCGCGATCGCGTAGGTGTACGAGCCGAGGCCGAAGAAGGCCGCCTGCCCGAAGCACAGGATGCCGCCGAAGCCCCAGATGAAGGCCAGGCTCACGCCGAGGATCGACATGACGGCGTAGATCGTGACCTCGATCAGCGTGTAGTCGTCCATCACGCCGGGCAGGCCGAAGAGCAGTGCGATGCCCACGGCCAGGCTGACCGCCGCGCTGGCCCAGGACTTGGCAAAACGGTTCACAGGGACCCCTTGAAGAAACGTCCGGTGATGCCCTGCGGCAGCAGCCGCAGCATCACGATCGCGGCCACAAGCAGCGCCACCTCGCCGAGCACCGGCGTGGTCACGAAGGTCGCGAGCTGGTTGATGGCGCCGAAGAGCGTCGACGCGCCGAGCAGGCCCGCCAGGATGGCCGGCCCGCCGCCGATCACGGTGATGAAGGCCTTGGCCACGAAGGCGGCGCCCATGGTCGGCACCACGCCGGTCAGCGGCGCGAGCAGCCCGCCGGCCAGGCCGGAGAGCGCGGCGCCTACCGCGAAGGTGACCGAGTACACGCGGCTCGGGCTGATGCCCAGCGCGTTCGCCATGTCGGGCTTCTGCATGGTGCCGCGCGCGATCAGGCCGAGCTGCGTGCGCGTGAGCACGAAGCGGATCGCCAGCGACAGCGCCACGGCGACCGCGATGATCACCAGCGTGTAGCCGCTGACCGAGTAGGCGCCGATGGAAAAGCTGCCGAGCGGCGCCGAGACGCCGGCCGTGGTGTTGCCCGCCACCGAGGTGACGATGCCCACCAGCAGCAGCGACAGCCCTCAGGTGGCCAGCATGGTGTCGACCATGCGGCCGTAGAGGCGGCGGATGACCAGCCGCTCCAGCACCACGCCGACCAGGCCCACCGCGATCGGTGCGACGACGAACATCGCGATCCACAGGTTGATGCCGACCTTGAGCGCCGCGATGACGGCATAGGCGCCGAGCATCATGAACTCGCCGTGCGCGAGGTTGATGACCTTCATCATCCCGAAGATGACGACCAGCCCGGCCGAGACGATGACCAGGCTCGCCACCGCGTAGAGCACCTGGATGAGAACGACGAGTGCGAGATCCATGTCGGCGCCTTGCCCTCAGACCTGGATCACGTACTGCTGGTTGTCCTTCGGGTTCTTCACGAGGTTGCAGACCGCGCTGGTGTCAACCGGCGGTTGCTGCTGGAAGGTCTCGACGATGTTGAGCTGCTTGTTGCGCACCTCGGCGATGCTCACGTTCAGCACGCAGTGGTGGGTCGCCGGATCGAGCGAGACCTTGCCGCTCGGGCCCTCGACGCTGATGCCGGTCTCCAGGGCCGCGATCATCTTCTCGCGGTCCAGCGAACCGGCCTTCTTCACGCCTTCGGCCCAGAGCTTGAAGCCCTGGTAGGTGCCCATCGCGAGTTCGGTGATGTTGGGATAGTCGGCGCTGAAGCGCTTGTAGATGCGCTCCTTGAAGGCCTTGTTCTGCGGCGTGTCGAGGTTCTGGAAGTAGTTGTAGGAGATGAGGAAGCCGTCGGCCTCGGCCTGCGACAGCACGATGTGCTCGTTGCCGCCCGCGAAGGTGGTGGAGGCGAGCGGGATCTTCTTCGTCAGACCCGCGGCGGCCCACTGGCGATAGAAGGAGATGTGCGCGCCGCCGACCAGTGCCGAGACGATCATGTCGGGCTTGGCCGCCTCGATCTTCGAGATGGTCGGGCCGAAGTTGGTCACGTCGAGCGGGAAGAAATCGATGGAGGCGACCGAGCCGCCGTTCTCCTGAACGAACTTCTTGACCCATTGCGAGGTGATCTGGCCGTAGTTGTAGTCGGCCGCCACCACGTAGACCTTCTTGCCCCACTTCTTCATCGCGTAGGGAATGAGCTTCGCGACGGTCTGGCCGGGCGTGACGCCGGTGCAGAAGGTGTTGCGGTCGCACACGCCGCCCTCGTACTGCGTGTTGTAGAAGTACAGCGTCTTGTTGCGCGTGAGCACCGGCCGGATCACCTCGCGCGAGGCCGAGGTGATGCCGCCCATCACGACCGTCGACTTGTCCTTGAGCGCCGACTGCTGCGCGAACTGCGCATAGAGCTGCATGTTCGACTGCGGGTCGTAGGTGGCCAGCCTGATCTTCTTGCCCAGCAGGCCGCCGGCGGCGTTCTGTTCCTCGACCGCGAGCGTCATGCAGTCGGCCATCGGCTTGCCGTAGATGTCCAGCCCGCCCGACATGTCGATGATGCTGCCGACGACGATCTCGTCGGCCGCCATGGCGGCCATCGGGAACAGCGGCACCGCGGTGCCCGCCAGGGCGGCGACCGAAGACTGGATGAAGGAACGACGATCCATGGAACTAACTCCTCGTTGGTTGGCGGGCGCAGCCGCCGCTGTGTGTTCGGGAAAGGCAGGAACGGAAGAAAGCGGGCGGAAGCCTCAGATGGCTTTCCAGTCGCCGGCCTGCTCGAAGGCATAGGCGGCGCGGTAGATGGTGGCCTCGTCGTAGCAGCGGCCGGTGAGCATCATCCCGACCGGCAGGCCATCGATCAGCCCGCAGGGCACGCTCATCGACGGGTGGTCGGTGACGTCGAAGGGGCAGGTGTTGGGCAGCACCTCGAAGGCGCGCGTGACCACCTCCTCGATGCTCGCGCCGGGCCCGGGCCGCGGCGTGGCCGTGATCGGCAGCGTGGGCATCAGCAGCAGGTCGAAGTTAGACAGGGCACTGTCGTAGGCCGCGGTCAACTGGCGCGCCAGGTTCTGCGCCTTGGCGTAGTAGTGGCCGCGGTAGTGCTTGATGAAGTATTCGCCCAGCACCATGGTGAGCTTGAGCGTTTCGGAGAGCTCGTCGGCCCGCTGCTTCCAGCCGGCGTGGAAGTCGACCATGCTCGTGACGTAGAGCCCCTTCCAGTTGAAGCCGTGGCCGTTGTCTTTCATCATCTGCTGGGTGGCGCCCTCGGCCGCGATCGGCAGCCAGATCGCCGGGCCGACCGCGTGCATGGGCACCGACACCTCGCTGACGATCGCGCCCAGCCGGGTGAACACCTCGGCCGCCTTGCGCACCTTGGCACCGACGGCGGGGTCCGACTGGGGCCAGCCGAAACCTTCCTTGACGATGCCGATGCGCAGGCCGCGCACGCCTTCCTTCATGAGCTCGCTGTAGGGCTTGGCGGTCTGGCCCGCATGCTGGCGCGGATCGAGCCCGTCGGGGCCGGCCAGCACTTCGAGCATCAGCGCGTTGTCGGTCACGTTGGCTGTCATCGGGCCGGTGTGGTCGATGGTGAGTTCGATGGGCATCACGCCGGTGTAGGGCACCAGGCCATGGGTGGCCTTCATGCCGTAGATGCCGCAATAGGAGGCCGGCATGCGGATGGAGCCGCCCTGGTCGCCGCCGATGGCCAGGTCGACCTCGCCCGTGGCCACCAGCGCCGCGCTGCCCGACGAGGAGCCGCCGGCCGAGTAGCCCATGCGGTGCGGGTTGTGCACCGGCCCCGAGGCACTGGTGTGCGAACCGCCCGAGAAGCAGAAGTACTCGCAGACCGACTTGCCCACCACCGTGGCGCCGGCATCGAGCAGCCGGGTGACGACCGTGGCGTCGACGTTCGGCACATAGCCCTCGAGCGTGGAGGCGCCGTTCATCATCGGCACGCCGGCGAGGCAGACGTTGTCCTTGAGCACCACGTCTTGCCGGCGAGCTTGCCCTCGGCCTTGCCCTTGATCGTGGTCTTGACGTACCAGGCGCCGTACTTGTTCTCTTCGCCCGAGGGGCGGTAGCCGGGCGTGCGCGCGTAGCTCACGACGGGCAGGTAGTCGGGCATGGCGTCGATCGTGTCGTAGGCGTCGAAGTTGGCCTGCAGCAGCGCGTTGTAGCTGCTGGCCTGTGCTTCGGACAGGTGGATGCCCAGGCCGAGGGCAACGTCCTGCAGCTGGTCGAGGGTGGGGCGCTTGATGGCCATGGACGGACTCCGCGTTCTTCGTTGAGTGGGCGCCGGCGGCCCCGAAGAGCCCGCCGGATCGGCGTTGCGAGGGCCTTGCCGCACCGTGCAAAACGGCGGGACGCTACAGGCTCGTCACGGCCTTATTCTGTGAGCCGATATTTTCCAAGTCAAGGATTTTGTTTTCCTTGGAAAATAAAACATACCGGCCTTACACCCGCTCAAAGTCGCGTGATCACGCGAAACGCATTGCCTTCGGCCCGGGCCAGATAGATCGGCGTGCGGTTCACGCCGCCGCCTTGGTAGTCGGCTTCGCGCGCGCTGCGATAGCGGATGGGTGTGCCGCCCAGGTGCTGCAGGCGGGCCACGGGCTGCGTGCCTTCGGCGAACAGCGCGCCCAGGAAATGCATGCCTTCATAGGTCGACTGGCCGAAGGTGTTGAGGGTCGGCGCGCGCTCGCCGAAATGCGCGTAGTAGCGTTCCTTGAAGGCCAGGTTGGCCTCCGTGTCGAGCGTGGCGAAGTAGCCGCAGGCCATGTAGAGGTCTTCTGCGTTGTCGGCACCGATGCCGAGGAGTTCGTTCTCGCCGATGGCGCACGACAGCCGCAGCATGGCGCGCGACAGGCTCGTGCGACCGAAGGCCCGGTTGAACTCGATGGCATCCTGTCCGATGAGCGAGAGCAGGACGGCGTCGACGCTGCCCTTGTGGAGTGCGTCGAGCACCTGCGAGAAGTCCGTGGTCCCGAAGGGAACGTACATCTCGCCGACCAGCTCGCCGCCGGCCTGCGCGATGTAGCCGCGCGCCATCCGGTGCGAGACATGCGGCCAGATGTAGTCGTTGCCGACGGCGAACCAGCGTCGCGGGTGCTTGTGCCGGCCCAGCCAGCCGATGGCCGGCTGCAGCTGGCGTGCGGCGGTCTCGCCGATCGCGAAGACGCCTGGCGTGGATTCGCCGCCTTCGTACAGCGGCGTGTAGACGATCGGAATCTGTCCGCCCACGGGGCGCAGGATGCGATGGCGCACGGCGCTGGTGTGCATGCCGATGATGGCGTCGATGTCGCCTTCCTGCACCAGTTCGGTCAGCGTGGCTTCGATGTCGGCCGAGTCGCCCGCGGCATTGACGGTCAACAGCCGGCACGAGCGGCCCCCGATGCCCGCGTCGCGGTTGAGCTCGGACAGCGCCAGCTTGGCGCAGGCGAGGGAGGAGGGCGCCCATATGCCGGCCGTGCCGCCCAGCGGCACGCACAGCGCGATGTTGAGCTCCTGGCGCGCAAGCAGGGGCTGTGACCGTTGTGCGCGGGCCGCAATCCTGTTCGATGAGAGGGCGAGCATGGGGCGAGTGACCGGTGCAGAGGATGGAAGGACGGCGACTGGGGCTGAGCATGCTGCAAAAATCGCGCCAATACTTTCCAAGGCAAACGATTCTGCGTAGACTCGCCCGCACCGATTCCGATGAAGACCGCCCCGTCCCCCATGCCCGAGCAAGACATTTCCCAGTACCTGGCCTACCTGCTGGCCTCCGCCAACCGGCGCATGCGCATCGGCCTGGCCCAGTCCATCGCCGCGGAAGAAGTGACGGAGGAGCACTGGCGCATCCTGCAGGTGCTGGCCGACGAGCAGGGGCGCTCCATGGGCGACCTGGCGGAGACCGTGCTGCTCAACCACCCGGCGCTGACCAAGAACATCGACAAGCTGGTGAGCCGCGGACTGGTGCAGCGCGCCGCCGACGCCACCGACAGCCGCAGGGTGCTGGTCTACATCAGCGACCTGGGTCTGGAAACGGTCTCCCGGCTGAAGAAAAGCGTGGATGCGCACCACGATGTCATCGAAGAAGCGCTGGGGCCGCGCAAGACCAGCCAGCTCAAGAAGCTGCTCGAGAACTTCATCGACGAGTGCGAAGCGCACTGACCCGCAGGCGGGTCTTGTCCCGCTCAGTCAAATCGCAGTGCGGGTTCCACGGCCAGCGCCACTGCGACCAGCCGCGCATCGTCGCCGCGCACCGACGAGAGCATCAGGCCCACGGGCAGCTCGTCGGGCGCCTGGCACGGCAGGCTGAATGAACATCCGTCGAGCAGGTTGCTCGCAAAGGTGTTGCGCAGCAGCAGACCGTTGGCCTGGAAGAAGGCGGTGTTCTCGGCCAGTGCCGCGATGGGTGGCGCGACGATCGGCACGGTCGGGCAGACGAGCGCGTCGTAGCCTTCGAGCGCGTGTTCGACGCGGACTATCCAGTTGCGCCGGCGGTCCTGCATGGCGATGTAATCGGCGGCGCGCACTTCGGTGCCGAATGCGATGCGTGCCGCGACGCGTGCGTCGAAGCCTTCGCGCCGCGCGGCGAATCGTTCGCGATGCACGGCCGATGCCTCGATCGGCGAGAAGCCGCCGGGCGCATTGACGGTCACGATCTCGGCGAGTTCGGCCAGCGTGATGTCGACGACCTGCGCGCCTGCTGCCGACAAGGCCTGCAGCGAACGCTCGAAAGCACGCGCGACAGCCGGCTCGATGCCGTCGAACATCAGCGTCCGGGGCACCGCCAGGCGCAGGCCTTCGAGCGGACGCCTCTGCACCACCAGCGGCGCATCGGCAATGGTCGCATCCGCGATCAGGCAGTCTTCCACGCTGCGGGCCATGGCACAGACGGTGTCGAGCGAACGCGCGAGCTCGAAAGCACCCGTGCGCGGAACGCGCGACTGCGTGCTCTTGAAGCCCACGAGCCCGCACAGCGCGGCCGGGATGCGGATCGAGCCGCCCGTGTCCGAGCCCAGCCCTGCGACGGCAAGACCGAGCGCCACCGACACGGCCGCGCCCGATGACGAGCCGCCCGGAATGCGCGGCGTGCCCGCATCGGCCGGGTTGCGCGGCGTACCGTAGTGCGGGTTGATGCCCACGCCCGAGAAGAGAAGGCGAACTCGGTCATGTTGGTCTTGCCGACGATGGCCGCGCCTTGCGTGCGCAGCCTTGTGACGGCTACCGCGTCGCGCACGGCCGGTGGCTCGCCTTCGCACACGGCGGAGCCGGCCATCGTGGTTTCGCCGGCGACGTCGTACAGGTCCTTGATCGACACAGGCAGGCCCGCGAGCGCACCGAGCTGCACGCCTGCCTTCTGCATCGCATCGGCATGCCGCGCCGCGGCACGCGCCGCATCAGCGTAGAGCCGCGTGAACACATGCTGCGCGGAGGGCAGGGCGGCCGCTTCGAGCACCTGCTCGATCAACGCTTCGTGAGACAGCTCGCCGCGCGCGATGCGTTCGCGCAGAGCGGCGATGGTGAGGTTGCCGGTGCCGCGCATCACGCCACCACCGGCAGTGCTTGCACCGCATAGCGATGCACGATGCGGCGTTGCAGCCGCGGATCGTGCAGTTCGATTTCCATCTGCGCAGCAGGCCGGATGCCTTCGCCCTTCGCATTGGGCAGTGCACCCAGCGTGCCGCAGGTCATGAACAGGCCCTCGGGCGCAGCACCCGCGCCGGGCATGCCGTCGCGCAGCGCAGCCAGCGGACGGATCGACGCCAGCGTGCCGCGCTGGTAGTCCACCCAACGGCCATCTTCAAAGATGCGCGAGTGCAGTTCCACTTCATCCTGATGCGCCTGCAGATCGCGCCAGCGCCAGGCCACCTGGGCCACGGGCTTCGCGCACATCTGCTTGGAGACGGCGACGGAATAGCTCTCGACATAGCGGTCGGTGTGGTCCGAGGCCACGCTCAGCCACCACTCGCCCTGCGAGAAGAAG
>CAMATD010000256.1 GCA_945860785.1 Variovorax sp. YR752 | reverse complement strand
GCCTTTTGTCTGTGTGCGTTGTGAGGCGCAGAGCTTAGTAGCCGCTGTTGCCGCCGCCGCCACGGGGACGGGGACCGGCACCGTAGGGGCTGCGGAAACCGCCATCGCCACCACCGCCGCCACCACCGCTGCGCGGGGGACGTGCTTCGTTGACGACGACGCTGCGGCCGCCCAGGGGCTGGCCGTTCATGCCGGCGATGGCTGCTTGCGCTTCCGCGTCGCTGCCCATCTCGACGAAGCCGAAGCCCTTCGAGCGGCCGGTGTCACGTTCCATCATGACCTTGGCGCTGGTCACTGCGCCGAACTGACCGAATGCCTGTTCGAGATCACCGTCGCGCACCGAGTAAGGCAGGTTGCCGACGTACAGTTTGTTGCCCATCAAGGGACTCCTATAAACACATCAAGAAAAGCGATGGAGTCCCGAAAGCATCACTCAAACGAGAGCCGTCGAGTCGCGCGAAACTGACCGATCACCGAACTGCCTCCCCACCAAATTAAAGAGGGAGGCTCGTGCCTTATGGGTGAAATAGCTGAAAAGCAAGCGGGAATTTGCGTCTCGAGGTACCACCCGCAAAAACCATGAGAAGCTAGCGCCCGCTTACAAGATCCGGATGAAGTGATTGGCCTTACAGGTAGAATCCGCCCGTCATTGGGGAGTAGCCGCCTTCCGTTTGCGAGAAGGGCCCGTGTCAACAGACTTGTCCTGCCCCACACAGGACATGGCGCGTGCAGTGAACACACTTGGCGCGACCTTTGACCGTGCAACTTCGGGAATATGGCCGAAGGTGTTGCACGGTCAATTGCGTCCTTCGGCCCAAGGAACCCCACGTTCATCATGGAAGCTTTTCTCGTTGCAACGGGCGTCGTTGCGCTCGCCGAAATGGGCGACAAGACCCAACTCCTGGCCCTCTTGCTCGCGGCCCGTTTCAGAAAACCCTGGCCGATCGTGCTCGGGATCTTCGTCGCCACCATCGTCAACCACGCCCTGGCCGGCGCTGTCGGCAACTACATCACGCGCTGGCTCGGCACCCGAGGTGCTGCGCTGGATCCTGGGCGGCTCCTTCATCGCGATGGCGGCCTGGATGCTGATCCCCGACAAGCTCGACGATGACGACGCCCCCGGCGCCTCGCACTTCGGCGTGTTCGGCACCACCGTGATCGCCTTCTTCCTGGCCGAAATGGGCGACAAGACCCAGATCGCCACCGTCATGCTCGCCGCCCGCTTCACGCAGGACTATGTCTGGGTCGTCGCCGGCACCACGCTGGGCATGATGCTGGCCAATGCGCCGGTGGTGTGGCTGGGCGACAAGATCGTGCGGCGCGTGCCGATCAAGCTCGTGCACGGCATCTCGGCGGCGATCTTCCTGGTGCTGGGCATCGTGATGATCATCGGCTGGTAACGCGGCGGGGCGCTATACTGCCCCCTGTGCCGATTTGCTACAGCTTGCGGGCGCTTTATAAATTCAGCTAAAGACGGCAGCCGGACCCGGCTCGTTTTTGGCGAGGCCGGGTTTTTTCATTCATGTCGTCACCTCCTTTGGTCGTCTCTCCGCAGTCGATGCAGTTCGCAGGCCCGCTGGCCTTGCGCAGCGGCGCGTCGATCAGCGACTACACGCTCGCCTACGAAACCTACGGCACCCTCAACGCCGACCGCAGCAACGCGGTGCTCGTCTGCCATGCGCTGAACGCCTCGCACCACGTCGCGGGCGTCTACGAAGGCCAGGCCCGCTCCGAGGGCTGGTGGGACAACATGGTGGGCCCCGGCAAGCCGGTCGATACCGACCGCTTCTTCGTGATCGGCGTCAACAACCTCGGCTCCTGCTTCGGCTCGACCGGCCCGATGCACATCAACCCGGCCACCGACCGCGTCTACGGCGCCGACTTCCCGGTGGTGACGGTCGAAGACTGGGTCGATGCCCAAGCCGCGCTGCTCGACGCGCTCGGCATCCGCACGCTCGCTGCCGTGATGGGCGGCAGCCTCGGCGGCATGCAGGCGCTCTCGTGGACGCTGCAATACCCCGACCGCGTGCGCCACGCCGTGGTGGTGGCCAGCGCCCCCAATCTCACGGCCGAGAACATCGCCTTCAACGAGGTCGCGCGCCGCGCCATCGTGACCGACCCCGACTTCCATGGCGGCCACTTCTACGAGCATGGTGTGATCCCCAAGCGCGGCCTGCGCATCGCGCGGATGATCGGCCACATCACCTACCTCAGCGACGACGTGATGAACGAGAAGTTCGGCCGCATCCTGCGCAGCGCCGTCGAAGGCGAGGCCGCGGGCCTCGACTACCGCTACTCCACGCAGGACGTCGAGTTCCAGATCGAGAGCTACCTGCGCTACCAAGGCGACAAGTTCAGCGAGTATTTCGACGCGAACACCTACCTGCTCATCACGCGCGCCCTCGACTACTTCGATCCCGCGCGCAGCCACGGCGGCCAGCTCAGCACCGCGCTGGCGCAGGCCACCGCCAAGTTCCTGCTCGTGAGCTTCAAGACCGACTGGCGCTGCTCGCCCGCCCGCAGCCGCGAGCTGGTCAAGGCGCTGCTCGACAACCGCCGCAACGTGAGCTACGCCGAGATCGATGCGCCGCACGGCCACGACGCCTTCCTGCTCGACGACGTACGCTACATCGGCGTGGTCCGCTCCTACTTCGAACGCGTGGCGCAGGAAATCCAATGAGCGACCTCGACACCCAACGACTCATCGCCGCCCTCGTGCCCGAAGGCGCGCGCGTGCTCGACCTCGGCTGCGGCGACGGCGCCCTGCTCGACCTGCTCCAGCGCGAGCGCGGCTGCACCGGCTACGGCGTGGAGATCGCGGACGGCAACGTGTTGCAGTGCATCCGCCGCGGCGTCGACGTGATCCAGCTCAACCTCGACGAAGGCCTCGCGATGTTCGACGACGCCTCCTTCGACGTGGTGCTGCAGATCGACACGCTGCAGCATCTGCGCAATGCCGAGGTGATGCTGCGCGAGACGGCGCGCGTCGGCCGCATCGGCATCGTCGCCTTCCCCAATTTCGCCCACTGGCCCAACCGCATCAGCGTGGCGCGCGGCCGCATGCCGGTGACGCGCCGGCTGCCCTACCAGTGGTACGACACGCCCAACATCCGCGTCGGCACCTTCAAGGATTTCGAGGTGCTGGCCGGCAAGAACAACCTGCGCGTGCTCGATTCGTTCGGCCTGCAGGATGGGCGCGACGTGCGATGGCTGCCCAACGCGCGGGCCAGCACGGCCGTCTTCAAGTTCGAGCGGGGCGGCTGAGCGCGGACCGCGTCGGATGACGCTTCACGCTCGCGCAGCCGGTTCACAGCGAACTGGTCATCAAGAAGAGCCGCTTTATCGGCTGCGTGCAGCCGGTGGCCGATCGGGCGGCGGCGCTGGCCGTCGTGGCGGCGTTGCGTAGCGAGCACCCCGCGGCCGCGCACGTGTGCTGGGCCTTGATGGCCGGCGGGCAGTCGGCTGCCAACGACGACGGCGAGCCGGGCGGCACAGCGGGCCGTCCCATGCTGGAAGTGCTTCGCCATCAACAGATCGAGGGTTCGCTCGCGACCGTGGTGCGCTACTTCAGCGGCGTCAAGCTCGGCGCCGGCGGGCTCGTACGAGCCTACACCGATGCCATCGCGCAAGCCCTGCTCGGTGCCACCCTCGTGCCCCTGGTGCGGCAGCGCAGCCTGCGCTGCGCCGTGCCCTATGCGCTCGAAGGGCTGTTGCGGCGCGAACTCGCCGCAACAGCAGGCGCAGTGCTCGACACCGTGCAGCACGACAGCGACGTGCAGTTCGCCTTCACGCTGCCCGAGCCGGAGGCGGATGCATTCATCGCGCGCCTCGACGATGCTGCGCAAGGGCGCGTCGTCTGGCCACAGGAGTAAGCCGCCGCGGCGGTGCGGTTGAAGAGGAAGAAGGCGGCGTCATCGCGAGGATGCCGCGCGCAGCCACCGGCACCGTCTCGTCATCGGGCCCGCGCCGCGCCATCTCTGCGGTCACGATGCCCGTCGGCACCGCCAGCACGCCCCAGCCCAGCAGCATCATCACCGAGGCGATCGCGCGGCCCAGGTCGGTCTTGGGCACGAGGTCGCCGAAGCCCACCGTGGCCATGGTCGAGATCGCCCAGTAGATCGCCACCGGAATGCTCGTGAAGCCGTGCACCGGCCCTTCGACCACGTACATCAGCGTGCCCATCACCAGCACCACCAGCATCACGAAACCGACGAACACCGTGATCTTCCGCCGGCTCGCCGCCACGGCCGACACCAGCGCGCGGTATTCGACCGAGTAGCGCGAAAGCTTGAAGATCCGGAACACGCGCAGCAGCCGCAATATGCGCACGTCGATCAGGTACGCCATCTCGGGGGCGAACGCCACGAGGAAAGTCGGCAGCAGCGCGAGCAGGTCGATCACGCCGTAGAAGCTCAGCGCGTAGCGCAAGGGCTTGTCCACGCAGGACAGCCGCGCGATGTATTCGAGCGTGAAGAGAATGGTGAACACCCATTCGAGCGCGTTGAACACGGGCCGCCATTGCTCGCGGATCGGCTGCACGCTGTCGAGGATCACGACGACCACGCTGGTCACGATCACCGCGATCAGCATCAGGTCGAACAGGCGCCCCGAGCGCGATTCGGACTCGAAGATCACCGAGAACAGCGCACGCCGCCATCCCCGCTGGGGCTTGCCGAAACGCGTGTCGCCGGCGGGCGAATCGGCGGGAGATGCGGCAGTGGTGTTCGAGGGGGTCGTCATCTTCCGTGGTTTAGGGTCTACTGGAGCGCCATTGTCGAGGCGCACGCGGTCTTATTCGGTTATGCGCTCTTGCGCAATGAAGTACGGTAGGCCGTAAGTGCGTTCTTACGATAGTCCCTTTCTTGAGGAGCTCCCCTTTGGCTACACAGTCCCCCTTTTTCGGCAAGCGTGATCGTGACACCGACTCGTTGACCTCGCGCCCTGCGCCACTGGTCGGTTCGGGCACCAATCTCTCGGGTACGCCCGTCAATCCTTCGTCGCTCACGGCCCAGCAGCCGGGCGGCCTGGCTGCAGCCAATGCAGCAACCGCCGCCAAGGAAGGCGGCAGCAAGCTCACCGTCGGCCCCAACATTAAGCTCAAGGGCGTCGAGATCACCGATTGCGACACGCTCGTGGTCGAGGGCCTGGTCGAAGCGACCATGGACTCGCGCCTGATGCAGATCGCCGAGCAGGGCGAGTTCAAGGGCTCGGCCGAAATCGACATCGCCGAAATCCGCGGCATCTTCGACGGCAACCTCACGGTGCGCGAAAAGCTCGTGATCCATTCGACCGGCAAGGTCGCCGGCAAGATCGTGATCGAAGAAGGCGGCCAGCTGTCGGGCGAAATCAGCTTCGGCGCCAAGCCGTAGCTGACCCCGGGGCTCTAAGCCTTCGCCGTCTCTTCGGGCGGCTCCCATCCCAGGCGCTTCAGCAGGGCACCGGCCGCGGCCGGTGCCTTTTCTTTGGCGCCGTTGATGAAATACACGAACACGTCGCGCTTCTTCGGCGCTTCGGTCCATGTCTGCGCGCGTTCGGCCCAGGTGTCGAGTGCCTTCGGCCCGTAGCCCGTCTTGAGCTTGGCGTCGGCCATCATGAGCCGCGCATAGGCGAAGTCACCCTCGGGCTCCTCGAACGACGGGAACTTGTCCGCGTCGGTGAACACGGTCGAGACCTTGTGCTTCTGCGCGAGCGCCTTGTAGGCGGGCGTGATGAAGCTCTCGTGCCGCACATCCATCACGTGGCGCAGCGTGCGACTGCCCTCTTTCTTCGGCAGCAGCTGCAGAAAAGCTTCGAAGTCTTCCGGATCGAACTGCTTGGTCGGCATGAACTGCCACACGATCGGCCCGAGCTTGTCGCCAAGCTCGGTGAGGCCGCTTTCGATGAAGCGCTTGATCGAATCCTCGGCGGTCGCCAGCACCTTGCGGTTGGTCGTGAAGCGCGAAGCCTTGAGCGAGAACATGAAGTCGTCCGGCGTCTCGTCGTGCCACTTCCTGAAGTTCTCGGGCTTGAAGGTGCTGTAGTAGGTGCCGTTGATCTCGATGGCGCTCACCTTGCGGCTTGCGTAGTTCAACTCCTTCGCGTGCGCGAGCCCCTTGGGATAGAAGTTGTCGCGCCAAGGCTCGTAGGTCCAGCCGCCTATGCCTACCTTGATCCGAGTCGATGTTGCCTTGCTCACATTGCGCTCCGGGTTGAGATCGCCCGCACTCTACGCGTGGTCGCTGCGAGGCGCAAAATGCGTTTTTCGTCACCCCGCGGAGCACCCACCGATGAACGCCCCCTTGCACCGCGAAATGCCCGCCGGCACGCTCGACGCCGAGCGCGCCCTCTCCGACGTCACCGCCCAATGGGACGGCGACATCGTCAAACAACTCACCGACTACATCGCCATTCCCGCCAAGTCGCCCGGCTTCGACAAGGAATGGTCGGCCAACGGCTACCTCGAGACCGTGCTGCGCAACGCGGCCGCCTGGGTCGAGGCACAGAAGGTCGAAGGCCTGAAGCTCGAGATCGTGCGCCTCGATGGCCGCACGCCCGTGCTGTTCTTCGAAGTGCCGGCCACCGGCACCGACATGGGCGAGACCGTGCTGATGTACGGTCGCGGCGGCGCCGACGACGGCTATGCGGTCTACGCCAGCATCGCCGCGCTGCAGGCGCTCAAGGCCCAGGGCGCGGCGCATCCGCGCATCGTCGGCCTGATCGAGACCTGCGAGGAAAGCGGCTCCTACGACCTGCTGCCGTATGTCGACGCGCTGCGCCCGCGGCTGGGCAACGTCGAACTGGTGATCTGCCTCGACTCGGGCGCCGGCAACTACGACCAGCTGTGGCTCACCACCTCGCTGCGCGGCATGGCCAGCGGCACGCTCAAGGTCGAGGTGCTGACCGAAGGCATCCACTCGGGCGATGCTTCGGGGCTCGTGCCGTCGAGCTTCCGCATCATGCGGCAGGTGCTCGACCGCCTCGCGGCAGGCCAAGGCCACCGCCGCGACCTCGGCGAAGAGGTCTACAAGCGCTTCCCGTGGGCGCACTACGACTGCGGCGGCTCGACCATGTTCGCGCTGCCGACCACCACCGACCCGGTGGAAGCGCTGCTCAACCGCACCTGGAAGCCCACGCTGTCGGTGACCGGCGCCGAAGGCTTTCCGGCGCTGAAGGATGCGGGCAACGTGCTGCGTCCCTACACGGCCTTCAAGCTCTCGCTGCGCCTGCCGCCGCTGGTCGATGCGGCCGAGTCGGTGCAGCAACTCAAGGCGCTGCGCGAGGACAACGCGCCCTACCAGGCCCGCGTCACCTTCGAAAGCAACGGCGGCGCCACCGGCTGGAACGCGCCGACGATCACGCCGTGGTTCGAAGACGCACTCAAAACAAGGCCTCGCAGGCGCACTTCGGCGCGTCCTGCGGCTACATCGGCCAGGGCGGCACGATCCCGCTGATGAATATGCTCAGCACCGGCTTCCCCAAGGCCCAGATGATGGTCTGCGGCGTGCTCGGCCCGAAGAGCAATGCGCACGGCCCCAATGAGTTCCTGCACGTGCCGTACGCCAAGAAGCTGACGGCCGCCGTGGCCGAGGTGATTGCGGCCCTGCCGGCGGCGCACCGCGCGGCCGCCGCGGTGCCGGTAGCGGCTTGAGCGAAGCGCTGCCCTTGCCGCAGCGCGTGTCGCTGTCCACACCGGACGGCGAGACGCTGGCCCTGCGCCGCCTGCCGACCGCCGAGCCGGCACGTGCGGTGGTGGTCGTGGTGCATGGGCTCGGCGAGCATGCCGGTCGCTATCACGAGGTCGCGGAGCTCTTGCATGAATGGGGCTTCGCGGTGTGGGCGCACGACCATCACGGCCACGGCGAATCGTCCGGCGCGCGGGGCGGGTTGCCGAGCGAGCTGCGGCTGGTCGACGACCTTGCGTTGGTGATCGACGATGCGCGCCGCGAGAACCCCGGCGTGCCGGTGGTGCTCTTGGGGCACAGCCTGGGCGGGCTGGTTGCGGCCAGCCTGGTGGCGCGCGGGGTGCGACCGGTCGATGGCCTTGTGCTGTCTTCGCCGGGGCTCGATCCCGGCTTGAGCGGGTTCCAGAAGGCGCTGCTCGCGGTGCTGCCGCGCATCGCGCCGAACCTGCGCGTCGGCAACGGCCTCGACGACAACTACCTCTCGCACGACCTCGCGGTCGTGCAGGCCTACCGCGACGATCCGCTCACGCACGACCGCGTCGGCAGCCGGCTCGCACGCTTCCTGGCGTACGAAGGTGCCACGGTGCAGCAGGCGGCGGCGCATTGGCCGGTTCCCACGCTGCTGATCTATGCAGGCGACGACCGTCTCGTGAGGTCGGCCGCCAGCCGCGCCTTCGCCGCTGCGGCCGCACCCAGCGGCATGGTCGAAGCGCAATGCTTCGAGACCCTGTACCACGAGATCTTCAACGAGCTGGACGCCGAGCCGGTGTTTGCCACGTTGCAGCGCTGGCTCGACAAGCGCTTTCCGCCGAACTGACGGGGCTTCTTCAGGCGCCAGCCAAAAAAAAGCGCTCTCGCGGGCGCTGGAATTCTTGATGAGGCAGGCCTCGCTCAGGACTGCTTGCCTTGCAGCAAGCCGCTGAGCGAACCCAGCAGATCTTCATGGTTGCCGAGACCCTGGTCCGGCACCTTGCCATGCGGCGTGAGCTGGTCGATCAGCGCCGGCAGCATGGTGGCGAGCATCGGCAGCAGCGTTTGCGCATTGATACCGAGCTTGGACGCAATGCTCGCGATGGTGTCGCTGCCCAGCGCGTTTTGCAGTTGGTCGCCCGAGACCGGCTGGTTATCCCCCTTGCCGATCCACGAGCCGATGACATCGCCCATGCCAGCCTGCTCGAACTTCGAGACCAGGCCGCCCAGGCCGCCTTGACCGCCATTGTTGGCGAGCAAGCCTCCCAGCGCGCCGGCCAATCCGCCGAGATCTCCCAATCCCCCGGCGCCTCCGCCTTGCGGTTGCTGCTGTTGCGCAGCGCCTCCGAGCACTTGACTGAGTACCGAATCGAGCAATCCCATGGCCATTCCTTGGTGTGTGACAGAACCGCCTGCATTTTCCGGCGCGGCGGACCACAAGCCGGAAGTGGAGCGCCCACTTTCAAACTTGCAACGTGACAAATTACTTGGTACGTGCCGGGCGTTTGGGAAGCAATGCAGGGCTGACCCCTTGCACCCCCACGAGTCCGAGCACGGTCACGAGCGAATTCTGCGCGCCTTTCCAGCCATCGGTCACGTCGATCGACTCACTCAAGGCATGGAAACCGGCCGACTTGCCGCC
>CAMATD010000255.1 GCA_945860785.1 Variovorax sp. YR752 | reverse complement strand
CAGCGTCATCGCGTAGGCCAGCGTCGGCCGGTCCTGCTTCACGCGGGCCTTGTTGGCGAGGAACACGGTCGAGAGGTAGATCGAGCGGCGCTCGGTCTTCGTCGGATCGGTGAGTTCCTTGTGCGTGCGGCAGGCGGGCGAGTCTTCGTCCGCCACGCGCCGGCTCAGGTACCAGCGCTTCCCGCGCGGCGCGGCCAGCAGCTCGACCTGGTAGAGCGCGTCGACATCGGCGTCCTTGGGCAGGTCGGGCGGCAAGGTCACGCCGTCGACGTCGAACCACAGATCGACCCGCACGTCGCCGAACAGGAAGCGCACGAGATTCTGGTACGCCTCCTCGGAATTGACGATGCCGAAGTAGCCCGAGTGAGAACGAAAGGCGTAAGCGGTGGCCACGGGCTGGGTCCGTTGCTGCGCGTCGATGGACCAGAGCGCGGCATTCTCGATGCGCACCAGCCCGTCGCTGCCGTGGCCCGCGAACATGCGCGAGAGACCCTTGGCCGTTTCGTAGTCGCCGCGGTTGGTGCCGACCATGCAGAAAAAACGCTCGGCCGGAAAGGCGGAGGCCGGCAGGTAGTCCATGCGGCCGTCGATGGGCGGCGTGCCGAGGAACTCCGACATCTTGTCGCGGTTGAAGGTGTTCATCTCGTTCACCGTGAGCCAGGCCGGGATGTTGACGCCGCCCATCTCGATGCCGTTGTGCGGCGTGGCATAGGTGAACACCTTGTCGACGCAGGCGCGCGCCGCGGCATCGCCCAGCGCCGGGTTCTGCAGGAAGGCCCGCACCACCAGCCCACCCATCGAATGCGCCACGAGGTAGCAGCGGAAGTCTTCCGGTGCGGCGGCCGCGCCCTCGCGCAGCGCCACGAGGTCACGCACGCGCAGGATCAGCTTGCTCAGGCCCTCCGCATAGACCTTGACGTCCCGGGACTTGCCGTCGCCGAGCAGCTCGGAGCCGGTGTCGTAGTAACGGTAGATGATGATCGAGGCGGAGGGGATGCCGTCCACGTCCTTGCCGGTCTCGTCGGGCGATGGCTTCCAGTCGTCGTCGAGGATGTCGAGGCCGTTCTGGTAGACGCTCTGGTACTGGTAGTCGGCCAGGAGGCGCACCACCGGCGACTCGAAAACGAATTTCTGCGCCGGCGCCTCTTTCTTGACGGTGGCGCGATAGACCGTGGAGCCGACGTTGAAGCCGCAGAACGGATCTGCGGCGGTCTCGTCGCGCTCGGCCTCGGTCATTGCATAGCCGCGCACGTAGATGATGGGGTAGCGGTTGCCGCTCATAGGTATCGCCTTCTCCTGGCCCGTGAAGGCCCTGAGTGTGCCGTGCCGGCGCGGTGCAGGCCATAGGGCGCATGGCATAAGTCGGTGCATGGCGCATCCGGCTGAAATGCCCCTGCGCGCCGAATGTTTCTGCCGCTGAAACCATTGAAACGCCCGCTGTGGCTAGTCTCGCGGCTCAAGACAAACACATGTTCAGAGGTTTTTCATGGCTGACGATTCGGCTTCGCAGGGGTCCTACCTGCCTCAACTGCTGCGCCGGGGCACCGTGCTCGCGGCGGCCGGCTGCGCATTCGTCGCGGGCTGCAGTGCCGCCGGTGGCGGCGAAACGCGCTACGACAACTCGCCGCAGTTCAGGGACGGCGTCTTCCAGAACATGCCGAATCCCGAGGTGCTGCCCTCGGCCAGCGGCTGGCGCATCTGGTCGCGCTTCATCGTCGGCAGCAAGGTCGACACGGTGCCGGTCGATCCGATCCCCGTGCATGAGCTCAGCGCCAGGGAGCTGGACGCGCTGGACGTCAAGGCCAATCACGTCGTGCGGCTCGGCCATTCGTCGCATCTGCTGAAGCTGCGGGACAAGTACTGGCTGATCGACCCGGTGTTCAGCCAGCGCGCCTCCCCCGTGCAATGGGCCGGGCCGAAGCGCTTTCACAAGCCGCCGCTCACGCTCGAGCAGCTGCCGCCCATCGAGGGCGTGATCCTCTCGCACGACCACTACGACCACCTCGACGTGGCGACCATCGAATACCTCTCGAAGACCGTCAAGCGCTACTTCGTGCCGCTGGGCGTGCGCGCGCGGCTGGTGGCGATGGGCGTGCCGGCCGAGCGCGTGACCGAGCTGGACTGGTGGCAGGACGGCGAGCATGACGGCGTGAAACTCACCGCCACGCCGGCCCAGCATTTCTCGGGCCGCACGCTGACCGACCGCGGCCGCACGCTGTGGGCCTCATGGGTGGTGCAGAGCGGCGACCAGCGCATCTTCTACAGCGGCGACTCGGGCTACTTCCAGGGCTTCAAGCAGATCGGCGAGCGCTTCGGCGGCTTCGACCTGGCGCTGATGGAAAACGGCGCCTACGACGCGTACTGGCCCGCCGTGCACATGATGCCCGAGCAGAGCGTGCAGGCCTTCAAAGATTTGCGCGGCAAGGTGCTCTTCTCGGTGCACAACAGCACCTTCGACTTGGCCTTCCACACCTGGCACGACCCGCTGGACCGCATCGCGGACCTGACGGCGGCCAAGAAGATCGAGCTGGCGACGCCGGTGATCGGCGAGGTGGTGACGGTGGGGCAGGCGCGGACCAATACGCGGTGGTGGGCAGGGCTGAAGTAGAAACCGCCTGCCGGTTATTCCACGGATGGTTCGGCGGCGAGTGGTGATCGTTCGATGTAGCCGTGCTTCAGCAGATCGGCGACGAGCCACTTCTTGCCGAACCATCCGAACAGAAGCATGAGCACCGCATACTCGAGCAAACCGGCGATCGCCCAAGTTGGGGCGCCAGAGGATCGGTAAGCATCCATCGAGAACTTCGCCAAGGCTCCGCCCAGAAGGGCGAACCCGAAGGGACGCCACAGCCCTTCGGAAATTGCCCACAGCATGGGGAGAAGAAACGCGAACCAGGAAAAGCCCAAGCGGACGGTTCTCGTTTTACCGCCGCGATGGACTAGCAAGATCGCTGCTGCCACATCCGCCTCAACGCTCGCAGCACCTGCTCACTCCCCGCGCTCCTTGCGCTCGCGCGCCCGGCGCACCTGACGGGTCTCGTTGGCCTGCGCCGCGATGCGGTCCTTCTCCCGCCGCTTGGCCGCGCGCTTCTCGCGCATGCGCCGGCCCAGCACATAGCTGCCGAGGCCGGTGACCACGGCGATGAAAAGGCCGATGACGCTGATGTCGATGCCGCCCATCACAGAATCCGCACGATGCTGGCCGGCTTGAAGCCCAGGTCGGCCGCCTTGCCCTTGCGCGCCCGGGTGCCGCGCGCGTTGTTGAGCGTGCGGATTTCCAGCGTCTCTTCGCGCTCCTTGCCGCCGCGGCCGATGCCTTCGATCTTCACGCTGCGCGTGTAGGCCGCGGCGCCCGCCAGCGTGTCCTTGGCTTCGAGGTCGATCAGCGTCAAGCCGCGGCCGCCCTTGGGCAGGCTCTTGAGTTCAGTGATGTCGAAGGTCAGGATGCGGCCGCCGGTCGAGGCGCAGGCCACATGCGTGGCCGCCGGCATCGGCTCGGCACCGCTCGCGCCGCCCACCAGCGAGGGACGGCAGAGCTGCTCGCCCTCGCCCACGTCGATGAAGGCCTTGCCGCCGCGCTGGCGCGACATCATGTTCTCGACCGTGGCGATGAAACCGTAGCCGCCGGTGTTGGCCAGCAGCACGCTCGCGCCCACCGGGCCCGCGAAGAAGTGCGTGACGTGCGTGCCGGCGTCGAGCTCGATGAGCGTGGTGACCGGTTGCCCGTCGCCGCGCGCGCCGGGCAAGGAGGCCACGGGCACGGTGTAGACGCGCACCGATTTGTCCTTGGCGCTGCCGAAGACCAGCAGCGTGTCGACGCTGCGGCATTCGAAGGCGCCGTAGAGCGCGTCGCCGGACTTGAAGCTGTACTCGGGCGTCGCGCTGCCCTTGTCTCCATTCGCGCCGTTCGAGGCCGCCTTCTCGCTGGCCCAGCCCTTCTGCGCGCGGACCCAGCCCTTCTGCGACACGATGACGGTGACGGGTTCGTCGACCACCTTCACTTCAGCCACGGCACGCTTCTCGGCCTGGATCAGCGTGCGGCGCGGGTCTTCGAAGGTCTTGGCGTCGGCTTCGATTTCCTTCACCAGCAGGCGGCGCAGGGTCGCCGGGCTGCCGAGGATGTCTTCGAGTTTTTTCTGTTCTTCGCGCAGGCCCTTGAGCTCCTGCTCGATCTTGATGGCCTCGAGCCGCGCCAATTGGCGCAGGCGGATTTCAAGGATGTCCTCGGCCTGGCGGTCGCTGAGGTTGAAGCGCGCGATCAGCGCAGCCTTCGGGTCCTCGGCCGCACGGATGATCGCGATCACCTCGTCGATGTTGAGCAGCACCAGCTGCCGGCCTTCGAGGATGTGGATGCGCTCCAGCACCTTGTTGAGCCGATGGCGCGAGCGCTTCTCGACGGTGATTTCGCGGAAGGCGATCCACTCGTTGAGCATCTGGCGCAGCGACTTCTGCGTGGGCTTGCCGTCGATGCCGACCATCGTGAGGTTGATCGGCGACGAGGTTTCGAGCGAGGTCTGCGCGAGCAGCGTGGTGATGAACTCTTCCTGGCTGATGCGCGAGGTCTTGGGTTCGAACACCAGGCGCACCGCGGCGTCCTTGCTGGATTCGTCGCGCACCACGTCGAGCACCGAGAGGATCGCGGCCTTGAGCTGGGTCTGGTCGGCGCTCAGGGCTTTCTTGCCGGCCTTGACCTTCGGGTTGGTGATTTCCTCGATCTCTTCGAGCACCTTCTGCGTGCTGACGCCGGGCGGCAGTTCGTTGACCACGAGCTGCCACTGGCCGCGCGCGAGTTCTTCGATCTTCCAGCGCGCGCGCACCTTGAGCGAACCGCGGCCGGTGCGGTAGGCGTCGGCGATGTCGCTCGCGCCGCTGATGATCTGCGCGCCGCCTGGGTAGTCGGGGCCGGGCACGATGGCGAAGAGTTCTTCTTCGCTGAGCTTGCCGTTCGACTTGATCAGTGCGACGCAGGCATCGGCGATCTCGCGCAGGTTGTGGCTCGGGATTTCGGTGGCCAGGCCGACCGCGATGCCGCTCGCGCCGTTGAGCAGCGTGAAGGGCAGGCGCGCGGGCAGCAGGCGCGGCTCTTCGGTGCTGCCGTCGTAGTTGGGAATGAAGTCGACCGTGCCTTCGTCGATCTCGTCGAGCAGCAGGCTGGTGATGCGGGCCAGGCGCGCCTCGGTGTAGCGCATGGCCGCGGCGCCATCGCCGTCGCGGCTGCCGAAGTTGCCCTGGCCGTCGACCAGCGGGTAGCGCTGCGAAAAGTCTTGCGCCATGCGCACCAGCGCGTCGTAGGCGGCCTGGTCGCTGTGCGGGTGGAAGCGGCCCAGCACGTCGCCGACCACGCGTGCGCTCTTGACGGGTTTGGCGCCCACGGTGCCATTGGTGCCGCCAAAGCCGAGGCCCATGCGCGACATCGAGTACAGGATGCGCCGCTGCACCGGCTTCTGGCCGTCGGACACATCGGGCAGCGCGCGGCCCTTGACCACGCTGAGCGCGTATTCGAGGTAGGCGGTCTGCGCGTAGTCGGCCAGCGTGAGGGTGGTGTCGCCGTCGGTGGGACCCTGGAGATCGAGCGGAGGTTGGGAATCCATGGAGAAGAGAGAAAGAAAAACAGTTGCTGCAGGCCGTGCGCTTTCTTCGCGCTCAGCCGAGTGTGAAAGCCTCGTGCACCGCGGACTGCACGGCACCGCCGAGCACCGCGCCGCCGCCGGCGACGTAGATCCAGTCGCCGATCACCGCGGCGCCCACGGCGTGGCGCGGCGTGGTCATCGGTGCATGGCGCTGCCAAGTGTCGTCCACGGGATCGTAGCTTTCCATCTGGCCGAACACCTTGGCCTGCCGCGGCACGCCGTTCACCAGAATGCCGCCCTCCCCGCCCATGGCGAAGAAGCGGCCGCGATAGACCACGAGACCATGGCCCGAGCGCGCGGTGGGCAGCGGCGAACGCAGCTCCCAAGTGTCGCGCGTGGGCAGGTAGACGTGGTGCAGGTCGGTGTTGTATTCGAAGGTGTTGAAGCAGCCGCCGATCACATGGATCTGGTTGCCATGCGAGACGCAGCCCACATGGTCGCGCGCGCCGGGCAACGGCTTGCGCGTGGACCAGCGGTCGGCCTTGGGGTCGTAGACCTCGTGCCAGCTCACGCTGGCGCGTTCCGCTGCGGGCTCCGATGCGCCGCCGATCAGGTGCAGCGAACCATCGAGCATCACGACGGCCGCGGCACCGCGTGGGCGCGGCAACGGCGCAATGGCGGTCCAGCGGTTGGCCGCGATATCGTAGACGTAGGCGTTGGTGTCCGAACGACGGTTCTGCTCGACGAAGCCACCCAGCGCATAGACACGGCCACCGTCGGCCGTCACCGCGACATGGTTGGCGCCGCGCGGCAGCGGCGCACCATCGAGCCAGCGGTCGGCCTTCGGGTCGTAGATGTGGTGGTAGTCGCGGTTGACCGCGCCTTCGCCATAGCCGCCGACCACATGCATGCGGCCCATGGCGGCAGTCGCCCAGGCCATCTCGCTGCGCGGGATCGGCAGGGCCGCGCGCGGCACCCAGCGGCCCGGCGTGCCGGCCGGTGCCGCACTGTCGGTGAAGCGCTGGGCCTCCTGCTCGGGCGTCATGTGGTGCGGCACGCCGCCCTGCAGGCGCGCGTAGGGCTCTTTCGACGAAGGCGCTGGAGGCAGCGTGTCGTGCGTGGCCGCATGCTGCGCTCGCGCAGCGCCGGCCACCGCGCAAGCGGCAGTCGCGAGGACGAAGCTTCGACGGTGCATGAAGGGCTCCTTCATCGACGGGGAAAGGCTGCGGGTCTGTTGTGCCATCAGGACACCGGCATGTCGGCCGCCGCACCGACCGGCGTCACCGGCTGCTCGGGAATGTCGGGCATGGTCGGCATGCTGCCGGGGGATTCGGGCAGCATGTTGCCACGGCCCACGGCCCCGCCCTTGGGCACCAGCTCCATGCGGATGCGCCCCGGCGTCTTGCCGCCGCGTCCGCCACCGCCCGTCGCCACCGACGGCTTGAGGTACGCGTAGAGCTGCAGCACCGTCTGCACGTAGTTCTGCGTTTCCTTGTAGTTCGGGATCTTGTTGCCCGCGCGCTGCACCGCGCCCTCGCCTGCGTTGTAGGCCGCCAGCGCCAGTTCGATCTGGCCCGGGAACATCGCGATCAGGTCGCGCAGGTAGCGCGAGCCGGCGGCGATGTTGATGCGCGGGTCGAACAGTTTTTTCTCGATGGTCGTGCGCTTGTCGGCCGCAACACCATAGCGCTGAGCGGTCGCTGGCATGAGCTGCATGAGGCCCATTGCGCCCTTGGGCGAGACGGCCTGCGCATCGAAGCCCGATTCGGTCGCGATCAGCGCCTGCAGCAGTTCGTAGTCGATGGAATGCTTGCTCGACGCATCGCGCAGCGCCGCCTTGGCGGTCTTGTAGCTGGGCGAGGCCTCGAACAGCGCGAGCAAGGTCTGCGATGCGGGCGGCACCTTGCCATCGAGACTGCGCCCACCGCGCCCGAGCGGCGAAATGCCCTTCGACGTGTCGAAGCTCTGGCCGCCGCGAAAGAAGATCTGGTAGCGCTCGTCGATCTTCTCGGAGGCGAAGTGCGCGACGCCCTTGCTGTCGATGTAGCCGTAGATCTCAGCGGCGTGCGCGAGCCCCTGCTGCATGCACAGCAGCAAGGCCAACAACAGCGGACGCATGAAATCTGAAAGGGTCACGGGGGGTCAAACATCGATATCGACATCGTCGGCGCGCAGTTCCATCAACTCGCGCCGGGCGGCGGCTTCACCCTTGCCCATGAGCTTGGTGATCTCGCCTTGTGTGGCCAGGAAGTCGAGCCGGCCCAATTGCACCTGCATCAGGCGGCGGGTATCCGGATTGAGCGTCGTTTCCCACAATTGTTCCGCGCTCATTTCGCCCAGGCCCTTGAAGCGGCTGATGTTCCAGGCGCCTTCGCGCACGCCGTCCTTGCGCAATTTGTCGAGTGTGGCGGTCAATTCGCCCTCGTCAAGCGCATAGACCTTGGAGGCCGGCTTCTTGCCGCGCGCGGGCGCATCGACGCGAAACAGCGGCGGCTTTGCGACATATACATGGCCGGTTTCGATGAGCTTCGGGAAATGGCGGAAGAACAGCGTCAGCAGCAGCACCTGGATGTGCGAGCCGTCGACGTCGGCATCGCTCAGGATGCAGACCTTGCCGTAGCGCAGGCCACTCATGTCGGGCGTGTCGTTGGGGCCGTGCGGATCGACGCCGATGGCGACCGAGATGTCGTGGATTTCGGTGTTGGCGAAGAGGCGGTCGCGCTCGACTTCCCAGGTGTTGAGCACCTTGCCGCGCAGCGGCAGGATGGCCTGGCTTTCCTTGTCGCGGCCCATCTTGGCGCTGCCGCCGGCCGAGTCGCCCTCGACCAGGAAGACTTCGTTGTGGCTGATGTCCTTGCTCTCGCAATCGGTCAGCTTGCCGGGCAACACGGCCACGCCGGAGCCCTTGCGCTTCTCGACCTTCTGGCCGGCGCGCTGGCGCGTCTGCGCGGCCTTGATGGCCAGTTCGGCGAGCTTCTTGCCGTAGTCGACGTGCTGGTTGAGCCAGAGTTCGAGCGCGGGGCGCACGAAGCTCGACACCAGGCGCACGGCGTCGCGCGAATTCAGGCGTTCCTTGATCTGGCCCTGGAACTGCGGGTCGAGCACCTTGGCGCTCAGCACGTACGAGGCGCGTGCGAACACGTCCTCGGGCAAGAGCTTCACGCCCTTGGGGAGCAGCGAGTGCAGTTCGATGAAGCCCTTCACCGCGGTGAAGAGGCCGTCGCGCAGGCCGCTTTCGTGCGTGCCGCCGGCGCTGGTGGGAATCAGGTTGACGTAGCTCTCGCGCACCGGCTGGCCGTCTTCGGTGAAGGCCACGCACCAGTCGGCGCCCTCGCCTTCGGCGAAGTTGTCGGCGTTCTTGTCGGCATGGCCGCTGCCTTCGAACAGCGGGATCACGGGGTCGCCGTTGAGCGTCTGCATCAGGTAGTCGCTCAGGCCGCCCTTGTAGAACCACTGTTGTGTCTCCTTGGTCTTCTCGACCGTCAGCGTGACGCTGACGCCGGGCATCAGCACGGCCTTGCTGCGCAGCAGGTGCGTGAGCTCGCTCATCGGCAGCGCGGCGGTCTCGAAGTACTTGGCGTCGGGCCAGGCGCGCACGGTGGTGCCCTGCTTGAGTTCGCCAGCTTCGAGCTTGCGGATTTCGAGCGCTTCGATTACGTCGCCACCGCTGAAGGCCAGCCTGGCGATCGAGCCTTCGCGGTGGGTGGTGACTTCGAGCCGCTTGGAAAGCGCATTGGTCACCGACACGCCCACGCCGTGCAGGCCGCCCGAGAAGCTGTAGGCGCCGCCCGA
>CAMATD010000254.1 GCA_945860785.1 Variovorax sp. YR752 | reverse complement strand
GTCACGTTGTAGGCATTGATGCATTCGGGCGTCTGCTGCACCAGCTTGACGACCTGCTGGTATTCGGCGCGCCCGATGCGGATAACGGCGCGGATGCCGTAGCCCAGCTTGCCGAGGTTGACCGTGGCGCGGTAGCCGCTGATCACGCCCGCGGCCTCCAGCTTCTTCACGTGCTCGGTCACGGCCGGCTGGCTCAGGTGCACACGGCGGCCGAGTTCGGCCATGGTCAGGCGTGCATCGTCCTGCAGCTCGGCGAGGATGCGCGTGTCGTGGGCGTCCAGCGAGGGGTTCAAGGTGAAGTCCATGCAACTCCTTTAAATCGACGGTGTGGATTGGGCAGAACCA
The DNA here is from genome assembly GCA_945860785.1 of Variovorax sp. YR752. Lineage (GTDB taxonomy): Bacteria > Pseudomonadota > Gammaproteobacteria > Burkholderiales > Burkholderiaceae_C > Variovorax. The sequence continues at coordinate 9,076 of CAMATD010000254.1, read as the reverse complement.
TGAAATGCACATGGTTGCCGCATGCCTGCCTTCATACCATGGGTGCCATTCCAATTCCAACACATGCAGGACATGACGACGCTCGCATCCCCCGCCAACGCCTCACCCGGCCCGACACGCAGCGCACTGCCGCCCTTGCTGTGGCTCTGCCTGGCCGCCACCTGGGTGGTCTGGGGCTCGACCTACCTCGCGATCAAGTACGCACTGATCAGCTTCGCGCCTTTTCTGCAGATGGGCTCACGCTTCCTGTTTGCCGGCGTGCTGCTCGCCGCGTGGATGCGTTGGCGCGGCACTGCTTGGCCCTCGCTCGTGCAGTGGCGCAATGCGCTGGTGGGCGGCGCGCTGATGCTGGGCGGCGGGATGGGCGGCACGGCCCATGCCGAGCTGTCGATCGGCTCGGGGCTGGTGGTGGCCTTCATCGCAGTGGTGCCGCTGTTGATCGCGTTGCTGAACCTGATCTGGGGCGTGAGGCCGACGCGGCTGGAGGCCACGGGCATTGCGCTCGGGCTCGTCGGTGTGCTGATGCTGACGCAGGGGAGTGGCTTCCAGTCTTCGCCCGCGGGGCTGGCAGCGATCGCCATCGCATGCGTCTGCTGGTCGATGGGCAGCGTGTTGAGCCAGCGCAGCCTGCCGCTGGCCCCCGGTGCGATGGGCGTCGCGAGCGAGATGATTTGCGGTGGGGTGGTGCTGCTGGTGCTCTCGGCCATCTCTGGCGAAAGCCTTGTCTGGCCGCCTCAGCCTGAAGCCGTTGCGGTCTGGCTGTACCTCGTGGTCTTCGGCTCGCTGATTGCGTTCAACGCCTACATGGTGCTGCTCGCCAAGGCGCCTGCTGCGCTGGCCGCGAGCTACACCTTCGTCAATCCGGTGATCGCGATGCTGCTGGGCGTCTGGATTGCCAACGAGACTGTCACGCGCTTCGAGTGGTACGCCGTGGGCGTCGTGCTGCTCAGGTCCCTGGCCGGCGCCAGAACGCGAGCGTGGCGGCGAGCAGCCACATGCCGACCGCGCAGCCGCGGTTCAGCGCCTTGAGGCCACGGCGCGAGAGCCAGCGCACGGCCTGCGTTCCGGCGGCGGCATAGGCCAGCATCACGCAGGTGTCGAGCGCCACGAAGCTCGCGCCGAGCAGCAGGTATTGCGTGCCCTGCGGCTTCGTGATGTCGATGAACTGCGGCAGGAAGGCCGCGAAGAACAACACCGTCTTGGGGTTCGACAGCGCCACGACCAGGCTGCGCAGCAGCGCGACGCGACCGTGCGGCCGGACTTCGATGGCGGACTTGGCCAGTGCCGTGCCGAGGTCGGTCGCTTCGCTGCGCCAGAGCTTGATGCCCAGCCAGACGAGGTAGGCGACACCGCGCCACGCGGATCGCGTTGAAGAGCAATTCCGATGCGACCAGCAGCGAACCCAGCCCGAGCGCGACAACCGCGATCAGCGTGACGCTGCCGAGCGACGCGCCGGCAATGCCCCAGCTCGCGCGACGCATGCCGCCGTCGATGCCGTTGGACAGGGCCAGCAGCATTGTGGGGCCGGGGGATCACGGCCAATGCGAGCGAGGCGATGACGTAGATCAGCAGGGTATCGAGTGTCATGGTTTGGCGGCGGGTGGGCGTTGCTGCGAGGCGGCACGGGCGCGTGCCAGGGCGGCTTCGACGATGGAGCGCTTGCGCGTGTCGGCGGCCTGCGGTTCGGCGATTGTGGGTGTTTCTTCGGCCTCGCGCCTGCCGGCATCGCGATGCTGGCTGTGAAGCTTGTAGCGCTGCAGTGCGGCCTCGGCTTGCGTCTCTGACCACGCTTGCCAGCCGCTGCGGCCCGGCGTTTCGACTTCGAGCGAGATGCAATCGACCGGGCAGACTGGAATGCAAAGCTCGCAGCCCGTGCAGTGCGCCTCGATCACGGTGTGCATGCGCTTGTTGATGCCGAGGATCGCATCGGTCGGACAGGCATCGAGGCACAGCGTGCAGCCGATGCACCAGGCTTCGTCGATGACCGCCATGGCGCGTGAGCCCTCGATGCCGAATTGTGGATCGAGCGGGAGCAGCGGCCGGCCGGTGAGCTGCGCAAGCCGGTCGATGCCTTCTGCGCCGCCCGGCGGGCATTGGTTGATGCCAGCCTCGCCGTCGGCCACGGCCTGCGCGTAGCCGGCGCAATCCGAGTAGCCGCACCGTGTGCACTGCGTTTGCGGCAGTGCGTCGTTGATGCGTGCGGCCAGCCCGTTCACTTGGAGATTGCGCGCGCCTCAGCGCGCGGCGCGGGCGCCGGACTTCTTGCGTGCCGCGACCGCAACAGCCTTCCTGGTGGCCGGGGCCTTCTTGGCCGCGACGGCAACCGTCTTCTGGCCGGGCTTGATACGGTCTTCCGCGGGCAGGCTCTCGCGGACGCCGGCGGCGACGTTGGGGCTGGTCGTTGGCCGCGATGAACTTCACCAGCTTCGGGTAGACCAGTTCGCGCCAGCGGCGGCCGCTGAAGATGCCGTAGTGGCCCGCGCCCTTGACTTCGTAGTGCTCGCGCTTCGAATCGGCAACGCCGGTGCACAGGCTGTGCGCGGCTTCGGTCTGGCCCGAGCCCGAGATGTCGTCGAGTTCGCCTTCGACGGTCAGCAGCGCGGCCGTGTGGATGTCCTGCGGACGCACGCGTTCGATCTGGCCTTCGGGGTTCTTGACGTCCCAGGTGCCGTTCACGAGCTCGAACTGCTGGAACACGGTGCGGATCGTGTCGAGGTAGTAATCGGCGTCCATGTCGAGCACGGCGTTGTACTCGTCATAGAACTTGCGGTGCGCCTCGGCGCTGGCGTCATCGCCCTTGATCAGGTCCTTGAAGTAGTCGTAATGGCTGCTGGCATGGCGGTCGGGGTTCATCGCCACGCAGCCGGTGTGCTGCAGGAAGCCGGGGTACACGCGACGGCCTTCGCCCGGGAAGCCTTGCGGCACGCGGTAGATCACGTTGTTCTCGAACCACTCGTAGCTCTTGTTCATCGCGAGGTTGTTGACCGCGGTGGGCGACTTGCGGGCGTCGATCGGGCCACCCATCATCGTCAGCGTGAGCGGCAGCGGCTCCTTGCGGCTCGCCATGAGCGACACGGCCGCCAGCACGGGCACGGTCGGCTGGCATACGCTCACCACGTGGCAGTTGCCGTATTCGGCCTGCAGGCGTCGGATGAACTCCTGCACGTAGTTGATGTAGTCGTCGAGGTGGAACTCGCCTTCGGACATGGGCACGAGGCGTGCGTTCTTCCAGTCGGTGATGTAGACCTTGTGGTCCTGCAGCATGGTGCGCACGGTGTCGCGCAGCAGCGTGGCGTAGTGGCCAGAGAGCGGCGCAACGATCAGCACCACGGGCTGGCTCTTGAGCGTCTTGAGGATGTGCGGCTCGTCGGTGAAGCGCTTGAAGCGGCGCAGTTCGCAGAAGGGCTTGTCGAGCTCGACCGCTTCCTGGATCACGACGTCTTCGCCGTCGACCTTCACGGACTTGATGTTGAACTCGGGCTTCTCGTAGTCCTTGCCCAGCCGATAGAGCAGGTCGTAGCCCGCGGCCATGCGCTGGGCCATGGGCAGTTGGCCCCAGACGGCGCCTTGGCCGTAGAGCTTGGAGACCGCCTGCGCGAAGTCCGAGAACGGCTCCATCAAGGAACGCTGGGCTTCGTAGAGTTGGTAGAGCATCGCTGGTCTTGGAGTGGAATGTTGCAGTGCAATATATCAGCGCATTCGCTGCGACGCAGGGGGCCTAACCCCTACATCGACCCCGCCGCGAGGGGCCTTCTCTGCAAGAGCGTGAAGGAATCGTCGTCAGACGGATTCCCTCACACTTTGCTGTCACCTAGATGACTTTGGCAATCGACGCGCAGACGTAGTCGATGTTCTTGCTGTTGAGTGCGGCAACGCACATGCGGCCGGTGTCGGTGCCGTACACGCCGAACTCGTTGCGCAGGCGCACCATCTGGTCCTTGCTCAGGCCCGAGTAGTTGAACATGCCGATCTGGGTGGTGATGAAGCTCATGTCTTCCTTCACGCCAGCGGCCTTCAGGCCATCGACCAGCTTCTGGCGCATGGCCTTGATGCGCACGCGCATCTCGCCGAGTTCCTTTTCCCACAGGGCGCGCAGTTCGGGGTTGCCGAGCACCGCGGCCACCACGGCGCCGCCGTGGATCGGCGGGTTGCTGTAGTTGGTGCGGATCGCGATCTTGAGCTGCGACAGCACGCGGCCGGCTTCTTCCTTGTTCTCGCACAGCACCGAGAGGGCGCCCACGCGTTCGCCGTACAGGCTGAAGCTCTTGGAGAACGAGGTCGAGACGAAGAAGGTCAGGCCCGCATCGACGAACTTGCCGACGGCTGCGCCGTCTTCCTTGAGGCCATAGCCGAAGCCCTGGTAGGCCATGTCGAGGAAGGGCACGAGGCCCTTGGCCTTGACCGTTGCGACCACCTGGTCCCACTGCTCGGGGGTGATGTCGTAGCCGGTCGGGTTGTGACAGCAGGCGTGCAGCACGACGATGGTGCCGGCCGGCGCCGCATTCAGGGCGGCCAGCATGCCGTCGAAGTTGACGCCGCGCTTGGCCGCGTCGTAGTAGGGGTAGCTTTCGACCTCGAAGCCCGCGTTGGTGAACAGGGCGCGGTGGTTTTCCCAGCTCGGGTCGCTGATCAGCACCTTGGCGCTGGGGTTGATCTTCTTGAGGAAGTCGGCGCCGACCTTCAGGCCGCCGGTGCCGCCGATGCCCTGGATGGTGGCGACGCGGCCCGATTGCACGGGTTCGCTGTCGGTGCCGAAGACCAGGCCCTTGACGGCGTTGTCGTAGGCCACGATGCCGTCGATCGGCAGGTAGCCGCGGGCCGAGGGGGCCTTCATCATGTTCTGTTCGGCTGCCTGCACACACTGGAGCAGGGGCAGCTTGCCGTTGTCGTCGTAATAAACGCCGACGCCGAGATTGACCTTGTTGGGGTTGGTATCGGCTGCAAATTGCTCGTTGAGGCCGAGGATCGGGTCGCGCGGCGCCATTTCGACCGCGGTGAACATAGACATGGAAAGGTCCTTTGGGATGAAAGCTTCGCTGGCAACCGGACTTGCGCTACGCTTTCCGGTTGCCTTGAATTTTACCGGCGACACGCCACCTGTCGGGAACAGCCATGCCAGAGAACAACGAAGCCATAGCAGACCTGAAGAAACTGGACCCGATCGGTCCGGCGAAAGAGGGCGAATTCATCAGATACCCCGACTCGCCTTTCGAGCTCTTCCAGCCGTATCCGCCGGCCGGGGACCAGCCGAAGGCGATCGACGGGCTGGTCGAGGGCGTGATCGACGGCGAGGTGTTCCAGACGCTGCTGGGCGTCACGGGCTCGGGCAAGACCTTCACGATGGCCAACGTGATCGCGCGGCTGGGCCGCCCGGCCATCGTGTTTGCGCCCAACAAGACGCTGGCGGCGCAGCTCTACAGCGAGTTTCGCGAGTTCTTCCCGAAGAACGCGGTCGAGTATTTCGTAAGCTATTACGACTACTACCAGCCCGAGGCCTATGTGCCGCAGCGCGACCTGTTCATCGAGAAGGACTCGTCGATCAACGAGCACATCGAGCAGATGCGGCTGTCGGCCACCAAGAGCGTGCTGGAGCGGCGCGACACGGTCATCGTGGCCACGGTGAGCGCCATCTACGGCATCGGCACGCCCGAGGACTACACGCAGATGCGTTTCATCATGCGGGTGGGCGACAAGATCGGCCAGCGCGACGTGATCGGCCGGCTGATCCGCATGCAGTACACCCGCAACGAGCAGGATTTCTCGCGCGGCACCTTCCGCGTGCGCGGCGACACCATCGACGTGTTTCCGGCCGAGCACAGCGAATTGGCGATCCGCATCGAGCTGTTCGACGACGAGATCGAGACGCTGCAGCTGTTCGACCCGCTCACGGGGCGCGTCCGCCAGAAGATTCCGCGCTTCACGGTGTACCCGTCGAGCCATTACGTGACGCCGCGCGACAAGGTGCTGGGCGCCGTCGAGACCATCAAGATCGAGCTGGCCGAGCGGCTCAAGGAATTCGTGGGGCAGGGCAAGCTGGTCGAGGCGCAGCGCCTGGAGCAGCGCACCCGGTTCGACCTCGAGATGCTGGCCGAGATCGGCCACTGCAAGGGCATCGAGAACTACTCGCGCCACCTCTCGGGCGCCGCGCCGGGCGACCCACCGGCCACGCTGACCGACTACCTGCCGAAGGACGCGCTGATGTTCCTCGACGAGAGCCACCAGATGATCGGCCAGCTCAACGCCATGTACAGCGGCGACCGGGCGCGCAAGACCACGCTGGTCGAGTACGGCTTCCGGCTGCCTTCGGCGATGGACAACCGGCCGCTCAAGTTTGAAGAATTCGAAAAACGCATGCGGCAGGCGATCTTCGTTTCGGCCACGCCGGCACAGTACGAAAAAGACCATTCCGGCAATGTCGTCGAGCAGCTGGTGCGGCCGACCGGCCTGATAGACCCCGAGGTCGAGGTGCGGCCGGCCACGCACCAGGTCGACGATGTGCTGGGTGAAATCCGCATCCGCGTCGACAAGAGCGAACGCGTGCTGATCACCACCCTGACCAAGCGCATGGCCGAGCAGTTGACCGACTATCTGGGCGACAACGGCGTCAAGGTGCGCTACCTGCACAGCGACGTTGACACGGTCGAGCGGGTGGAAATCCTGCGCGACCTGCGGCTGGGCACCTTCGATGTGCTGGTGGGCATCAACCTGCTGCGCGAAGGCCTGGACATCCCCGAGGTCTCGCTGGTAGCGATCCTGGATGCGGACAAGGAAGGCTTCCTGCGTGCCGAGCGCTCGCTGATCCAGACCATCGGCCGCGCGGCGCGCAACCTGAACGGCAAGGCCATTCTCTACGCCGATCGGATGACCGACTCGATGAAGAAGGCCATCGGCGAAACCGAGCGCCGCCGCGTCCGGCAGATCGCCTACAACGAGGCCAACGGCATCACGCCGCGCAGCATCGTCAAGCAGGTGCGCGACCTGATCGACGGCGTCTACAGCGAGAAAACGGGCAAGGAAATGGCCAAGCTCGACCTGGAATGCGCCAAGGTCGAGGACATGAGCGAGAAGGACATCGCCCGGGAAATCAAGCGCCTGGAGAAACTCATGCTCGAGCACGCCCGCAACCTCGAATTCGAGAAGGCGGCGCGGGTGCGGGACCAGCTGGCGCTGCTGCGGGAGCAGGCGTTCGGGGCGTTGGGCGGCGACAACATCGTGATCCTGCCGTCCTAGGTCAGGGATCCGGATTCTTCAAGGGATCCGCGCTGGGGTTTACCCGAGCAGAGTTCAGGGGCTTCTGCTATACTTGACCGAAATACTCAACAACAAAGAACTTCGCGATGAGGGACCGACTCCCACAGACTGGTTCACCAGCGTCAGGGGTCGGGCAGGGCGGAGACGAAGTCACCGCGGTCCAGGACCAAGGTGTCATTTCAACGGTAAGCACTTGAAGGAGCTTGCGATGCGTCTCACTACCAAAGGCCGTTTTGCGGTCACAGCAATGATCGATCTGGCGCTGCGTCAGAACACCGGTCCGGTCACGCTGGCTGCGATCAGCCAGCGGCAGCAGATTTCATTGTCGTACCTCGAACAGCTGTTCGGCAAACTGCGCCGCCACGAGCTGGTCGAGTCGACCCGCGGCCCCGGCGGCGGCTACAGCCTCGGTCGCAAGGCAGCGGATATCACCGTGGCCGACATCATTGTTTCCGTCGATGAGCCCATCGACGCCACGCAATGCGGCGGCAAGGAAAACTGCCTCGGCGAAGCCGGCCGCTGCATGACGCACGAGCTCTGGGCCTCGCTGAACCAGCGCATGGTCGAGTTCCTCGATTCCGTCACGCTGCAGAAGCTGGTCGACGATCAGATCGCCAGGGGCATACAGATCGAGAACAAGCCGGTCGTCAAGCGCGCCATCTCGGCCCAGCCGGTGGTCAAGCCGATCCGTGTGAATGCACCGAATTCGGTGTTTGCCCTCGGCAACGTATTCGCCAAGTCCTGAGTCGTGAGCGGCGCCTGCGGGCGCTGCCGCGAGAAGCCCAGATCAAAAACAACCCCCACGCCAGCACGAGCCAGCCATGGACGTAACTCCTCATTTCCCGATCTATCTCGATTACGGCGCCACCACGCCGGTCGACCCGCGTGTGGTCGATGCCATGATTCCCTGGTTGCGCGAGCACTTCGGCAACCCGGCGTCGCGCAGTCACGCCTGGGGCTGGGAGGCTGAAGAGGCGGTCGAGAAAGCCCGTGGTTACGTGGCCGAGCTGATCGGCGCCGATCCGCGCGAAATCGTCTGGACCTCCGGCGCCACCGAGTCGAACAACCTCGCACTCAAGGGCGCGGCCCAGTTCTACAAGGGCAAGGGCAAGCATCTCATCACGGTGAAGACCGAGCACAAGGCCGTGCTCGATACCATGCGCGAACTCGAACGCCAGGGCTTCGAAGTCACGTACATGGACGTCGAGGAAAACGGCCTGCTCGACCTCGACAAGTTCAAGGCGGCGATCCGCCCCGACACCATCCTTGCCAGCGTCATGTACGTGAACAACGAGATCGGCGTCATCCAGGACGTGGTCGCGCTCGGCAATGCCTGTCGCGAAAAGGGCGTGATCTTCCACGTCGATGCGGCGCAAGCCACCGGCAAGGTGGAGATCGACATCGCCAAGCTGCCCATCGACCTGATGAGCCTGGCTTCGCACAAGACCTACGGCCCCAAGGGCATCGGCGCGCTGTACGTGCGCCGCAAGCCCCGCGTGCGGCTCGAAGCACAGATGCACGGTGGTGGCCATGAGCGCGGCATGCGCTCGGGCACCTTGCCGACGCACCAGATCGTGGGCATGGGCGAAGCCTTCCGCATCGCCAAGCTCGAAATGAAGGACGACGTGGCCCAGGCCGCTCGTCTGCAGAAGCGCCTGCTCGACGGCCTGAAGGACGTGGACCAAGTGTTCATCAACGGCGACCTCGAGCAGCGTGTGCCGCACAACCTGAACATGAGCTTCAACTACGTCGAAGGCGAGTCGCTGATCATGGGCATCAAGGGCCTGGCGGTGTCGTCGGGTTCGGCCTGCACCTCGGCCAGCCT
>CAMATD010000253.1 GCA_945860785.1 Variovorax sp. YR752 | reverse complement strand
GCAGGCGGCTGGTGTGCGGCCGATCAACAAGTGCTCTGAGCGATCACGCCGGCGGTGTGCTCTGCGCAGCGAAATAAAGGAGGAGGCATGCGACCCTAGGCCGCGCCGGGGGACATTCGCGGAGCAGAGCACACCGTCGGCGTGAGCGCGCCCTGAATAGCCCCCCCTGAACCAAGCACCTCCCGCACAAAAACGCGACGAACAGAAAGAAAAGGTTTCATCCAGTCCGTACCACGCGTGCAGCACACGCCCGCATCGACGTTTCGTTGCTAGGGATATCACGGGGGTCTCAACGGCTCGCGATTCGTGTGAACTTGACTGCGGTCAAGAGTTTTTGAGGCGTGCAGTCCGACAGTCATCCACACGCAAAAACAAGTGATTCATTTCTATTTTTTCACTCGATTGATTGCGTCGTTTTTCCCGAGACCGTCGGACTCATCAAAACATTAAGGACAACGCCATGACTCGGCCAACAACCACGATTGCGGGTTCCAGCCCCGCGATGTATCCCCCAACGGATTCCACCTACGGTGCGACCGCCAAACGATCCGAGGCGTACCGATGGGGACAGTTGCTGATCGGCATCGTCTGCATGGCGATGATTGCGAACCTCCAGTACGGCTGGACCCTCTTCGTCAATCCGATCGCCGAGAAACATGGCTGGAGTCGCGCCGCGATCCAGGTGGCATTCACGATCTTCGTGCTCACCGAAACCTGGCTGGTGCCGATCGAGGGCTACCTCGTCGACCGCTTCGGCCCGCGTCCGGTGGTGCTGGTAGGCGGCGTTCTCTGCGGCCTCGGATGGGTGCGCAATTCGTTCGCTGCCTCGCTGCCGATGCTCTAACATCGCAGCGGCCGTCGGCGGCATCGGCGCCGGCGCGGTGTACGGCACCTGCGTGGGCAATGCGCTCAAGTGGTTCCCCGATCGCCGGGGCCTTGCTGCGGGCATGACTGCGGCTGGCTTCGGTGCCGGCTCGGCCCTCACGATCATCCCGATCTCCGTGATGATCAAGACCAGCGGCTACGAGTCTGCCTTTCTCTATTTTGGGATCGGTCAGGGCGTGATCGTCTTCGCCCTGGCCTGGCTGCTGACCCGCGCACCCGATCACGTGAAGGCGTCGTCGAGCAGCCGCAACGTGCAGCAGTCGCAACGCGACTACGCGCCGTCCGAGGTGCTGAAGTCGCCCATCTTCTGGGTGATGTACGCGATGTTCGTGATGGTGGCAGCCGGCGGCCTCATGGCCACCGCCCAGCTCGCGCCGATTGCGCAAGACTTCAAGATCATGGACGTACCGGTCAACATCATGGGACTGGTACTGCCCGCGCTGACCTTCGCGCTGGCGATCGACCGCGTGCTCAACGGATTGACGCGACCCTTCTTCGGCTGGGTCTCCGACAAGATCGGACGCGAGCAGACGATGTTCATTGCCTTCGCACTCGAATCGGTCGGCATCCTGGCGCTCTACCACTACGGCCAGAACCCGATCCTCTTCGTGCTGCTGACCGGCATGGTGTTCTTCGCCTGGGGCGAGATCTACAGCCTGTTCCCATCGACCTGCGCCGATACCTTCGGCTCCAAGTTCGCCGCATCGAACGCTGGCATGCTCTACACCGCGAAGGGCACTGCCTCGCTGCTGGTGCCGCTCTCCAGCGTGCTGGCCGCTTCCACCGGCAGCTGGCATGCGGTCTTCATCGTCGCCAGTGCGGTCAATGCGGCCGCGGCCCTGATGGCGTGGTTCGTGTTGCGCCCGATGCGCCGCAAGCACATGGAAAAGAGCCGCCTGGCTTCGTAACAACTCCATTGTTTTTCAGCGAAGGCCGATGCGCGAGGCGCGAGAGCGCAGCACATCGGCGCGCCACGGGTCGGTGGCTTCGATGGTGTCCGCCGCGACCTGCAAGGCGTGCATCTGCTCGACATCCTCGATGATCTTCTGGGGACTCAGCAACGCCTCGGCAAGCATGCAGGCCTCGTCGACGAGGGCACTGAACGCATCGGCAAAACGCCCGGACCCCTTCTTCGCATCGAGTGACTGGCCAAGGATGGGCATGGGTTGCTCCTGGGTTGCGCTGTTGGAATGGCCTTGATCTTCTGTCCGCGCTTTGCATAAGTAAAACGAGATTAATTGCCAGTTGAATGCAAAAATAATGCATTCAAAGAGGGCGCCTCGATGGACATCAACCTGGCCCGGACCTTTCTGGAGATCGTCGAGACGCGCAGCTTCCAGCGCGCCGCGGAGCGCCTGCATGTGACGCAGACCTCGGTGAGCGCCCGCGTGCGCACCCTCGAAGAGCTGCTGCGGCGCAAGCTCTTCGTGCGCAACAAGGCCGGAGCGGCGCTCACACCCGCTGGCGAGCAGTTCCTGCCGCACGCCACCACGCTGGTCCAGGTCTGGGAGCGTGCGCGTCACCAGGTGGCGGTGCCCGACGGCAGCCAGGCCGTGCTCGCGGCCGGCTGCGAGATCAGCCTGTGGGACCCGCTGTTGCTGCGATGGCTGCTGTGGTTGCGCAAGACCGCGCCACAGCTCGCGATCCGCACGGAGGTGGGTTTTCCGCAGGACCTGCTCGACAAGGTGGCGGCGGGCGTGCTCGACGTCGCCATCGTCTATGCGCCGCAGCAGCGGCCGGGGCTGCGCGTGGAGCTGCTGATCGAGGAAAAGCTCGTGATGGTCACCACCGCCAGGCGCCCCCGCATGCCGCGGCCGGCAGACTATGTCTATGTGGACTGGGGGCCGGAGTTCGCGGCGCAGCACGGCCTGGCGTTTCCCGAGTTCTCCAACGCCGCGGTGAAGGCCGGCTTGGGGCCGCTCGGCCGCGAGTACCTGCTGGCCGCCGGCGGTACCGGCTACTTCCGGCTCGACGTGGTGCGCAGCCACCTGGAGTCGGGGCAGCTGCGCCGCGTGCCGAACACGCCGGAGTTTCTCTACCCCGCGTATGCGGTCTATGCGGTGGGCGCCGATCCGGCCATCATCGATCCGGCGCTCGCGGGGCTGCGCGAAGTCGTGAGCACCGTTTCCAAGCTGGCCGCGGGCAGCACCCCCCAGAGGCCTTGATTCTTGGGAAATTGACCTGAGTCAAGGTCTTTGCCACCGTATTCCACGACTGTGCCTACAGAGCGGGAAACCGCAGGGTTTCCTAGGGCAATCGGCAGTGTCTGCGAGCGTGTTTCGGTCGTAGGATGAAAAAGCCGGGGCAGTACGACCACGATGAATAAAAACCCGGTAAGGAGCGCCGCATGAACGAAGTGGGCCGACATTCCACGATGAGCGAATCCGATGAACTGGCCGCGGTGCGCCAGGTTTTGCTTGAGCGCGCGGAAGAGCCGGGAGCCTTGCTCCCGATCCTTCACGACGTGCAGGACGCGCTGGGTACATACCGCCGCACACCGTGACGACGATCGCCGAAGGCGTGAACATCTCGCGTGCCGAAGTGCACGGTGTCATCACCTACTACCACCACTTCCGCTCCGCACCCGCGGCGCGCCACGTGATCCAGATCTGCCGCGCCGAGGCCTGCCAGTCGATGGGCGCCGATGCCCTGCTGGCCCATGCGGAACTGCGCCTCGGATGCAGCGCGCATGGCACGTCGAAGAACGGCACGTTCACGCTCGAGCCCGCTTTCTGCCTCGGCCTGTGCGCCTCGTCGCCCGCGATGACGATCAACGAGGAACCGCATGCGCGCATGACGCCGCGTTCGTTCGATGCGCGCATGACGCCGCGTTCGTTCGATGCGCTCGTGGCGCAGTACGGAGACTGCGCATGAGCATCACTGTCTACGTCCCGCGCGATTCGGCCGCATTGGCTGTCGGCGCCGACCGCGTGGCCGAGCGCATCGCACAGGAAGCCGCCATCCGCGGCGTGGCGTTCAACCTCGTGCGCAACGGTTCGCGCGGCCTGTTCTGGCTGGAGCCGATGGTCGAGGTGAGCACGCCGGCGGGTCGCGTGGCCTACGGCCCGGTGACCATCGACGACGTGGCCGACCTGTTCGACGCCGGCTTCGCAGAGGGTGCGCAAAAGCATCCGCTGTCGCTCGGCCTGACCGAAGAGATTCCGTACCTGAAGAAGCAGGAGCGCCTGACCTTCGCACGCATGGGCATCACCGATCCGGTGTCGCTCACCGACTACGAGGCGCATGAAGGCTATGCGGGCCTGCGCGGCCGCGGCGGCGCAGCCTTTCCGGCCGGCATCAAGTGGAAGACCGTGCTGGCCACGCCGGCCGCGCAGAAGTACATCGTCTGCAATGCCGACGAAGGCGACTCGGGCACCTTCTCCGACCGCATGACGATGGAGGGCGACCCGTTCATGCTGATCGAGGGCATGACCATCGCCGGCGTCTCCACCGGCGCGACCAAGGGCTACGTCTACATCCGTTCGGAATATCCGCACGCGATCGCGACGACATCCTCGGCTCGGGCAAGGCCTTCTGGCTCGAAGTGCGCAAGGGCGCGGGCTCGTATGTGTGCGGTGAAGCAACGGCGCTGCTCGAAAGCCTCGAAGGCAAGCGCGGCATCGTGCGCGCCAAGCCGCCGCTGCCGGCCATCACCGGCCTGTTCGGCCAGCCCACACTGATCAACAACGTGATCACGCTGGCCAGCGTGCCGCTGATCCTGGCGCGCGGGGCGGAGTTCTACCGCGACTTCGACGTCGGCCGCTCGCGCGGCACGCTGCCGATGCAGTGGGCCGGCAACATCAAGCAGGGCGGCCTGGTCGAGAAGGCTTTCGGCGTCACGCTGCGCGAGCTGTTGTACGACTATGGCGGCGGTTCCGCGTCGGGCCGGCCGATCAAGGCGGTGCAGGTCGGCGGGCCGCTGGGCGCCTATCTGCCCGAATCGCAATGGGACCTGCCACTCGACTACGAGGCCTACGCGGCCGTGGGCGGCACCGTCGGCCACGGCGGCATCGTGGTCCACGACGACACGGCGGACCTCTCGAAGCTCGCGCGCTACGCGATGGAGTTCTGCGCCATCGAGTCCTGCGGCAAGTGCACGCCGTGCCGCATCGGATCGACCCGCGGTGTCGAGGTGATCGACAAGATCCGCGCCGACCAGAACCGGGTGGAGCATGTCATCCTGCTGCGCGACCTGTGCAACACCATGGTCCACGGTTCGCTGTGCGCCATGGGAGGCATGACGCCGTTCCCGGTGCTTTCCGCACTCGACCATTTCCCACAGGACTTCGGTCTCGTGGTCCCCGATCGCAAGGCTGCCTGAGCGCGCGCCGCACAGCAGGAGACAAGAACACATGTTGGACCATCTGAAAGAAATCGACTACGGCACCCCCAAGCGCGAATCGACGCGCGAGGTCACGCTGGAGATCGACGGCAACGAAGTCACCGTGCCCGCGGGCACCTCGCTGATGCGCGCGGCCGTGGATGCCGGCATCAACGTGCCCAAGCTTTGCGCCACTGACAGCCTGGAGCCCTTCGGCTCGTGCCGGCTGTGCCTGGTCGAGATCGAGGGCCGCAAGGGCTTTCCGGCCTCGTGCACCACGCCGGCCGAAGCCGGCATGAAGGTGCGCACGCAAACGCCGAAGCTGCAGGACCTGCGCAAGGGCGTGATGGAGCTCTACATCTCCGACCATCCGCTCGACTGCCTCACCTGCTCGGCCAACGGCAACTGCGAGCTGCAGGACATGGCGGGCGTCACCGGCCTGCGCAACGTGCGCTACGGCTTCGACGGCGCCAACCACCTGAAGGACAAGAAGGACGAATCGAACCCGTACTTCAGCTACGACCCCTCCAAGTGCATCGTCTGCAACCGCTGCGTGCGGGCCTGCGAGGAAACGCAGGGTACCTTCGCGCTGACCATCAGCGGCCGCGGCTTCGAGTCGCGCGTGTCGCCGGGCCAGGACGAAGCCTTCATGGATTCCGAATGCGTGAGCTGCGGCGCCTGCGTCGAAGCCTGCCCCACGGCCACGCTGCAGGAAAAGTCGGTGATCTGGCTCGGCCAGCCCGAGCACAGTGTCATCACCACCTGCGCCTACTGCGGCGTGGGCTGCGCCTTCAAGGCAGAGATGAAGGGCAATGAAGTCGTGCGCATGGTGCCGTGGAAAGACGGCAAGGCCAACGAAGGCCACTCCTGCGTCAAGGGCCGCTTCGCCTGGGGCTACGCCACGCACCAGGACCGCATGCTCAAGCCGATGATCCGCAAGAACATCAGCGACCCGTGGCAGGAAGTGAGCTGGGACACCGCGCTCAACTACGCCGCTGGCGAGTTCAAGCGCCTGCAGGCCAAGTACGGCAAGGACTCGATCGGCGGCATCACCTCGTCGCGCTGCACCAACGAGGAAACCTACCTCGTGCAAAAGCTCGTGCGCGCCGCCTTCGGCAACAACAACGTCGACACCTGCGCCCGCGTGTGCCATTCGCCCACGGGCTATGGTCTCAAGCAGACGCTGGGCGAATCGGCCGGCACGCAGACCTTCGCCTCGGTCGACAAGGCCGACGTCATCATGGTGATCGGTGCGAACCCGACCGACGGCCATCCGGTGTTCGCCTCGCGCATGAAGAAGCGGCTGCGCCAGGGCGCGAAGCTGATCGTGGTCGATCCGCGCCGCATCGACATCGTGAAGTCGCCGCACATCAAGGCGTCGCACCATCTGCAGCTCAAGCCCGGCACCAACGTGGCCGTGGTGACGGCGCTGGCGCACGTCATCGTCACCGAAGGCCTGATGGCCGACGCATTCGTCGCCGAGCGCTGCGACACGGTGTCGTTCAAGGAATGGAAGTCGTACGTCGAGCGCCCCGAGCAATCGCCCGAGGCCACCGAAGAAGCCACCGGCGTGCCCGCGGCCGAGCTGCGCGCCGCCGCGCGGCTGTTCGCCACGGCCGGCAACGGCGCCATCTACTACGGCCTGGGCGTGACCGAGCACAGCCAGGGCTCGACCACCGTGATGGGCATCGCCAATCTCGCGATGGTCACCGGCAACGTCGGCCGCGAAGGCGTGGGCGGCAACCCGCTGCGCGGCCAGAACAATGTGCAGGGCGCCTGCGACATGGGCTCGTTCCCGCACGAGCTGCCGGGCTACCGCCACGTGTCGGACAGCACCACGCGCGCTTCGTTCGAAGCCGCCTGGGGCGTGCAGATCAACCCCGAGCCGGGCCTGCGCATTCCCAACATGTTCGATGCCGCGATCGGCGGCAGCTTCAAGGGCCTGTACTCGCGAAGGCGAGGACATCGTGCAGTCCGACCCGAACACGCAGCACGTGGCGGCCGCGATGATGGGCATGGAGTGCGTGGTGGTGCAGGACATGTTCCTCAACGAAACCGCCAAGTACGCGCACGTGTTCCTGCCGGGTTCCTCCTTCCTCGAGAAGGACGGCACCTTCACCAACGCCGAACGCCGCATCTCGCGCGTGCGCAAGGTCATGCCGCCCAAGGCGGGCCTGGCCGACTGGGAAGTCACCGTGAAGCTCGCGCAGGCGCTGGGCTATCCGATGAGCTAAACAGCCCCGAAGAGATCATGGACGAGATCGCCGCGCTGACGCCGACCTTCCATGGCGTGAGCTACAAGCGCATCGACGAGCTCGGCAGCATCCAGTGGCCCTGCAACGACGCAGCGCCCGATGGCACGCCGACGATGCACATCGACGCCTTCGTGCGCGGCAAGGGCCGCTTCATCGTCACGCAGTACGTGGCCACAGACGAGAAAGTCACGCGCAAATTCCCGCTGCTGCTGACCACCGGGCGCATCCTGTCGCAGTACAACGTGGGCGCGCAGACGCGCCGCACCGACAACAACCAGTGGCACAGCGAGGACCGGCTGGAGATCCATCCGCACGATGCCGAGGAGCGCGGCGTGAAGAACGACGACTGGGTCGGCATCCAGAGCCGCGCCGGCGAAACGGTGCTGCGCGCCACGGTGTCCGAGCGCATGCAGCCGGGCGTGGTCTACACGACCTTCCACTTCCCGGAGTCGGGCGCCAACGTCATCACCACCGACAACTCCGACTGGGCCACCAACTGCCCCGAGTACAAGGTCACGGCCGTGCAGGTCATGCCGGTGATGCAGCCGTCGGCTTGGCAGCAGGAGTACAGCCGCTTCAACGAGGTCCAGCAGGGCCTGCTGAACGCGACGCAGGAGAGCAACGAGACGGTCTCTGCCAAGTAATCAGCAACAAGCCACCATGGACATCGCCACCCTGCCGGCCGCTGCCGGCGCCGACACCTTCTGCGAAGGCGCGCTCCTGCTGCCGGTGCGCGGCGTGCGCGGCGGCGAGGCTTATGCGGTGCAGGACTGGGTGGCCGAAGAGGTGCCCGTGGCGCTGGAGTTCAACGGCATCTCGCACGCGGTGATGCTCGCGACGCCGCTGGACCTGGAGGACTTCGCGCTCGGCTTCTCGCTCAGCGAGGGCATCCTGGACCATGCACATGAGCTCTATGCGGTGGATACGGAGCCTTCGGAGCTTGGCATCACGGTGCGCATGCAGGTGTCGAGCGAGGCTTTCCATCGCTTGAAGCAAAGGCGCCGCACGATCGCCGGGCGCACCGGCTGCGGCCTTTGCGGCACCGAGAGCCTGGCCCACGTGTCGCGCGAGCTGCCGGTGCTCGGCAACTCCACGGCGCTGGACCGCCAGGCCATTGCCCGCGCGATGTCGCAGTTCCAGTCGCTGCAGCAGGCCACCGGTGCGGTGCACGCGGCCGCGTGGTGTTCCGCCGAAGGCGAGGTGATGTGGCTGCGCGAGGACGTGGGCCGCCACAACGCGCTCGACAAGCTGATCGGCGCGCTTGCGAGCAACGACGTCGATGCATCGACCGGCTTTATCGCCGTCACCAGCCGCGCCAGTTTCGAGATGGTGCAGAAGACCGCGATGGCGGGCGTGCCGCTGCTGGCGGCAGTGTCGGCGCCGACTTCGTTCGCGGTGGCCACGGCAGAGCGCGCGCGGCTCACGCTGGTCGGCTTTGCGCGCAATGACGACTTGGCTGTCTACTGCCACCCGGAGCGCGTGACAACCGCCGGGAACGAACCCACGACCGAGCGCCGCGCGCACTGACGCGAGCGACCGGCTTTCCCTTCACCTCAAAGGCAGTGCATGTACGACCATGACCCGGTAGCGCAATTGGTCAAGATGGCCAACCAGATCGGCACCTTCTTCCAGGCCCAGTCGCCCGACAACGCGACCCTGGCCACGAACGCGATTGCGGCGCACCTGAAATCGTTCTGGGCGCCGCGCATGCGCGTGCAGCTGATCCGTGCGCTCGACGGCGGCACCGCTGCGCAACTGCTGCCGATCGTCGCATCGGCGGTTCGCAGCCACCGCGCGAATCTGCTGCCGGGCGGGGTGCATGAAGCGGGTGAGACGAAGACGCAGTTTCCGCAGGGTGGCGGTGACGCGGGCTAGGAGCCTATTGTCTACGATCCATTTAGGGCCACGTTGAGGCTTGTTGTTCGGGGCGCGCTCACGCCGACGGTGTGCTCTGCGCAGCGAATGTCCCCCGCTT
>CAMATD010000252.1 GCA_945860785.1 Variovorax sp. YR752 | reverse complement strand
GTCGAGATAGCGGCGGCCGTCATGGTCGAACAGCCAGACGCCCTCGCCGCGCGCGATCGGCAGCGGCGGCACGGCCTCGAGCCGGATGCTCTGCGTGCACGGATGCCACACATGGCGCCGGCTGCGCTGCTGCCAGCTGGTGTTTTTCGACGGTGCGAGCATCGAGGGAGAAGCAATCGTAGGCAGCATCCGCGCATTTCTTTTGGGGGCAAGGCGCGGGATCGTATCGACGCCAATTCGGCACGGCAAACCGCTGGAACGGCTGTGAGATGACCGGCGCTTGAACGACGTTGACCGGCATAGGCCTCTCGTTCGGATCAACCTCGCGCAACACGACGACTTCACGCGCAGCGGCCGCCGCACGAGAGAAGTGCAAGTTGTCTTGCTGTCGCCAAAGATAGTTGGCGAATGTCGCGTTCTCGCCGATACAAGGCCCTGTCCGCGGTTTTCGGACGATCCGATGGCCGATTTCAAGCACTGGCGACATACACTGATCGCGTCCGCAGGGGGCCATCAGTGAAGGGGCCTTCAATGCCATCGGAATCTTCGGCCAGACGATCCGCAGCCAACGCAATGCGTTGATTCTTTGAAAACACCCTTCGGAGTGCTCACCACCATGCAGCTTTCCAACTACCTGTTCTTCACCACCACCTGCGAGCAGGCCTTGGCTTTCTACACGCACTGCGGGCTCGGCCAGGTGACCGAAATGCTGCGCTACGGCATCGACGGCGTGCCGCCGCCAAATGCAGCCATGCAGGGCAAGGTCATGCATTCCCGTTTCGAAGGACCGGGCGTGTGCTTCTATGCCTCCGACAACGACGATGCCGAACCGATGCGAGGCTCCGCGCACATCCTGATGCTCGACGACGTGGAGCAGACACGCACCCTCTTCATGCGCCTTGGAGAAGGCGGCGGCACGGTCACCACGCCGCTCGCCATCCAGCCCTGGGGCGATTTCTACGGCAAGCTGACCGACCGCTTCGGCGTGCAGTGGATGCTGAACTGCACGGCGCCGGGTCGATAGGCGACCCTACTGCTTCCCTGAAACCTCGAAGGCCAGCACCTGGGTGATCTGGCTGGTGGCATTGAAGTTGTTGTCCGACACCAGCACCAGCGTATCGTGCCCGTTGGCGAGCTTCGACCCCCAGGTCATGCCCTCGATGTTGTCGAGCTTCTTGAGGCCCAGCGTGTTGAGGTTGAGCCCCAGGCGCTTGCGCACAGGCTTGTAGTCGGCACCGGCCAGGCTCGCGAGGGCGCGGACATCGGTCGCGTCGGCCGTGTCGATCTCGTAGAGGCGGATGTAGTTGACGTAGACGTCATCCGCGCCCTGGACGCCCGAGCGTTCGATCACGAGGAACTGGTGGTCGTTGATCGCCAGCATCTCGGACACGCCGTTGTCGGCCGACTTGCCCGCGGCCGGTGCGGCGGGCAAGTCATCGATCGGGTACGCGACCTGGCGCAGGATGTTGCCCGCGCGGTCGTACTGGGTGAAGCGCGAGACCGCGCCGCTGCTGATCGTCGGCAAGGGGCCGTCTTCATAGATCGGCGCCTCCATGCCCACCCACAGGCTCTTGCCGTCCACCGCGAAGCTCAGGGCTTCGAAGGTGGCGTTGTTGCGCGAGCCCTTGTCTTCGGTCGGGAACATCTTGAACATGGGTGTGGAAGGCAGGCTCGAGATCATCTGTCCGTCCTTGCCCATCTTCGCGACGATCGAGGCTCTTCGCGCGATCGCCCTCGCTGCCCCACCACAGGGCGCCATCCTGCGGGTCCACGCGGAACGACTCCGGGTCGGCCACGGTGCCGCCGGGCGCCGGGTCGCTGCTCGGGTAAGGCTTGCCGCCCGCATCTTTCAGGGTGACGGACGCTCGGATCTGGATCGACGAGAAGCTCGTTGCGTCGTACTTCAACTCGGCCGTGTGAAAACGCGATGCGGTGCGGTCGTCGCTGAGGAAATACCAGGTTCCCGTGACCGGGTCGTAGTCGATACCGGACAGGCCGCCCACAACGAATCCGTCGACCTTCAGGTCGCTGGCGAGCAACTGTTCGCCGATCAGCCGAAGGCTTTCGACAGTCCGCTCGGTGGGTGGTGCTGGCGGCGCAGGCGGCGGCGGAGGAGGGGGTACAGGTGCCGGGGCCGGTGGAGGAGCCGAAGCGGCAGGCGGCAGGAAGAAGCCGGAACCACCGTCACTGCCGCCCCCGCATGCAGCAAGCGCCATGACGACGCTCGCGGCCAGGGACCGAAGGATGGGCGTTGCGAAAGAAGACGAGAGAGAAGAAGGCATCGAGGGTGCGTGTGTGACGGACCGCAGGATGCTAGTGACGACGAATGACGGATCGGTGAATGCAGTGGTGCGTGCTCAGGTTGTGTTCTGCTTCACCAGCGCCGAGATGTACTCGCTCAGCGAGGTCGCACCGCGCTCCGGCTTGTCGGGCTTTTCCTTTTTCTCCAGCGTGATGCGCGTCATGGCCGCGTAGGACTTCGCGGCGGCCTCTGAAAATCCCAGCGACCGGAACGCCTGCTCCCATTGCCCGGGCGGTGTCACCACCACCTCCACGGGCCGCCCCAGCGCCTGCGAAAAGGCCTGCGCGACGTCGCCTGGCGAGCAGCGCTCCGGTCCCTCGACGTAGTGCGGCCCCGAGGACTCGACCGCGCCCAGCATCAGCCGCGCGGCGAACTCGCCGAGGTCGCGCGGCGCGACCATCGGCAGCCTGAAGTCGGGCGGGTACATGCTGTGCACCTTGCCCTCCTTGCGTGCGGTGGCCAGCGAGGCGTCCCAGTTGCTCATGTAGTAGGCCGCGCGGATCGCGCTGAACGGCGTGTTGCCGGCTTGCAGCGCCTGCTCCATGTCGTACAGCACGCCGAGGTCGCCGATGCCGTTGCCGGGCTGCGCGCCGTAGGTCGATTCGGCGACGATCTTTTCGAGCTTGCAGCCCTCGAGCGCGGCCACGATGGCTTGCACGCTCTTGCGCTCTTCGGCGACCGTGTCCGTCGATGGCGGCGCCGGCGGATTGAGCACGAAGAGCCGGTACCCGCCCGCGATCACGCGGTGCAACGCAGCCGTATCGAACACGTCGACCTCGGCCACGTGGGCGCCCTTGGTCTTCAGGGCTTCGGCATGGCGCGCATCGCGCGTGACCACGGTGACCGGTTCGTTCCGCGCCAGCAAGGCTTGCGCCAGCGCCGAGCCGACGCGGCCCGTGGCTCCCAGGATGATGTGCATGGCCGTGTCCCTATGCGCGCTTCTCGGCGTTGCGCTTGCGCGTGGCTGCACCCTTGATGGCTGACGCCGATCGTTCCGCGGCGGTCCTGGAAGCGGCGGCCGCCCCGCCCTTGTGGCCACCCTTGCGCGAAGGCGCGTGGTTCTCGGCCTTGCCGCGGCCCGAACCGCTCTTCTTGCCGCCACCGGTCTCGGCATTCACCGTGGCCCAGGCGCGGCGCTCGGCCTCGCCTTTGCCGACACCGCGGTGCTCGTAGCCCTTCTCGATGTGCTCGGCCGTTCGCTTCTGCTTGTCCGTATAGGACGACTTGTCGCCTCTTGGCATGTTCATCGCTTCTGCAGGTTGAGAAGCTTCACATGCTGGGCGTGCAGATCGCGCCGTGGGTAAGAAGACAGACGCCTTGCGCGTCAGCCTTGTCTGTCGCGCCGCGCCGCGAGCCGGTCAACCGCCGGGCTTCATCCGGCGAAGGTGCGTCAGCATTTCTTCGCGGACCACGCTCGTGATGTGGCTGCGCTTTCCGTTCTCCAGCATGCCCAGCCGGCGCGCGATGGGCCGGCCCGGCAACTGCAGCACGCACAGCGCGGGGTCGCTTTCCCAGTCGAAGTTCTTCAGGAGCGGCGCCATGGTGAAGCCCACGTTCTTGCGCACCAACTCTGCAATGGCGAGCAGCGAGTTGAGTTCCAGGAATTCTTTCGGCACGAGCTGCAGCCGCCGCAGGATCTTGTCGATGCGCGCACCGGTCGGCGTGCGCCGGTCGAAACGGATGAAGGGATGGGTGGCGAACAGGCTCGCGATGTTCGTGTCGGGCGAAGCGATGCTCGAGTTGGCGATGACGGTGAGCGTCTCGTCGTAGCAAGGCGTCCACAGCAGGCCCGGCACCTCGGGCCATTGCCGCTTGACGACCACGGCCGCGTCGAGCTCGCCGCTGATCACGTCCTGCATCAGTGGCGTCTGCTCCCGCACGCGCAGCTCGACCTCGAGGTTCGGATGCAGCGACTTGAGCACCGCCAGCGTGCTCGACAGCAGCCCCATGGCCGAGATGAGCGAGCCGAGCTTGATGGTGCCGGCGATCTGCCGCTGGTCCTGCAGGTCGCGCCGCATCGACTCGTACTGCGCCAGCAGCTCTTCGGCGCGCGGCAGCAGCAGGTGGCCGGCGGGGCTCAGCACCATGGTGCGGCCGGTCTTGTCGAACAGCGTTTTCTTCATTTCCGCTTCGAGCGCGCGCATCTGCTGGCCGACGGCGGCCTGCGTGAGGGCCACCTGGTCGGCCGCGGCTGCAAAGGAGCCGCCACGGGCCGCGGCCACGAAGGTGCGAAGGAAACGGATGGAGCTCATGCAGAGAAGATAAATAAATTCTTTATTAACTCTAAATGATTTTTAAATTTATTTTTTCCTGTGCTTGCAAAACAATGCGATCCATAGACGGCGCATTACCGCGTTCCCGCGGCAGGCCGATGACACCTTTCAGCAGCCCATGACCATTCCTGAATACTTTCCCCTCGTCGATGTTTCCGGTACGCCGCATGCGCGCGGCGTGCAGCATGGCCGCGCCGTGCCCGAGCGCGTGGCGGGCGGCGTCGCGCTCTACCGCGCCCAGCTGGGCCGTCGCGGGCTCGACGAGGCCACGATCCGCCAGCTTGCGCAGTCGATGCTGCCGGTGATCGAGGCCTACGACGCGAGCTACCTCGAGGAGATGCGCGGCATCGCCGAGGGCGCCGGCGTGTCGCTCGAAGACATCGTGATGATCAAGTGCCGCACCGAAATGCTGTTCGGCTACGCCGACATGAAGCAGGCCGCCACCCCGCCCTCCGACCCCGCGTCGAGCGAAGACGGTGACTGCACCGGCCTCGTCGTGCTGCCCGCGCGCTCGGCCACCGGCCGGCTCATGCACGCCCACAACTGGGACTGGCGCCAGGAGTGCGTCGACACCGGCATCGTGCTGCGCATCCGCAGCGAGAGCGGCCCCGACATGCTGACCTTCACCGAGGCCGGCGCGCTCGCACGCCACAGCTTTAACACCAACGGCGTGTCGCTCACCGGCAATTCGCTGACCTGCGACGAAGACTTCCGCAAGGGCGCGGGCGTGCCGCTGGTGCTGCTGCGCCGCCGCGTGCTGGAGGCCGCCATGAAGTCGATCTGGGCCTCGAAGCGCTACTGTGCAAACAACATGATCCTCGCGCAGGCCACCGGCAACGACGGCTCGGGCATCAGCCTCGAGACCTCGCCCGGCGAGATCTTCTGGACCCTGCCAGAAAACGATCTGCTGGTGCATGCCAACCACTGGATGTCTCCTTCGGCCGTGATCAAGCTGCGCGGCCCTGGCCTGCCGCAGCGGCCCGACAGCACCGCGTGGAAAACGCGCTCGGCCGCGTCGAGGGCCGCATCGAATGGACCCACGTGAAGACCGCGCTGGCCGACGAATTCGGCAAGCCCGACGGCGTGCTGCGCACCCCCAAGCCGGCGGACTTCAGCAGCATCTCGGCCACCGTGGCCACCACGCATCATGGATGCGGCCAACCGCGTGATGTGGGTGGCGCGCAAGCCTTACGAGGCCCGCAACTTCCAGGAATACACGCTGTAGGTCCTGCCGCCCTCCTTCTCCTTTCATTCGCAGATTCCCTTTCATGACCGACACCATCGAAGCTCCCACCGCCCTGGCCGACCAGCGCGCCCGCGCCATCTACGACCTGGGCCCCAGCACCATCTACGCCTCGCGCAGCGATCCGCGCTTTTCGTACTGCACCTATGTGCCCGAGCACATCGGCCAGTCCGGCGCGCGGCCGATGCAGCTGGTGGTGATGGTGCACGGCACCGGCCGCGCCTTCGTCAACTACCGCGAGGCCTTCAGCGGCTTTGCGAAGTGGAACGACTGCATCGTGCTGTGCCCGCTGTTCCCGGCCGGCGTGCGCGGCGACGGCAACCGCGACGGCTTCAAGCACCTGGTCGAAGCCGACATCCGCTACGACCAGATCCTGCTCGACATGGTGGCCGAGGTGGGCGAGAAATTCGGCTGCGACTTCAGCCGCTTCGCGCTCTTCGGCTATTCGGGCGGCGGGCAGTTCGTCAACCGCTTCGCCATGCTGCACCCCGAGCACCTGTGGGCCGTGTCCATCGGCGCGCCGGACTCGGTCACGCTGATCGATCCGGAGCAAGGCTGGTGGGTGGGCACGAAGGATTTCGAAACCCGTTTCGGCAAGCCGATGAACCTCGAGGCGCTCCGCCGCCTGCCGGTGCACATGATCGCGGGCAAGGCCGACATCGAGACCTGGGAGATCACGCACCGCGAAGGCGGCAAGTTCTTCATGCCCGGTGCCAACGACGCCGGCCGCACCCGGCCCGAGCGCCTCGAAACCCTGCGCCGCTCCTTCGAGGCCGCTGGCGTGAAGGTTGCATTCGACCTGCTCGACAACGTGCCGCACAACGGGCTGGCGTGCGTGGGGCATGTGCAGGATTTCTTCGCGAACGCGCTGCACGAGCTCCGCGCCGTGCCATCGTCGGCCTGACGTCCACCCACACAAGGAAGAAGGCCCATGTTCCGTTTCGCAGCAGCCCGCATCGCGATGGCGATTCCCACACTGCTCATCGTGGCGGTGTCGGTGTTCGTGCTGATCCGGCTGATTCCCGGCGACCCCGCGCAGCTGCTGCTGGGCGACCTGGCCACGCCAGCCAGCCTGGTCGACCTGCGCGCCCGGCTCGGCCTGGACCGCTCGCTGCCGGCGCAGTTCGGCATCTGGTTCGGCCATGTGCTGCAGGGCGACCTGGGCACTTCGATCAACAGCGGGCAGGAAGTGCTTCCGCTGGTGGCCGACCGCTTCCTGATCAGCGGCCGCATCGTGCTGGTGGCCGTGGCGGCCGCCGCGATGGTGGCGGTGCCGGCCGGCATGATCGCCGCGTGGAAGCAGAACCGCGCGCCCGACCTGCTGCTGGTCGGTTCGGCCACGCTGCTGGTGTCGATTTCGACCTTCTGGCTCGGCTTGTTGTTGCTGCTGCTGTTCGGCCTGAAGCTGGGCTGGCTGCCGGTGGTGGGCTACGTGGGCATTGCCGAAGACTGGAAGAACGGCCTGCTCTACCTCGTGCTGCCGATACTCACTCTGTTCCTGCACGAGATCGGCGTGTTGATGCGCATGGCACGCGCGAGCACGCTCGAAGTGCTGCGGCTGGACTACATCACGCATGCGCGCGCCAAGGGTCTGTCGGAGCGCGCGGTGCTGATGCGCCATGCCTTCAAGAACGCCTTCGGTCCGACCTGGACCTTGATCGGCCTCGTGCTGGGCAACCTGCTCGGCGGCATCGCGGTGGTCGAGACGGTGTTCACCATTCCCGGGCTGGGCCGGCTGCTGGTCGATGCGATCTTTGCGCGCGACTACCCGGTGATCCAGGGCTGCCTGCTGTTCGTGGCCGTGATCTACGTGATCGTGAACCTCGTGATCGACCTTTGCTACCCCCTCTTCGACCCCCGAGTCGCCGTCGAATGAGCACGATGAAACGCAAGAAGCGCATCCCCCTCAACGCCCTTGTCGGCATCGTCATCGTCGCCTTGATCGCGGCGGCCGCGCTCATCAGCCTCGCCTGGACGCCGCACGATCCGCTGCGCATCAATTTCGGGTCGCGGCTCAAGCTGCCTGGCGGCCGCTACCTGCTGGGCACCGACGAATTCGGCCGCGACGAACTCTCGCGCCTCATGGCCGGCGCCGCCACCAGCGTGTGGATTGCGGTGCTGACCGTGAGCTTCTCCATCGTGGTGGGCAGCATCGTCGGCGTGCTCACGGGCTTTCTGCGCGGCTGGACCGACCGCATCGTGATGGCTTTCAACAACGCGCTGCTGGCGCTGGGCCTGCTTGCGGTGGTGGGCGCGAACCAGTACGGCATCGTGCTGGCGCTCGGGCTGGCCTACACGCCCTCGGTGACGCGCATCGTGCGCGGCACGGTGCTGTCATTGCGAGAAAAGGAGTTCATCGAATCGTCGCGCGTGCTCGGCAACTCCGAGCTCTACACCATGGTGCGCCATGTGCTACCCAACTGCACCGCGCCGCGCACGGTGCTGGCCACCTCGATGTTCGGCTGGGTGATCCTGGCCGAGAGCGCGCTGTCGTTCCTGGGCCTGGGCGTGCCGCCACCGGCGCCCACCTGGGGCAACATGCTGGCCTCGGCGCGTCCGTTCATGGCGCAGGCCAGCTACCTTTCGATTCTTCCGGGCCTGTGCATCGCGCTGACGCTGCTGGGCATCAACCTGCTGGGCGACGCGGTGCGCGACTGGCTCGATCCGCGCATGAAAGGCGTGCAATGACAACGCCCCTGGTCAGTGTTGAAGGCCTGACGCTCGCCGTCGGCATGGGCGGTCGCGAGATCGTGCGCAATGTGTCGTTCGACATCGCGCCGGGCGAGATGGTCGGCATCGTCGGCGAATCGGGCAGCGGCAAGACACAGGCGGCGCGGGCACTGATGGGCCTGACACCGCCGCCCTTGGTACGCACCGCGGGTCGCATTCTTTTCGAGGGCGAAGACCTGGCGCAGGCCAAGCCGTCGCGACTGCGCGAGCTGCGCGGCGCGCGCGTCGGCATGGTGTTCCAGGAGCCCATGACCTCGCTCAACCCGTCGATGACGATCGGCAAGCAGCTCGGCGAGGCGCTCGCGCTGCACCGTCGCGACCTGTCGCCCGAAGCAAGGCAGGCGCGCATTCTCGACATGCTGGCGCGCGTCGGCATTCGCGATCCCAAGGGCGCACTCGCGGCCTGGCCGCACGAGTTCTCGGGCGGCATGCGGCAGCGGATGATGCTGGCCTCGGTGATGCTGCTGGAACCCGTCCTGCTGATTGCCGACGAACCCACCACCGCGCTCGACGCCGTGGTGCAGCGCGACGTGCTGGAGCTGATGGTCGGCCTCACGCGCGAGCATCGGACGGCCGTGCTGATGATCAGCCACGACCTGCCGATGGTCGCCCGCTTCACGCAGCGCATGGTCGTGATGCGGCACGGCGAGGTCAAGGAAACCGGCAACACCGACGACCTGCTCGAACACCCGAAGCACGAATACACGCGCGAGCTGCTGCAGGCCATGCCACGGCGGCTGCCCCCGCGGCAGGTGGTGGAGGATGCGCCCGTCGTCGAAGTGCGCAACCTCGTGGTGCGGCCGCGCGAAGTGGTCGCAGTGGTCGGCGGCTCGGGCTCGGGGAAGACCACGCTGGGCCGCGCGATCGCCGGGCTGCTGAAGCCCAGCGGCGGCGAGATTCTTTTT
>CAMATD010000251.1 GCA_945860785.1 Variovorax sp. YR752 | reverse complement strand
GCAGTGCACCGGGTGCCGCGGTGACCATCCGCAGCGGCAGCGCGCAGGCGCGCAAGGTGTTCTGCCTGCCGGGCGCCGGCGCCAATGCCACCTCGTTCCTCGAGTTCGCTTCGCGCAGCCACGGCGATGCCAGCTTCATCGGCCTGGAGGCACCGGCGCTGCTCGGTCGCGACGGCGAGCCGCCAACGCTGCAAGCGGCGGCAGGGCGCTATGTAGCTGCGATCCGCAGCCTGCAGCCAGAGGGGCCGTACCACCTGATCGGCCATTCGTTCGGCGGCTGGGTCGCGCTCGAGGCGGCCCGGCAGTTGATCTCGGCCGGCGCCACAGTCGCACCGGTGGTGCTGGTCGACACCGAGGCACCGCGTGCGGAAGGGCACGACGATCGCGGCTACGCATTGCGCGAGTACCTGGCGCTGATCGCACTGCAGAACGAACAGGACCACGGGCTCGACGCCGACGCCCTGGCCGCGCTGCCGCCAACCGAACAGGCGCGGCTGATCTTCGAGGCGATGCGCCGCACCTGCCTGTTGCCGGTCAATGCGTGGCTGGAAGACTTCGTGCCGGTGCTGGAGATGTTCTGCCGCCAGTGCGCGATCGGTTATCGCCCTGAAGGCGCGTTCGGCGGCCTGGCGTTGCTGTTGCGCGCCGTTCCGGGCGAAAGCACCGACGCCGTCGTCGATCTCGATGCATGGCGCCTGCACGAGCCGCAACTGCGCAGCTTCGATCTGCCCGGCAGCGATCACCTGTCGATCCTCAAGCCGCCGCATGTCGATCGCGTGATCGAGATCGTCGGCCACCACTGGTACCTGGGGCGATGAACATGAGCGAGACCGCAACCGTCATGGATCCGCGCCATAGCGACGAAGGCATCGACAGTGGCTTTCCGCATTGCGTCCACGCCGACCCCGGCCTGGCGGATGCCGAGCGCTGGTTCGCTGTTGTTCCGCGGCTTTCCGCTGCGCGAGGCCGAAGACTTCCGCCGCGCAGTCGCGGCGATGGCGCCGCAACTGCGCGGCTACGCCGGCGGCACTTCGCCACGCAGTCAGGTGGCCGAAGGCATCTACACCTCGACCGAGTATCCGAAGCAACTGGAAATCCCGCTGCACAACGAAATGTCCTACAGCGTGCGCTGGCCGCAGCGGCTGTACTTCTTCTGCGCGACCGCAGCGCAGACCGGCGGCGAAACGCCGCTGGCCGATTCGCGGCGCATCCTGCAGGCGATGCCGGCATCGATCGTCGAGGAATTCGAACGCCGCCAGCTGATGTACGTGCGCAACCTGGCGCCGGCGCAAGCGCGCTACAACGCCTGGAGCAAGGCGTTCGAGACGCAGGATCGCGAGCAGGTCGAGGCCCATTGCCGCGACATGGACATCGGCTTCGAATGGCAGCCCGGCGGCGGCCTGCGCATCCACGAACGGCGGCCGCCCACGCGCTCGCATCCGCTGACCGGCGAACGGGTCTGGTTCAACCAGGTGCACCTGTTCCACGCCTCCAACACACCGATGGCCAGCACGGTCGATGCGCGGATCGAGGCCGGCCTGCCGATGGCGGCGTACTACGGCGACGGCGGCCGGATCGACAACGCAACCCTGGCCAGCGTGCGAGAGGTCCTGCGTGCGCAGCGGCGCAGCTTCTCGTGGCGACAGGGCGACCTGCTGGTGGTCGACAACGTCCTGACGGCGCACGGGCGGCTGCCGTTCGACGGCCCGCGCCGGATTCTTGTCGCCATGTCCTGAACGGCGACCCCCATTTTCTCCATCTTCATAGCGAACCGAGCCCATGCAAATCACCTCCACCTCGCGCGAACCGCTCGCGCGCTGGATCCGCCAGCACCGCGACCGCATCGACGCAGCGTTGTGGGACGACGGCCACGTCCTCTTCCGCGGTTTCGACGTCGGCGGCCTCGACGGTTTCGAAGACTCTGCCGCCTCGGCCTGCGACGCGCTCTACAGGCACTACGGCGACCTGCCGCTGGCCAGTGCCAGCGAGAACGTCTATTTCGCCACGCCGTATCCCAAGCACCTGGAGATCCGGTTCCACAACGAGGCTTCGCACACCCAGACCTGGCCGTCGCGCCAGTTGTTCTTCTGCTTGGAACCGGCGTCGGAAGGCGGTGAGTGGATCCTGTCGGACGGGCGCCGGGTGATCGAGCGCCTGCCGGCAGAGATGCTCGAACGGTTCCGCGAACTGGGCCTGGTCTACCGGCGCCGCTTCATCCGCGGCCTCGATGCCTCGTGGGAGCAGTTCTTCAAGGTCGGCAGCCTGCAGGAACTGCGCGACAAGATCGCATCGACCGGGCACGAGATCGACGCGAGCTCGGAGAACGATGTCACCGTGTCCTACCGCACCCACGCCCTGCTGCAGATTCCCGAACGCGACACCGAGGCCTGGTTCAACCAGGTCCTGTTGCACCATCCCGACGCGTTGCCGAACGAGGTCCACGCCCTGCTGAGCAAGCACTTCAGGCGCGACCAGTTCCCGCGCACGGTGTTCTTCGGCGACGGCAGCCCGATCCCGACCGAGTGGGTGCGTACCATCGACCGGGTGCTCACCGAGTGCGCCGTCCGCATCGAGACCCAGGCCCACGACGTGCTGCTGGTCAACAACCTGCTGATGGCCCACGGGCGCCTGCCGTACAGCGGCAACCGCCAGATCCGCGTCGCGCTGGGCGACATGCGCGACCACGCCGCGGTCGCCGCGGGAGAGCTTGCATGAGCCTCCTCTCTTTCTCCCTCCCCTTCCGGGGGAGGGCCGGGGTGGGGGCACGCGGCGTCCCCATCGAGCGCCGTTGCCCCCATCCCAACCTTCCCCCAAAGGGGGAAGGAGAAAGACCCGGCCATCCGAAGACGGAACCTGTCCAATGAGCATCAAGCGCCAGCACGTCGCGAGCGACTTCTTCCCCGAGGCCGAAGCCCTGCGCACGGCCTACGACGACAAGGTCAGGAACGCCTACAAGCAGACCGTCCAGTGGCAGTACTTCTGCGAACCGCAGATGTACACCTACCTGCGCACGGTGCCGCAGCAGGTGTTCCCCGAGGCGCTGTGCGGGCGTTTCACTCAACATCTGAAGCAGTGGTGCATCGACCACCTCGGCCAGATTCCGACCGGCGCGCCGAACCTGCACCTGATGGTCAACGGCTGCACGCTGGGCCTGCACAGCGACTTCCAGAACGGCACCTGGGGCTTCGTCTACTCGCTCACGCGGTGGCGGACCCGCAAGTTCTCGGGCAGCGAAACCCTGCTGATGCGCGACGGCGTGCCGAGCTACAAGAAGCACCACGTGCAGGGCGAGACGCTGTACGAACTGGTGCCGGCGGAGTTCAACCAGTTGCTGCTGTTCGATGACCGCATCGTCCACGGCACGCCGACCATCCAGGGCAGCATGGATCCGCTGGAGGCGCGCATCGCGCTGGTCGGTCACCTGCGCGCCACTTCGCCGGTGGTGACTGGAGCGCTCGACGCTGCCGCTGCGCGCAAGGTCGTGGGCGAGTTCCATCGCGCCCTCGCCGAACCGGTCAAGCCTCACAAGGACGTGCAAGGCGTGATGACCTTCCGCCTGGCGGTAGCCGCGGACGGCAGCGTGGCGTCGGTCGGTGTGCTGACCGACAACTTCGTCACCGCGCACAGCGGCCACGAGGCCAACGACGAGGTCGCCGCGGCGCGCGGGCTGGTGCTCGATGCTGCTGCAAAGCTGCGTTTCCCGGACGCGAGCGGGCCGTCGAAGGTCATTGCCGCGGTGCTGCTGCCGTTGCCGGACTTGCGGCCGATCGAGATTTCCATCCCGCACGCCGGGCGCCCGGCCATGCTGCAGGAAGCGCTCAAGGCCCAGCTGAAGCAAGGCGAGGCGTTGGGCTTCCAGGTGGACGTGCAGGGCGACAGCTTCGCCGTGCGCGAGCCGCTGGCCGGCACGATACGGATCGAGAGCCACCGCATCGTCGCCTCGTTCGATGCGCCGATGTGGGTGCCCTCGCAGCGCGAGCATTTTCAGGCTGCGCTGGCCGAGAACCTCGGCATGCTGGCCAGGTACGGCTGAGCGCGATGTCGATCCTGGACGGCGCCATCGTCGTGATCGCGATCGGGCTGGCCCTGGTCGCGGCAGTGACGAGGCGGGTCGGCGCGCGCGTCATCGTTGCCGTGTTGGCGGCGTTGCTGGTCGCCTGCCTCGTTCAGGTCTGGCGCGAGGGCTTCTATTGGCAGTACGCAGCCATCTACGTGTTGCTGGCGGGGCTGGCGGTGCTCGCCTGGCGGCGTTCCCGGCCGCCGCCGCGGCGCCCGCTCGCATGGCTGGGGCGCGGTGGCGTTGCAGGGCTCGCCGCAGTTGCGTTGCTGGCGTGGAGCTTCGTGCCAGTGCCGGAACTGCCCGCGCCGACCGGCCCTTATCCGGTCGGCAGCCAGGTGTTCCGATGGATCGACCGCGACCGCGACGAAGCCGCGACCGATGACCCGAACGATCATCGCAACGTCGTGGCCCAGGTCTGGTATCCGGCGGCATCGGGCGAGGGCGCGGAGTCGCGCTACATCGACGGCCTCGGGCGATTGCCGTCATGGGTTTCGCTGATACCCGGCCCGGTGATGCAGCGCTACGACCGCATCGACACGCATGCCCGTGCCGATGCGCCGGTGGCCACGCAGCGAACACGCTGGCCGGTGGTGCTGTTCTCGCCGGGCTACGGCGCGTCGCGCACGTTCTATTCCGGACTGCTGGCCGACCTGGCCAGCCGAGGCTTCGTCGTACTCGCACTGGACCATCCCTACGAAGCCCCGGTCGTGGAACTGGCCGACGGTCGCCTGGCGACACCGGTCCAGCGCTTCCTGCCGGACGATCCGGATCGCTCGCGCTACATGAGCGCACAGCAAGCAGTGCGAGCGGCGGACCTGCGTTTTGTCGTGGACCAGATCGCTCGGCCGGGCGCGTTCGGCGCACGCCTGTCGGACCGGCTGCGATCCGCAGCGCATCGCCGCGATCGGCCATTCCTTCGGCGGCGCCAGCGCGGTCGAGGCGGCCATGGGCGACCCGCGCATCCGCGCCGTCGCCAATCTCGACGGCACCCTGTACGGCCGTGCGGCCACCGATCCGATGCCGGTGCCGTTCCTGCTGCTGGAAAGCGACCACCGCGAGACCCGGCATTCGCAGAACTATCTGCAAGGCAACCTCGCCCTCGCGCAGCACCTGCGCGCCGACGGCTACCGCTACCAGATCGCCAAGGCCAATCACTACAGCTTCACAGACGTGCCGCTGTACCTGTCGGCGCCGGCGCGGTTCGCTCTGGCCGCATGGATCGGCGGATCGCGCGGTCCGGCCCGGAGCCAGGCCGCCAGCAACGACGTGTTGGCGGCGTTCCTGGGCGGCCCCTTGCTGGGCGCGCCCGGCGACGTCGCCGCGGCAGCGGCGCGGCATGCAGGGTTGAGCGGCGGAGCCAGGCAGGACTGACGGCGCACGGGTGCCTTGGGGCCGAAGCCCCTCTTCGGAAATCAGAAACCCGCTCCACGCCGCCTGTGGCATTCTGGGTAGCCCCCCGCGAACCCGCGGTCGAACTCCGGAGCAGAGACAAAAATGGTTGAAGGAAAAGTGGTCGTCGTTACCGGCGCGGGTGGTGGCATCGGGCGCGACATTGCGCTGGCCATGGCGAAGAACGGCGCGAAGGTGGTGGTCAACGACATCGGTGCCGCGCTCGATGGCGCGGGCGGCAGTGCGGGACCGGCGCAGCAGGTGGTCGACGAGATCCGCGCCGCGGGCGGCGAGGCTGTGCCCAACACCGACAGCGTGGCCGATGCCGCGAGCGCCGCACGCATCGTCGAATGCGCCGTCGAAAGCTTCGGCCGCATCGATGCCGTGGTCAACAACGCCGGCATCCTGCGCGACCGCTTCTTCCACAAGATGTCGGTCGACGAATGGGACGGGGTGCTCAAGGTGCATCTGTACGGCGCCTACTACGTGAGCCGCGCGGCCGCGACGCACTTCAAGGAGCAGAACGCGGGCGCGATGGTGCACATGACCTCGACCTCGGGCCTCATCGGCAACTTCGGGCAGGCCAACTATGCGGCGGCCAAGCTCGGCATCGTCGCGCTCTCGAAGTCGATAGCGCTCGACATGCTCAAGTTCAACGTGCGCTCCAACTGCATTGCGCCCTTCGCATGGAGCCGCATGATCGGCGCTATTCCCACCGACACCGACGAGCAGCGCGCCCGCGTCGACAAGATCAAGCAGATGACGCCGGCCAAGGTCGCGCCGCTCGCGGTGTACCTCGCGAGCGAGGCGGCCAGCGCGGTCAACGGGCAGATCTTCTCGGTGCGCAACAACGAGATCTCGCTGATCAGCCAGCCGCGGCCGGTGCGCTCCGTGCACCGCTCCGAGGGCTGGACGCCGCAGAGCATTGCCGAGCACGCCATGCCGGCGATGCGCGCGAGCTTCTATCCGCTGGACCGCTCGGCGGACGTGTTCAGCTGGGACCCAGTCTGAGGACAAACCCGCAAGCGGGCGCGCACAGCGCCATTCGCCGGACAATGCAGGTTCCTCCCGCTTCCTTCGTGCCTGCCCGGTGAACCTGCATTTCGACCTGTTCGACCTGAAATTGTTCGTCTACGTGGCGGACGCGCGCAGCCTCACGCGCGGCGACGAGAAGGCCTGCATCTCGCTGGCCGCCGCCTCCACCCGCATCAAGCAGATGGAAGAGGCCGTGGGCGGCAAGCTGCTGCACCGCAGCGCGCAGGGCGTGAGCCTCACGGCCGCGGGGCAGGCGGTGCTCTACCACGCCAAGCGCGTGATGCAGCAGATGGAGCACCTGCGCTGCGACATGCAGGACTTCGGCAAGGGCATCAAAGGGCATGTGCGGGTATTCGCCAACACCACCTCGATCACCGAGTACCTGCCGCAGAAGCTCGCGGGCTTCCTCACGCAGCATCCGGCCGTGCAGGTGGACCTGCGCGAATACCTGAGCGAGGAGATCGTGCGCGCGGTGGCCGATGGGGAAGCCGACATCGGCATCCTGGCCGGCGACGTGCACACCGGTGAATTCGATGCGCGCGCGTTCGGGCGCAACCAGTTGGTTCTGGTGGTGCCGAAGTCGCATCACCTGGCTGGCGCGCCTTCGGTGGCGTTTGCCGACACGCTCGACGAGCAGCACGTGGGCCTGCACCACGGCAGCGCCACCCATCGATTTTTGCAGCGCCGTGCGGAGCTGGCGGGGCGTGGATTCAATCCGCGCATCCAGGTCAGCAGCTTTGAAGCCATCTGTTTGATGATCGAAGCGGGCGTAGGAGTGGGCGTTCTGCCAGCGTCTTCCGCGCAGCGGTTGTCGATGGCGATGCGGATATCTACCGTTGCGCTGAGCGATGCCTGGGCGGAGCGGGAGCTCAAGCTCATCGCGCGCAACCGCGAGCAGTTGCCGGCCTCGGCGCGCGAGCTGTTCGACCACCTCGTCGCACCCTGAGCGCACACCCTCGCATGTCGGCCGACCTGAAATCGCTGCGCCTCTTCGTGGCCGTGGCCGACCACGGCAGCATCAGCGAGGGCGCCAAGCGCTGCCACATCGCGCTCGCGGCCGCCAGCAAGCGCATCTCCGACCTCGAAGCCCGCGCGCGGTTGCCGTTGCTGGTGCGCCATGCGCGCGGCGTCACGCTCACCTCGGCGGGCCACGGCCTGCTGCTGCATGCGCGCGCCGTGCTCTCGGCCATGGACCGGCTGGGCGCCGAGCTCGACGATTTCCAGAACGGCGTGGCAGGCGTGGTCAGCATCACGGCCAACGCCTCGACCATCGCGCAGTTCCTGCCGGCGCAGATCGGCTCGTTCCTGCGGCTGCACCCGGTGCTCAAGATCGACCTGCAGGAGCGCGCCAGCACCGAGGTGGTGAAGGCGGTGCAGGCCGGCCTGGCCGACATCGGCGTGATCGAGGGCAACACGCCGGCCGAGACCCTCGAATGCCTGCCGTACCGCACCGACGAGCTGGCCGTGGTGGTAGCGCGCGACCATCCGCTCGGCCGGCGCAAGCGCATCGATGTCGACGAGGTGCTGCGGCACGACCATATCGTGGTGCGCGAAGGCACGGCCCTGCATCGCGTGCTGCTGAGCGCAGCGCTGGAGGCCCAGGTGCCGCTCAAGGTGCGCATGCAGGTGGGCAGCTTCGACATGGTGTGCCGCATGGTGGAGCAGGGCATCGGCATCGGCGTGCTGCCCTATGCGGCCATCCTGCCGCAGCTGCAGATATTGAAGCTGCGCTGCCTGAAGCTCGATGCGCCGTGGGCCGTGCGCCGCCACCTGCTGTGCGTGCGGCGGCAGCAGGACCTGACCGTGGCCGCGCGCTCGGTGCTGGAGCATCTGGGCCGCCCCGACTGAGCACAAGACTTCGCGCCCCGCGAAGCCTCGCGACCGTCAAAAACGAATTGTTCTCCGCCGCTTGCGCGCCAAGAATCGCGCAAACCAAAGGAGACATTCTTGAAGATCATCCGCGTCAGCGCCACGCCGCTGAACATCCCGGTCACCATCGACGTGCTCGGGCTCAACAAGCAAACCTCGCTCTCGCTCTGCCTGACAGAGATCGAAACCGACACCGGCCTCGTCGGCCATGGCATGACCGCCATCACCGAGGAAGAAATCATTGCCGCCGCCGTGCGCGAAGTGGCCGGCCCCGCGCTGATCGGCGAAGACCCGATGGCCACCGAGCGGCTGTGGGACAAGCTCTACTGGCTGCTCTCCCACGCGGCCAGACCGGCTACGCGAGCCACGCCATCGCCGCGCTCGACATCGCGCTGTGGGACCTCAAGGCCAAGGCGCTCGGCCAGCCGCTGTGGCGCTTGCTGGGCGGGGCGCGCTCGAAGGTGCCGGTGTACGCGACCTTCGGTTTCGGCTTCTTCGAGCGCGACCAGCTCGCCGCTGCCGCGAAGCTGTGGGTGTCGCAGGGCTTCCAGCGCCTCAAGATGACCGTCGGCGGCCATGCGCTCGCACGCCGCGACGAGCCGCGCCCCATCGACGAAGTGATCGCCGAAGACGTGCGCCGCGTGGCCGCCGTGCGCGAGGCGGTCGGCCCCGACGTGAAGCTCTACGTCGACGCCAACTGCGGCCTCGACCTGTTCCACGCGACCGAGCTGGCACGCCGCATCGAGCCCTACGGCATCAGCTTTTTCGAAGAGCCGCTCACGCAGAACGACGTGCGCCAGATGGCCGAGCTGCGCAGGCGCACCAGCATCCCGCTCGCCTGCGGCCAGAACGAAGGCCTGGCCTTTCGCTTTCGCGACCTGCTGGTGAACCAGGCGGCCGATGTGCTGCAGCCCAACGTGACCATCTCGGGCGGCTATTCGCAGTGCCTGAAGATCGCGGGCATGGCGCAGGCCTTCAACGTGCCCATCTCGCGGCCCATGCGCTTGGGGTTCGATCCGTGCGGCACGGCCTTCTCGATCGCGGAACGCAGCGGGCCCAGGTTGTCGGGCAGGTCGCGTGCGTTGAGCGTGGTCTTGCAGGCCATCATTCCGCAGCCGATGTCCACGCCCACGGCGGC
>CAMATD010000250.1 GCA_945860785.1 Variovorax sp. YR752 | reverse complement strand
CGACGTGCGCTATTACCTCGTTGCCATTCTCTTCATCCTGTTCGATCTCGAAATTGCCTTTCTCTTTCCGTGGGCCATTGCGCTCAAGGAGATCGGTGCTGTCGGCTTCTGGGCCATGATGATCTTTCTCGCCATCCTCGTCGTGGGCTTCGCCTACGAGTGGAAAAAAGGCGCGCTCGACTGGGAATGACAAGGAATCACAATGGCCATTGAAGGCGTTCTCAAAGAAGGTTTCGTCACCACCACCTACGACTCGGTGGTAAACTGGGCGAAAACCGGATCTCTCTGGCCGATGACCTTTGGCCTCGCATGCTGTGCGGTCGAAATGATGCACGCGGGCGCTGCCCGCTACGACATCGACCGTTTCGGGATGCTGTTCCGTCCCAGCCCACGCCAGTCCGATCTGATGATCGTGGCCGGCACGCTGTGCAACAAGATGGCGCCGGCGCTGCGCAAGGTCTACGACCAGATGCCCGAGCCGCGCTGGGTGCTCTCGATGGGCTCGTGCGCCAATGGCGGTGGCTACTACCACTACAGCTATTCGGTCGTGCGTGGCTGCGACCGCATCGTGCCCGTCGATGTCTACGTTCCGGGTTGCCCGCCCACCGCCGAGGCCTTGCTCTACGGCGTGATCCAGCTGCAGCAGAAGATTCGCCGCACCAACACCATTGCCCGCGCCTGAGAGATTGCCGACGATGACTGACTTTGCAATTGCGCCGGAGGTGCTGCGCGCCACCATCACTGAGACGCTCGGCGCCAAGGCCAAGAGCGTGACGCTCGCGCTGGGCGAGGTGACCGTGGTGGTGACTGCCGCCGATTATATCGAAGCCGCCACGCTGCTGCGCGATGCGCCCGGCTGCCGCTTCGAGCAGCTGATCGACCTCTGCGGCATGGACTATTCCGACTACCGCGAAGGCGAGTGGCAAGGCGAGCGCTTCTGCGTCGTCTCGCACCTGCTGTCCGTGACCCTCAACCAGCGCGTGCGCCTCAAGGTGTTCGCGACCAGCGAAGACCTGCCCGTGGTCGACTCGCTCCAGCCCGTCTGGAGCGCCGCCACCTGGTTCGAGCGCGAAGCCTTCGACCTCTACGGCATCGTGTTCGACGGCCATGACGACCTGCGCCGCATCCTGACCGACTACGGCTTCATCGGCCATCCGTTCCGCAAGGACTTCCCGGTGTCGGGACACGTCGAAATGCGCTACGACGAAG
This sequence comes from Variovorax sp. YR752, assembly GCA_945860785.1. Taxonomy (GTDB): domain Bacteria; phylum Pseudomonadota; class Gammaproteobacteria; order Burkholderiales; family Burkholderiaceae_C; genus Variovorax. Next base: position 8,390 of record CAMATD010000250.1, on the reverse strand, counting down.
AACAGAAGCGCGTCGTGTACCAGCCGGTATCGATCGAGCCGCGAGAAATCACGCCGCGCGTGATCCGCGAAGACAACTACGGCGGCGGTTTGCACTGATATGGCCGAAATCAAGAACTACACCCTCAACTTCGGCCCCCAGCATCCGGCCGCACACGGCGTGCTGCGCCTGGTGCTCGAGCTCGACGGCGAAGTGATCCAGCGCGCCGATCCGCACATCGGCCTCTTGCACCGCGCGACCGAGAAGCTCGCCGAATCGCGCACCTTCATCCAGTCGCTGCCGTACATGGACCGTCTCGACTACGTGTCGATGATGTCCAACGAGCACGCCTACTGCCTGGCCATCGAGCGGATGATGGGCCTCGACGTGCCGATCCGCGCGCAGTACATCCGCGTGATGTTCGCCGAGATCACCCGCCTGCTGAACCACCTGCTGTGGCTTGGCGCGCACGGTCTCGATTGCGGCGCGATGAACATGCTCATCTACTGCTTCCGCGAGCGTGAAGACCTGTTCGACATGTACGAGGCCGTGTCCGGCGCGCGCATGCACGCGGCGTACTTCCGTCCGGGCGGCGTCTACCGCGACCTGCCGGACGCGATGCCGCAGTACAAGGTCAGCAAGATCAAGAACGCGAAGGCGATCGAGCGTCTCAACGAAAACCGCCAGGGTTCGCTGCTCGACTTCGTCGACGACTTCTGCAAGCGCTTCCCGAAGATGGTCGACGAGTACGAGACGCTGCTCACCGACAACCGCATCTGGAAGCAGCGCACCGTGGGCATCGGCGTCGTGACGCCGGAGCGCGCGCTGAACCTCGGCTTCACCGGCCCCATGCTGCGCGGCTCGGGCATCGAATGGGACCTGCGCAAGAAGCAGCCCTACGACGTCTACGACCAGATGCAGTTCGACGTGCCCGTGGGCAAGACCGGCGACTGCTACGACCGCTATTTGGTGCGTGTCGAAGAAATGCGCCAGGCCAACAAGATCATCCAGCAGTGCTCGGCGTGGCTGCGTGTGAACCCCGGCCCGGTGATCACCGACAACCACAAGGTCGCCGCGCCCGCGCGCGAATCGATGAAGGCGAACATGGAGGAGCTGATCCACCATTTCAAGCTCTTCACCGAAGGCTTTCACGTGCCCGAAGGCGAGGCCTATGCCGCCGTCGAGCATCCGAAGGGCGAGTTCGGCATCTATCTCGTGAGCGACGGCGCCAACAAGCCCTACCGCCTGAAGATCCGCGCACCTGGCTTCCCGCACCTCGCCGCCCTCGACGAAATGTCGCGCGGTCACATGATCGCCGACGCTGTCGCGGTGATCGGCACGATGGACATCGTGTTCGGCGAAATCGACAGGTGAGAAAGAGCGAATGACGACTTCCTCGACCCACCACCATGACGCGGCGCCTTCGGCCCCGCTGAAGGCCGAAATCCTCGAGCGCTTTGCGCGCGAGGTCGCCAAGTACCCCGAAGCCGGCAAGCAGTCCGCCGTGATGGCCTGCTTGGCCATCGTCCAGCAGGACGATGGCTTCGTCAGCGTGCAGCGCGAGCGCGAGATTGCCGACTACCTCGGCATGGCGCCCATCGCCGTGCACGAGGTGACGACCTTCTACAACATGTACAACCAGCATCCGTTGGGCAAGTTCAAGCTCAACGTCTGCACCAACCTGCCGTGCCAGCTGCGTGACGGTGTCACAGCGCTCGTTCACCTCGAGAAGAAGCTCGGCATCAAGATGGGCGAGACCACGGCCGACGGCCTGTTCACGCTGCAGCAGAGCGAATGCCTCGGCGCCTGCGCCGATTCGCCCGTGATGCTGGTCAACGACCGCACCATGTGCAGCTTCATGAGCAACGAGAAGCTCGACCAGCTCATCGAAGGCCTGCGCGGTTCCACCAAAGGGGAGGCTGCGTAATGTCACCCGAACAAGTGCTCCAGCAGTTCCAGGCAACGGGCGTCCAGACCTGTTTCCATGACCGTCACATCGGCGCGCAGATCTATGCGGGTCTCGACGGCACCAACTGGCGCCTGGCCGACTACGAAGCGCGCGGCGGCTATCAGGCGCTGCGCAAGATTCTCACCGAGGGCCTCACGCCCGACCAGGTGATCGCCGAAGTCAAGGCCTCGGGCCTGCGCGGCCGTGGCGGCGCGGGCTTCCCGATGGGCCTGAAGTGGAGCTTCATGCCCCGCCAGTTTCCGGGCCAGAAGTACCTCGTCTGCAATTCCGACGAAGGCGAGCCGGGCACGTGCAAGGACCGCGACATCCTGCAGTTCAACCCGCACATCGTGATCGAAGGCATGGCCATCGCCGCGTATGCGATGGGCATCAGCGTGGGCTACAACTACATCCACGGCGAAATCTTCCAGACCTACGACCGCTTCGAGGAAGCCCTCGAAGAAGCGCGCGCCGCCGGCTACCTCGGCGACAAGATCATGGGCAGCACGTACAACTTCCAGCTGCACGCCGCCCACGGTTTCGGCGCCTACATCTGCGGCGAAGAAACCGCGCTGCTCGAATCGCTCGAAGGCAAGAAGGGCCAGCCGCGTTTCAAGCCGCCGTTCCCGGCGAGCTTCGGCCTGTATGGCAAGCCGACCACCATCAATAACACCGAGACCTTCGCGGCGGTACCCTGGATCATCCGCAACGGCGGCCCGGCGTACCTCGAATGCGGCAAGCCGAACAACGGCGGCACCAAGATCTACTCGGTGAGCGGCGACGTCGAGCTGCCCGGCAACTACGAAGTGCCGATGGGTACGCCGTTCTCCAAGCTGCTCGAGCTGGCCGGTGGTGTTCGCAAGGGCCGCACGCTCAAGGCCGTGATTCCTGGCGGATCGTCGGCGCCCGTGCTGCCCGCTTCCATCATGATGGAATGCACGATGGACTACGACTCCATCGCCAAGGCCGGCTCCATGCTGGGCTCGGGCGCGGTGATCGTCATGGACGACAGCCGCTCGATGGTCGAGTCGCTCAAGCGCCTCTCGTACTTCTACATGCACGAATCCTGCGGCCAGTGCACGCCGTGCCGAGAAGGCACGGGTTGGCTCTACCGCGTGGTGGACCGCATCCACACCGGGAAGGGCAAGCCCAGCGACATGCAGCTGCTGGACTCCGTCGCCGGCGACATCATGGGCCGCACCATCTGCGCGCTCGGCGATGCGGCGGCGATGCCCGTGCGCGCCATGATCAAGCACTTCCGCCACGAGTTCGAAGCCCTGATTCCGGGCCACGTCCCGACGGCACCCGTCAAGGCCTGAGCGCGAGAAGAAACATACTCATGATCGAAATCGAACTCGACGGCAAGAAGGTCGAAGTGACCGAAGGCAGCATGGTGATGCATGCGGCCGACAAGGCGGGCACCTACATCCCGCACTTCTGCTATCACAAGAAACTCAGCATCGCGGCCAACTGCCGCATGTGCCTCGTTGATGTGGAAAAGGCGCCCAAGCCGATGCCGGCCTGCGCCACGCCCGTCACGCAGGGCATGATCGTCCGCACCAAGAGCGAAAAGGCCATCAAGGCGCAGCAGTCGGTCATGGAGTTCCTCCTGATCAACCACCCGCTGGATTGCCCGATCTGCGACCAGGGCGGCGAGTGCCAGCTGCAGGACCTGGCCGTGGGCTACGGCGGTTCTTCTTCGCGCTACGAAGAAGAAAAGCGCGTCGTCTTCCACAAGGACGTCGGCCCGCTGATCAGCATGGAAGAAATGAGCCGCTGCATCCATTGCACGCGCTGCGTCCGCTTCGGCCAGGAAGTGGCCGGCGTGATGGAGCTCGGCATGTCGCACCGCGGCGAGCATTCCGAGATCGAAACCTTCCTCGGCGACTCGGTCGACTCCGAACTGTCGGGCAACATGATCGACATCTGCCCGGTCGGCGCGCTCACGAGCAAGCCATTCCGCTACAGCGCCCGCACCTGGGAACTGTCGCGCCGCAAGTCGGTGAGCCCGCACGATTCCACCGGTTCCAACCTGATCGTCCAGGTCAAGAACAACCGCGTGATGCGCGTGGTGCCGCTCGAGAACGAAGACGTCAACGAGTGCTGGATCGCCGACCGCGACCGCTTCTCGTACGAAGCGCTCAACGGCCCGGAACGCCTGACGCAGCCCATGCTGAAGCAGGGCGGCCAATGGCAGCAGGTCGACTGGCAGACCGCTCTCGAAGACGTGGCCAATGGCCTGAAGCAGATCAAGACCGACCACGGTGCGCAAAGCATCGGCACGCTGGTCAGCCCGCACAGCACGCTCGAAGAGCTGCAGCTCGCTGCGCTCCTCACGCGTGAACTCGGCAGCGACAACATCGACTACCGCCTGCGCAACGCCGAATTCACGGCCTTCGAAGGCGTGCGCTGGCTCGGCACCTCGATCGCATCGCTCACGCAAGTGCAGCGCGCGCTGGTCGTCGGCTCGAACCTGCGGAAGGACCATCCGCTGTTCGCACAGCGCATCCGCCAGGCCGTGCGCAAGGGCGCCGCGCTGTCGGTGATCACCTCGGCCAGTCTGATGGCCGATCGCGACGCGTGGGCCATCACTGTGGCGCAATCGGCGATCGTCGAAGCCGACCAGTGGGTCGAGGCACTCGCTGCCGTTGCGGCCGCCATCGGTCAGACCAACGGCGCCGCTGCACCGCTGGCACCGAAGAACGCACCCGATGCCGCCGCACAAGCCATCGCAGCCTCGCTGCTGGGCGGCGAGCGCAAGGCCATCCTGCTCGGCAATGCCGCCGCCCACCACGCCCAAGCCAGCAGTCTGCTGGCCCTCGCGAACTGGATCGGTGCACAGACCGGCGCAACCGTCGGCTACCGGACCGAAGCCGCCAACACTGTGGGCGCACAGCTCGTCGGCGCGTTCCCGAAGAGCGGCGGCCTCGACGCCGGCCGCATGCTCGCCGCAGGCTCCGGCCTCAAGGCCGTGCTGCTGCTGAACACCGAACCGGTGTTCGACTCGGCCGCCGGCGCTGCCGCCGCCGATGTCATCGGCAATGCGCAAATGGTCGTCACGCTGAGCCCCTTCAAGGCCGACCTCGAATTCAGCGACGTGCTGCTGCCCATCGCGCCGTTCACCGAAACGCCCGGCACCTTTGTCAATGCCGCAGGCCGCCTGCAAGGCTTCCATGCCGTCGTGAAGCCGCAAGGCGAAGCGCGCCCGGCCTGGAAGGTGTTGCGCGTGCTCGCCAACCTGCTCGGCCTGCCCGGCTTCGCATTCGAATCGACCGCCGACGTGCTCAAGACGGTGGGCGAGGGCGGTGCCGTTCCGGCCAATGCCCTGAACAACGCGACCAGTGCAAACGCTGTCGCTTCTAACGGCGCTGCGCCGGCACCGGTGGTCGCGAGCATCTACCAGCTCGACTCGATCGTGCGCCGCGCACCGTCGCTGCAACTGACTACCGACGCGCGCAACGCATCGGCCGCACCGGCCCGTGCCGAGGAGGCATTGGCATGATCGACGCATTGCATGCTTTCGGCCAGGACCTGGTGGCAGCCGGCTGGTGGACGTCCGTGGTCTGGCCCGTGATCTGGACGCTGATCAAGATCATCGTGGTCGTGATCCCGCTGATGCTGGCCGTGGCCTATCTCACGCTGTGGGAACGCAAGGCCATCGGCTTCACGCAGATCCGCATCGGCCCGAACCGCATCGGACCGCTGGGCCTGCTCCAGCCGATCGCCGACGCGCTCAAGCTGATGACCAAGGAAATCATTCTTCCGACGGTCGCCAACAAGGGCCTGTTCCTGCTCGGCCCGGTCATGACCATCATGCCGGCGCTCGCCGCATGGGCGGTGATTCCGTTCGGCCCCGACGTGGCGCTGGCCAACATCAATGCCGGCCTGCTGTTCGTGATGGCCATCACCTCGCTCGAGGTCTATGGCGTCATCATCGCTGGCTGGGCCTCGAACTCGAAGTACGCCTTCCTGGGCGCGCTGCGCGCCTCGGCACAGATGGTGAGCTACGAAATCGCGATGGGCTTCTGCTTCGTCGTGGTGCTGATGGTCACGGGCAGCCTGAACATGAGCGAGATCGTCAACGTGCAGGGCAAGGGCATGTTCGCGAACATGGGCGTCGGCTTCCTGTCATGGAACTGGCTGCCGCTGCTGCCGATCTTCGTCGTCTACTTCATCTCGGGCCTGGCCGAAACCAACCGCCACCCGTTCGACGTGGTGGAAGGCGAATCCGAAATCGTTGCGGGCCACATGATCGAGTACTCGGGCATGAGCTTCGCGATGTTCTTCCTGGCCGAGTACGCCAATATGTGGCTGGTCTCGATCCTGACCGTGGTGCTGTTCCTCGGCGGCTGGCTGCCACCGTTCGAGTTCCTGAGCTTCATTCCGGGCTGGATCTGGCTCGGCGCCAAGACCTTCTGCGTGGTCACCATGTTCCTGTGGGTGCGCTCGACGTTCCCGCGCTTCCGCTATGACCAGATCATGCGTCTGGGCTGGAAGATCTTCATTCCGGTCACCCTTGTGTGGCTGGTCGTGGTCGGTGGCTGGATGCAGACGCCGTTCAACATCTGGAAATAACTGGAAGCGCCAACATCATGTCTGCTGCGCACACCGCAACACCGTCCGCGCCGTTCTCGCTCAAGGATTTCCTGGGCAGCTTCATGCTGTTCGAGTTGTTCAAGGGCCTGGCGATCACGGGCAAGTACGCCTTCGCCCGCAAGATCACGGTGCAGTTCCCCGAAGAGAAGACGCCGCTGTCGCCGCGCTTCCGCGGCCTGCACGCGCTGCGCCGCTATGAAAACGGCGAAGAGCGCTGCATTGCCTGCAAGCTCTGCGAAGCCGTCTGCCCGGCGCTGGCCATCACCATCGAATCCGATGTGCGCGACGACGGCTCGCGCCGCACCACGCGCTACGACATCGACCTGACCAAGTGCATCTTCTGCGGCTTCTGCGAAGAGAGCTGCCCGGTCGACTCGATCGTCGAGACCCGCATCTTCGAATACCACGGCGAAAAGCGCGGCGACCTGTACTTCACCAAGGACATGCTGCTGGCCGTGGGCGACCGCTACGAAAAAGAAATTGCAGCGAACAAGGCGGCCGACGCCAAGTACCGCTGAGCCAGCCCGGCCCGAAACCCGTACCCATTCGAATTCCATGGACGTCAAGACCGGTCTGTTCTATCTGTTTGCCGTGGTGCTGCTGTTTGCAGCCTTCCGCGTTATCACCGCCCGCAATCCCGTGTACGCCGCGCTGTACCTGGTGCTGGCTTTCTTCCAGGCTTCGGCCATCTGGTTGCTGCTGCGCGCCGAGTTCCTCGCGATCTCGCTCGTGCTGGTGTACGTCGGTGCCGTGATGGTGCTGTTCCTGTTCGTGGTGATGATGCTGGACATCAACGTCGATGGCTTGCGGCAGGGCTTCTGGAAGCACTTTCCGCTTGCTGCTGGCGTCGGCGCACTGATCGCGCTCGAAATGGCCGCTGTGCTGATGGGCGGCTTCCGCCTCGGTGAAACACCGCGCGCCATGGCAACCACTTCCGCCAACAGCTCGAACACGCTCGAGCTCGGCAAGCTGCTCTATTCCGAATACCTGTATCCGCTGGAAATCGCCGCAGTCATCCTGCTCGTGGCCATCGTGGCCGCCATTGCACTGACGCTGCGCACCCGCAAGGACAGCAAGTACGTCAACCCGTCGGACCAGGTGCGTGTGAAGGCCCGCGACCGCGTGCGCATCGTGCAGATGCAGGTCACGCGTGCGGCCGAACCTGTGGTGGAAGCGACCCCGGCAGATGCGGCAAAGGAAAACAAGGCATGACGCTCACGCTCGGACACTTTCTTTCGCTCGGCGCGATGCTCTTCGCGCTGTCGGTGATCGGCATCTTCCTGAACCGCAAGAACCTGATCGTTCTGCTGATGGCCATCGAACTGATGCTGCTTGCGGTCAACATGAACTTCGTGGCGTTCTCGCACTACTTGGGCGACATGCACGGCCAGATCTTCGTGTTCTTCATCCTGACGGTGGCTGCTGCCGAGTCGGCCATCGGTCTCGCGTTGCTGGTGCTGTTGTTCCGCAACAAGTCCAACATCAACGTCGACGAGCTCAACTCGCTCAAGGGTTGAAATCAACATGAGCGCAACCCTTTCCGCATCCAGCCTGCTGGCCGTGCCGCTGGCACCCCTGGTCGGCGCCGTCGTCGCCGGCCTGTTCGGCACCAAGTTCGGTGGCAATCACATCGGCCGCAAGGTCACGCATTCGCTGACCATCCTCGGCGTGCTGGTCGCCTTCATCATCTCGGCCATGACGCTCAAGAGCGTGGTGGTCGACGGTGCCCGCTTCAACGCCACCGTCTACGAATGGATGGTCGTGGGCGGCCTGAAGATGGAAGTCGGCTTCCTGGTCGACGGCCTCACGGCCATGATGATGTGCGTGGTGACCTTCGTGTCGCTGATGGTTCACATCTACACCATCG
>CAMATD010000249.1 GCA_945860785.1 Variovorax sp. YR752 | reverse complement strand
AGCACGACGTGCCCACGACCGAGCGCATCATCGAGGGGCTGCAGCAGCTGATCAACCAGGCGCACGCCAAGGGCGTCAAGGTGCTGCTGGCCACCGTGCCTCCGTTCAAGGGCGTGGCCTATTGGACGGAGGACAGCGAGGCGATGCGGGGGAACATCAATCGCTGGATCCGCGGCCTGCAGGACGTCGACGGCGTGATCGATTTCGACGCCGCCTTGCGCAGTCCCGCCGATCCGATGGTGATGAATCCGCTGTGTGACAGCGGCGACCACCTGCATCCGAACAGCGCCGGCTATGCCGCGATGGCCGCCGCGGTCGATCTGCGCGAAATCCAGGAGTAGGTGCGCGTAAATCCTGTGCAGAAAGCGAAACAGCTTTACACAAGACTTCGCGTAGTGCTTACAGGGGCTTCACAACGGCTGGGCAGCATGAGGGCTCCAACCACTCATGAGGAATCCCCCATGAAAAAACTCGCAATCACCCTTGCCGTCGGCGCTGCTTCGTTGCTATCGATGGGCGCTGCCATGACGATTCCCACGACTGCGCAGGCGCAGCCGGTGGTCATCCAGGTCGCACCACCGCCGCCGCGCGCCGAACGCGTACCGCCGCCGCGCCACGGCTATGTGTGGGCGCCGGGGCACTATGAATGGCGTGGTGGTCGCCACGTGTGGGTGCGCGGCGTCTATGTGCGTGCCCGTCCGGGCTATGCGTATCGCGCACCGGAATGGCGTGAGAACAACGGCCGCTGGGACCGCGACGGCGACGGCGTGTCGAACCGCCAGGACCGCCGTCCGGACAATCCGAACCGCAACTGACGCTGGCCGGCGCCCCGGCAGGTCAACGGATGCTCACCAGCTCGAGCGTCTCGCTGACCTGGAACGCGGCGCCACCGGCACCGCCGCGCGTTTGCACTTCGAAGCGAACGACGCGCCCCAGCTCCGGCGAGAACCAGACGTTGGCCCGGTACGGCCCGTACTGGTTGCCGCCGACGGAGCCCGCGTTCGCAAAGCGCTGCGTGAAGCCCCGGTATTCGATCCGCATGACCTTGATCTCCCGGCCGTCGACAGGGAGCACGGCGTCTTCCATCACGGTGGCGCGCAGGTCCATGTTGATCTGGATGCCGCCGAGCTTCGAGCTGTAGCGCGACGTCCAGGCGGCTTCTTCCTTCAGGTCTTGCCGGTCCCAGCCGCCCGGTGGCATGGCCGTATCGAACTCGCCCGCAACGGCGCTGGTGACGCTGGTCACCTCGCCGCCGGGCTTCTCGACCCAACCGCCATTGTTGAAACTGATACGGTCGTCCGCCACGGCATCCGCGCGATAGATCGCCTTGCGACGCGTGTTGGTGAGGCGGTCGAGCAGTTCGTACTCCACGACACTCGGCCGGCCCGGCAACGGACCGCCCGTGCTGCCCGCGGAGGCCACGGCGGGCAGCGTCGCCAGGCGCTCGATGGCCAGCCGGCCGCGCGCCGGCAGTTCCGCGATCCACGTTGCAGGCATGGCGAGGTTGGCCGATGCCGACCCGGCAGGCGCTGCGCCGACCAGTCCCGCCAGGCGGCCTTGCGCATCGAAGAGTCCGGCCCCGCCGAGCCCCGCCTCGGGCGGCGCCGCGAGCTGCAGCGCTTCGAGGTCGCCGGCGTTGTTGCGGCGCAGGCCGCCGAGCATGCCGGTGCCGAGCGTGAGTTCCTTGCCCCGCGGCGATCCGACGATGTAGAGCAGCATGCCGACCTGCAGCGCACTCGTGGGCGCGATGCCGATGGCCGGCGCGGAAAAGTTTGCGATGCGCAGCTGGCAGAGGTCGCGCTCGACGTCCGGAAGTTCCAGCGTCGCGCCGTAGCTCACGTTGTCGCGCTTGAGAGCCACGGCGCTCGCTTTCGCCAGCAACTGGCAGCTCGTGACGGCGGTGCCCGGGCCGGTTGCGACCGCGCTGCCGGTGGCAAGGACCTTGCCCTGGGCATCGATGGCCTGCACCACCCAGACGCCGGGTGAAACGCGCGCGAAGAGCGCATCGGGCGCGAGCGGGGCGCTGCTTCGCGCATCCTGGGCGAATGCCGGCGGGGGCCGACAGTGTCGTGGCGAGGGCCAGCGTGAAGGGCAGGAGCAGCTTGCTCATCGGTTGGCCTGCAGGAGCAGTCGCAGATCGTTGATGGAGGTTTTGGCGAAAGGCGTTGCGTCGGTGGTCGCAGGCGCGGTGTTGCGGGCCGAGGAAGCTGTCGTCAGTGCGGCCTGTGCCGGCGGGGAAGAGGGCGCCACCGGGCTGGCGGGCTTCGCTGCCACTGCCGTTGCCGCGGCGGCTCCGGCGACTGGCGCTGGCGACGATGCACTCGCCGCCTTGGTCGACACCGGCGCCGAGCCGCCATAGGCCAGCGGCGGCAGTTCCTTGCGGCCTTCCGATTCGGCCACTCGCTCGAACTCGGGGCGGCCGACCATCAGGCCTGCGCTGATGCTCATCAGGATGTAGGCGGTCTGCTTCGGCCGCAGCGTGATGTCGATGGTGCCCTCGGCCTCCGTGCGGGCGCTGGCCCGGTAGGTGCCGGCCGGCCGGTCGATGAAGAAGAAGCTGCCCGGTTGCGACTTGCCGACGAACTGGCCGTTGACGGTGACATCGGGCTGCACCGCCATCCCCATGATGGAGGTCCGGTAGAAGTAGATCCGACCCTGGTTCTCTCCGAGCGAAGGGATGCTTCCCGCCATCTCCGAAAACCGCGGCCCGCTGGCCGAACAACCGAACAGGCAGGCTGCAAGAACAGCCAGCAGGAATCCACCGATCCAACGTCGCATTGCGCCTTCTCCTCTTTTGGCGCTGGATGCTACACCCGCCTGCATCGGCGGCGGGCGTCCTTCAGCGGAACACGACGGTGCGGTGCCCGTTGAGCAACACGCGGTGCTCGCTGTGCCACTTCACGGCACGGGCCAGCACCTGGCTCTCGGTGTCGCGGCCGCGGGCCGTGAGGTCTTCGACGGTGTCGGTGTGGTCGGCGCGGGCCACGTCCTGCTCGATGATCGGGCCCGCGTCGAGGTCGGCCGTCACGTAATGGGCGGTGGCGCCGATCAGCTTCACGCCGCGGTCGTGGGCCTGGTAGTAGGGCTTGGCGCCCTTGAAGCTGGGCAGGAACGAGTGATGGATGTTGATCGCGCGGCCGGCGAGCTTCCGGCACAGGTCGTTGCTCAGGATCTGCATGTAGCGCGCGAGCACCACGAGCTCGGCGCCTTCGGCCTCGATGATCTCCAGCTGCTTCGCCTCGGCCTGTGCTTTCGTCGCACCCGTCACCGGGATGTGGTGGAAGGGCACGTTGTAGCTCGCGGCCAGTTGGTAGAAGTCGCGGTGGTTCGAGATGATGGCGCGCACGTCGATGGCGAGCAGGCCGCTCTTCCAGCGGAACAGCAGGTCGTTGAGGCAGTGGCCTTCCTTGCTGACCAGAATCACGGTCTTCATCGGCTCGGCGGCGGCGTGCAGCTGCAGGTTCATGCCGAAGCCGGCGGCGAAGGTCTTCAATTCCTCGCGCAGGGCGGCTTCGCTGTGGTCGCCACAGGCGAAGCGAACGCGCATGAAGAACAGGCCGGTGCCGTGGTCGTTGTACTGGGCGGCCTCTTCGATGTTGGCGCCGCGCTCGAGCAGAAAGCCCGAAACGGCGTGCACGATGCCCGTCCGGTCGGGGCAGGAGAGGTTCAGGATGTAGGCGGGCGTAATGGTCGTCATCAGGGGCACGATTGTCGCAGGGGTGCCAGAATGCCATTTTTTGGTGCACGTTAAGCAGGAGCAACCCATGGCTTATCAGGACTTCAACATGGACAACCAGTGGTTGCCCTTCACCCCCAACCGCCATTTCAAGAAAGACCCGCGCGTCTTCGTGGCGGCCGACGGCATGGAGTTCACCACGCACGACGGGCAGAAGGTGATCGACGGCATCTCCTCGCTCTGGTGCGTTGGCGCGGGCCACAACAGGAAGCCCATCAACGAAGCCATCAAGAAGCAGCTCGACACGCTCGACTACGCCACCGCCTTCCAGGTCAGCAACGACAAGGCGTTCAAGGCGGCCGAGATGATCGCTGCGCTGGCGCCTGGCGATCTCAACAAGGTGCTGTTCTGCAATTCGGGTTCGGAGGCCGCCGACACTTCGATGAAGGTGGCGCTGGCCTATCACCGCGCGCGCGGCGAGGGCCACCGCAACGTGTTCATCGGCCGCGAGAAGGGCTACCACGGCGTGGGCTTCGGCGGCATGTCGGTGGGCGGCATTCCGGGCAACCGCAAGGTGTTCGGCTCGGCCTTCCTGCCGCGCGTGGACCACATGCGCTTCATCCATGACCCGGTGAACCACGCCTACATCCACAACGAGGAGCCGGTGTGGGCCGAAGACCCGCTGGTCGAGCTCGAGACCCGCATCCTGCCGCTGCACGATCCGAGCAACATCGCCGCGATCATCGTCGAGCCGGTAGCCGGTTCGGCCGGCTGGTACCTGCCGCCCAAGGGCTACCTGCAGAAGCTGCGCGCCATCTGCGACAAGCACGGCATTCTCTTGATCTTCGACGAGGTCATCACCGGCTTCGGCCGCATGGGCACCAACTTCGCGTCGGACTACTACGGCGTGGTGCCCGACATGCTGAACTTCGCCAAGTGCGTGACCAACGGCGTCATCCCGCTCGGCGGCGTGATCTGCCGCGACAAGCTCTACGACGCGATGATGAAGACCGACGCGCCCGAGCACGTGGTCGAGTTCTTCCACGGCTACACCTACTCGGGCCATCCGGTGGCCTGCGCCGCGGCGATTGCCACGCTCGATCTCTTCAAGGAAGAAAACCTGTTTGCGCGCGCGGGCGAAAATGGGCAAGGTGCTGGGCGATGCCTTCCACAGCACCTTCAAGGGTCTGCCGAACGTGATCAGCATCCGCAGCCTCGGCCTCGCCGCGGCGGTGGAGCTGGCACCCATCGCGGGCACGCCGGGCAAGCGCGCCTACGACATCTTCTTGGACTGCTTCCACAACGGCGCGCTGGTGCGGCCCGCGGGCGACGTGCTGGTGATAGCGCCGCCGTACATCGTGGAGAAGTCACACATCGACACGCTGGTGAACACGCTGGCGGATGCGATCAAGAAGCACGCCTGAGCGAATAGGCGCTGCCCTATTCGCAGATGCGTGCGTTCGGCTGCTTCTCGTAGCAGCCGGCTGACTTCGTCGTTGCGGCGCAGCGGTCCGGGGCAGAGGGAAGGGCTTGGGGCGGCTTCACGCAGTTGTTCTGGCAATCCCAGTCGCCTGTGCAGATCTTGCCGCCGTCCCGGGTCGGTGTAACGCACCCGGCTCTTTTGCCCATGCCGGACATTTCCCACGTGCCGGCTTTGTCCATGCAGTCTGCTTTGCGCGCCACAAGCCTGCTCACGGGTTCGTGGCAACCCACGGCAGCCGGCCACATGCGTGGGCTCTCGATGCGCCAGGACAATTCCACGCATCTCTCGGGGCTGCGTATCAATAAGTCCGAGGCGTTGTCGCGAACGCTGGGCAATGCCTGTATCTGCCACTGGCACGCCGCGCTGTTTTTGGGATGGCATCCCATGTCAAGAGGGATGTAGGGCTCGACCACCGACTCTCCCTGGGCGTTGAAGCCGACGGCCCGTTGGTCGCAGAAGACAAAGTAGATGGCCTCGCCGCCTTGCACCGTGCTCTTCCAGACTGCGGTCTGGTATTCGCAGCGGCTGAACAGATTGGCAAGTACGGGGACGTCGCCGATGCGCGCGACGGCGCGGCGATCCGCCGCCGTCTGCGCAGACTCGCCGAGCCACTTGATCGGTTCGCGCCCATAGGCAAGTGTCGAAAGCAGGCTCATCAGCACCGCCAAAAGAAAAACGATGCGTGCGCCCATGAAAACTCCCTTTCGTGCGATTTCGGTGACCCATGAAGGCCGCCCGATTCTGTCGCACAGCGCGCCTGTGTCCACAGGTTAGCACCGCCATTTCCACCGGTATTCGGGATGGGCAGCCCCGACCCCCGTCCCCAGCATCCCCTGCGGAAAACGTAGCACTTTTGAATTCGAAAAGTGCACTTTCCCGAGAGAGGAACAGAGCCATGCGACGTGTATTTCCCCCTGCCGGCACCCCGCGTGCCGGCGGTAGCCGAAGCGGGTGGCTGCCTGCTCTTTGCCTGGTCGCCGCGTGCGCTTCGCCGCTGGCCCTGGCGAACAACGTCGGCGAGAACGCCGCCTGGCAGTTCCAGTCGAGCACCGACAAGGTCAACCAGGCCGCCATCCAGGACATGATCCGCAAGCAGAAGAGCGGCTACTACGCGGCGCCGGTCTACAACACCAACATCGGCCGCCAGTACAACTGCAATGTCTCGGCCAACTCGACCGGCAACGACGGCACGAACCGCACGGTCGCCAATTCGCCGGCGAACACCGGCGCCAGCTCGGGTGCCTCGGGCAACGACAGCCGCACCGGCGTCGGCACGACCGGCGGCGCCACGGTGGGGACGTCGCAGGCCAACAGCGGCGCGGTCGGCTCGGCCATCGTCGGTGGCACCAGCACGCAGGTGCAGGGCTCGGCCACCCAGGCGCTCAACTCGACGCAGACCAACTCCGGCGCCCAGACCGCCAGCGTGGGCGGCAGCTCGGCGTGCGCGTTCGGCGTGCTCAATTGAACAGGGCGCGCGACATGCACATCACCCAGACCCTGACGCTCGTGGCCGCCGCAATGGCGCTGGCCGGTTGCGTTTCCGCTCCGCAGCAGCGCTTTGCGCCCAACGAAGCCCCCGTGGTTCTCGGCCCGGCAGTGCGCGACAACGTGACGCCGATGGAGCCGGTGCTCGCCTGCTTCGCCGACCACATCGCGGCCACGCGGCGCGCACCGGTCGTCATCGGCGTCGGCGACGTCAAGGACTACACCGGCAAGTACAGCATCAACGAAGGCAACGCGATCACGCAGGGCGGCGCGCTGATGGTCTATTCGGCGCTCGGCAAGCTGGGCGGCGCGGTGAGCATCGCGGAACGCTTCGACCCGGTGATCGCCGAGCGCGAGCTGGCCTACGCAGACCGCCGGCAACTCGGCGACGGCAAGACACACCAGCTGGCCGGCCCCAACGGCGGGCAGGCGGTGCCGTGGCTGCCGTACTTCGGCGGCTCGATCAACAAGTCCGACTACTTCATCGTCGGCGGCATCACCGAGCTCAACTACAACATCAACTCGGGCGGCGTCGAGGTCGGCGTGAACCAAGTGGGCGTGAAGGCGCGCACCTTCAGCCGTCGGTGGGCGTGGACCTGCGCATCGTCGACACCAAGACGCTGATGGTGGTGCGCACGGTGAGCCTGACCAAGCAGTTCAACGGCTACGAGGTCGGCCTCAATGTGTTCCGCTTCTTCGGCAGCAAGCTGTACGACGTGGACATCGGCGCCAAGGGCCAGGAGCCGGTGCAGATGGGCGTGCGCGCCGCGCTCGAAGAAGCGTGGTGCGGCTCATGGCGGCCGTCACGCAGGTCGACCACCGGCCTTGCATGACGATGCGCCCGGGCGGCGGCGAGCAGATTCCGCTCGTGCCGGTCGACCAGCTGCGCAAGGTTGACAACCCGGTCGATGCCACGGCGGGCGGGGCGGCCGTGACGTCGCCGGTGATGCAGAGCGGCGTGGCCGTCAACGCATCGGGCCCGAGCGGCGCGCGCCTCACCGGCACGGCGACGCAGGTGCCCTTCGACTTCGGCGCCACCACGCTCGGCGGCAGCACGCTCGCGCTGATCGACCAGATCGCGGGTGCCGCGAAGAAGGGCACCACCGACGTCGTGCTGGTCGCGCGCGACAACGAGAACTGGGATGCCCGCAAGCGCGACAAGCTGACCGACCAGCGCATTGCGGCCGTCACTTCGGCGCTGGCCAATCGCGGTGTGGCACCCGGGGCGATCAGCCTGACGTGGCGGCCCGATGCGGCCGACACGTCGATCCATCGCGATGGCCCGGGCCTGCAGGAAATCGCCAAGTTGCGCATCGGCAGTCCCGTGGTCAGCGGTGCGGCCAGCATCCCTTCCGACAGCGCCGGCAAGGGCGGTTGAGCCGCCGCAGAAGCACTTCCGATCCATTCGTTTCGCACAACAGACCGTTCTCAAACATCCGAGGAGTTACGCCATGAAAGCACGCAAGATCCCCACCCGGGCCGCCCGCAAGTCCCTCTTCAGCCTGAGCCGCATCGGCTCCGCCGTGGCAGTGGCACTGATCGCCACCGGCGCGCAGGCGGCCGGCACCTCGGTCGATGCCGCGTACAACACCCTCGGTGTCGGGCACGGCGACCGATGACGGTGGCGGCATCAACGCCGCGAACGTCAATGCGGCGATCACCAATGCCACCGTGGGCACCACCGCCACCGGTACGCCGGGCAATCCGAACCCCGTGGCGATGGGCACAGTCGGCAACCTGATCGGCGCCAGCGCCACCGGCAACGCCTTCGCCAACAGCATCGGCGCACCGTTGAACAATGACGCGACGCTCGGCGTGTCGACCAACAGCGGCGTGATTTCCAGCAGCGTCACCGGCAGCAAGATGCTGCTCGAATCCAGCTCGCTGCAGTCCGGCAGCGTGGTCAACACCGACAACACGATCTCGGCCACGACGACGATCAACACCGGCAACTCGGTGGTGTCGGGCAACGCCGCGGCCGGCCCGGTCGCGCCGCTGGCAGGCACCGCCGTGCTGACCTATCCGGTGGGCGCACCGATCTTCGATGCCAAGGGCAACGTGGTGGTGACGAACCTGCAGGCGGCCATGGGCGCCAGTTCCAGCGCCACGGTCACGGGCAACACGGTCGACCTGATGCTGACGGCGAATGCGGGCAACATCGTGACGGCCGCGGCGGCCCTCGACCGCAACGCGGTGCTGGCGGTCTTCAAGGGCAACAGCGCAACCAGCACGGCCGAGATCCTGTCGGGCGGCGCGCCTTCTTTCGCGGGCTCGGTCGTGGTGTCGAACCTGCAGGTGAACGGCAACGGCATCCTTGCAGCCACGCACAGCGCAACCAATGCGGGCTCGGTGATCACCGGCCTCGTGAGCGGCTGCCTGCCGGCGGCTCCAACGTGCTGCAGGGCTCGCTGTCGGTGCAGGGCAATGCGATCTCCAGCGCGGCCACGGGCAACGAGGCGCTGGGCGCCACGGCCGGCGTGGCGGGCAACCGCATCCTGATCGACGACGTGACCATCGCCGGCACCGGCACGGCCGCCACGGCGGCCAACAACAGCATCCACAACGGCGTGGGCGTGACCAGCAACGTCAACAGCGACCTGGCCATCGTCAACAGCCAGGGCAACATTGGCGTGACCACCTTCGCCCAGACTTCGGGCGCGCAGATCCTGGCCGGCGTGCAGTCGAGCAAGAACAGCCAGGTCACGCTGGCAGACAACAGCATCACGGCGGATGCCACCGGCAATACGGCGTCGAGCGCGATCGCCAGCGGCAAGAACGCGGCCTCGTTCACCGGCACCGCAGCGGTGTCGAACCAGCAGGCCAATTCCGCGGCGCCGGTGACGGCGTTCCTGTTCCCGTCGGTCATCTCGGCGCAGACGGGCGAGTCGCCCGGCACGGGGCAGACCAGCGGCAGCTCGGTCACCGTGTCCGACAACACATCGGCGGCCACCGCGCAGGGCAACCAGATCACGCAGAGCCTGGCAATCCAGGCAGCCACTGTGGCATTGGGCAAC
>CAMATD010000248.1 GCA_945860785.1 Variovorax sp. YR752 | reverse complement strand
TAGCTGACCTGATCCAGAAGCTGGACATCCCGGTTCGACAGGTGCTGATCGAGGCCCGGATCGTTGAAGCGTCCGACACCTTCGGCAAGTCGCTCGGTGTGAAGCTGGGGGGCGGTGTGATCAATCGCAATAACTCGCTTGGGACTTGGCCTTCAGTCACTGGCGGGGGGACGACCTCTACATCGACATCGACTGGCGGTACTTCCACTTCGTCGTCGACCACGACAAGCCCCACGGTCAGCTTCGGCTCACCAACCAGCAGCAACTTCATCAATCTGCCGGCAGGCGATGCAGGCGGCACAGGCAATTCGGCGGGTTCATTCGCGTTCTCCCTGTTCAACTCGAGCTTCTCGCGCATGCTGAACCTCGAAATCTCCGCGCTCGAAGCCGACGGCAAGGGCAAGCTGGTCTCCAGCCCCCGCGTCATCACCGCCGACCAGACCAAGGCATTGATCGAGCAGGGCGAAGAAATCCCTTATCAGCAGGCAACTTCCAGTGGTGCGACCTCCATCTCGTTCCGCAAGGCAGTGTTGAAGCTCGAAGTCACGCCCCAGATCACGCCTGAAGGCAACATCATCCTGACCCTGGACGTGAGCAAGGACGCCCGCGGCGTCAACACTACGGCGGGTCCGGCCATCAACACCAAGCACGTGCAGACCGAGGTGCTGGTCGAGAACGGGGGCACGGTCGTCATCGGTGGTATCTTCGAACTTACCGAAACCAATGACGAATCGCGCATACCGGTGCTGGGTGAAGTGCCCTATGTGGGGGCACTGTTCCGTAAGCGCGAACGCGTTGCCAACAAGACCGAAATGCTCGTCTTTCTTTATCACTCCGAAGATGATTACCGACCGCAACGCCGCGCGCTGACGCGCGGGCGTAGCAGCCACCGCGTGGCGGTCGCACTCGTCGGTTTGCCCGGCGCCGGAAAATCCGCAGTGGGCCGACGCCTTGGGGCGCGGCTGGGCCTTCCGTTCATCGACACCGATCACGTGATCGAGCACCGCATCGGCTGCTCGATCCGTGATTACTTCGAGCGCGAAGGCGAAACGGTCTTCCGGGATCTCGAGCAGACCGTCATCGCCGACCTCGCCGCCAACGCCCACGGCGTGCTGGCCACCGGCGGCGGCGCCGTGTTGCGGGAGACCAATCGCAGCCAGCTGCGCGACCACTTCCACGTGATCTACCTGCGCTCCTCGCCCGAAGACCTGTTCCGGCGCCTGCGCCACGATGTCAAGAGGCCGCTCTTGCAGGTGGCCGACCCGCTGGGCCGGCTACGCGAACTGCACGATGCGCGCGACCCGCTTTACCGCGAGACAGCCCACGATGTGGTCGACACCGGCCGCCCCTCGATTGCGATGCTGGTGAACATCATCGTGATGCAGCTCGAGCTGGCTGGCATCGTCGCGCCGGGCGCCCATCCGGAAGAACCCACCGCCTGAGCCGGCCCTGGCCACAGCGCCTAAACTCGCTGCCATGTCATTGCCCGTACCTTCCGCGCCGCCTGAACGCGTCGACATCCAGCTCGGCGAGCGCAGCTACCCGATCCTGATCGGCGCCGGCCTGCTGGACGATCCCCAGAGCTTTGCAGCGACGCCCGCGGCCGCCAGCGCGCTGATCGTCAGCAACACCACGGTGGCGCCGCTCTATGCCAAGGCTTTGCGCGCCGTGCTGGCGAACCGCTTTCGCACCGTGCACCTGCTCGAACTGCCCGACGGCGAAGTGCACAAGAACCTGCAGACCCTGAACCTGATCTTCGACGCCCTGCTCGGCCATGGCAGCGATCGCAAGACTGTGCTGTTTGCCCTGGGCGGCGGCGTGGTGGGCGACATGACCGGTTTCGCCGCCGCGAGCTACATGCGCGGCGTGCCTTTCGTCCAGGTGCCGACCACGCTGCTGGCGCAGGTCGATTCGTCGGTCGGCGGCAAGACGGCCATCAACCATCCGCTGGGCAAGAACATGATCGGCGCGTTCTACCAGCCGCAGCTCGTGGTCTGCGACCTGGGCACCTTGCAGACGCTGCCGCCGCGCGAACTCAGCGCGGGCCTGGCCGAAGTCATCAAGTACGGCCCGATCCACGACATGGGCTTCTTCGACTGGATCGAGACGAACATCGATGCGCTGGTCGCGCGCGATCCGGCCGCGCTGGCCTACGCTGTCAAGCGCAGTTGCGAGATCAAGGCGCTGGTCGTCGGCCAGGACGAGCGCGAAACGGGCCTGCGTGCCATCCTCAACTTCGGCCACACCTTCGGCCATGCGATCGAATCGGGCCTTGGCTACGGCGAGTGGCTGCATGGCGAGGCGGTCGGCTGCGGCATGGTGATGGCGGCGCATCTGTCGCAGCGGCTTGGCGGCGTCGATGCCGCCTTCGTCGAGCGGCTCACGCGCCTGATCGAACGCGCAGGTCTGCCGATCGTCGGACCAGCGCTGGGCGCCGAGCGCTATCTGGAACTGATGCGCGTCGACAAGAAGTCCGAGGCTGGCGAGATCCGTTTCGTGGTGATCGACAAGCCCGGCTCGGCCGTGGTGAGCAGTGCGCCCGACGCGCTCGTGCGCGAAGTGCTCGCGCAGTGCTGCGAGGGATGAGCGCAGCGCCGGGCCGCCCCGAGCAAGCTCGCACCGCAGCGCGAAGCGCGAAGGTCCGCTCATGAATCTCGCGGCCTATGCCTGTCATCCTGCGCAGTCGCGCGGGAGGCGTCATGCCGAGCCACCCGCGCCCACGCGCGATGCGTTCCAGCGCGACCGCGATCGCATCGTGCATTCCACGGCCTTTCGCCGGCTGGTCTACAAGACCCAGGTGTTCCTGAACCACGAAGGCGACCTGTTTCGCACGCGGCTCACGCATTCGCTCGAAGTCGCCCAACTGGGCCGTGCGATCGCGCGCGCCTTGCGCATCAACGAAGATCTGGTCGAGGCGATCGGCCCTGGCCCATGACCTTGGCCACACACCTTTCGGACACGCGGGCCAAGACGCACTCAACGCCTGCATGGCCGAGCATGGCGGCTTCGAGCACAACCTGCAGAGCCTGCGCGTGGTCGATGCCCTGGAGCACCGCTATCCGCAGTACGACGGGTTGAACCTCAGCTTCGAGACACGCGAGGGCATCCTCAAGCACTGCTCGCGCGCGAATGCGCAGCGGCTGGAGGTGGCGGAGCCCCATGGCGTGGCCCGGCGCTTCCTGGATCGCACGCAGCCGGGGCTCGAGGCGCAGCTCTGCAATCTGGCCGACGCCATCGCCTACAACGCCCACGACATCGACGATGGCGTGCGCTCGGGACTCATCAGCGTCGAGCAGCTTGCCGAGGTGGAACTGTTCGAGCGCTATCGCCGTGAGGCGCTGGCCGAGTACCCGCAATTGCAGGACCGGCGCGTGCTCTACGAAACCATCCGGCGCATGCTGAGCGCTCAAGTCTACGACGTGATCGACGCGACACGCGCCGCACTCCAAGCCGTGGCGCCAGACGATGCGGACGGCGTGCGCAATGCGCCGCCCATCGTCGCCTTCAGCGCCACGATGCAGGCGCAGTCGGAAGAGCTCAAGCGCTTTCTGTTCCGCAATCTCTACCGGCATCCGCAGGTGACGCAGACCACCGATCAGGCGCAGCAGGTGGTGCAGGAGCTGTTCGAGGCCTATCTCGAACGCGCCGCCGAGATGCCCGACTCTTACGCCGACCGTCGCGACCGGCACCGGGCTGTGGCCGACTACATCGCCGGGATGACCGACCGTTTCGCCATGCGCGAGCATGAACGGTTGACCGGTCGACGGGGCATTGCGTGAGTTCGAGGAGCGCTTCTCCGCGCGTTCCTGCCGCTGCTTTCGCTGTCGTGCTGGGCGGCGTCAGCGCCGCGTTGCACCTGGGCAAGCTGCCGCCCGCCGTGCCGGCCCTGCAGGCTTCCCTCGGTATCGGTCTGGTCGAGGCGGGATTCCTGCTGTCGCTGGTACAGGTGGCGAGCATGACTTTGGGGCTGCTGGCCGGGCTTGCCGCCGACACCATCGGCTTGCGCCGCAGCATGCTGACCGGGCTTCTGGTGCTGACGGTGGCCAGCGTGCTCGGCGGCATGGTCGGCAGCGGATCGATGGGTGGGGCGCATGCGGTGGAATGGCTGCTCGTCCTGCGCGCTGTCGAAGGCATCGGCTTCCTGCTGTCGGTCATGCCGGGGCCCGGACTGATCCGCGCATTGACCCCGCCGGGCGCGGACAAGGCCGCGCTGGGCCTGTGGGGCGCCTACACGCGCTGGGCGTGGCCCTGGCGCTGCTGCTGGGGCCAGCGCTGATCGCCTGGGGCGGTTGGGCTGATTGGTGGTGGGCGCTATCGGTCGTGTCGGCCGCCGCAGCTCTTTGGCTGTGGCTTGCCGTGCCGGCGGACCGGCTTCGTCCGGCTACGGCGGGTGACGCAAACGAGGGATGGTCGTCGCGCCTGCGCGCCACCGTCGGCGCGCGTGCACCCTGGCTGATCGCAGTGACCTTCGCCGTGTATTCGGCCCAATGGATGGCCGTGATTGGCTTCCTCCCCGCCATCTACGCCGGTGCTGGCGTGCCGGCCGGCTGGAATGCCGTGCTGACCGCGCTCGCGGCCGCGATGAACATCGTCGGCAACATCGCAGGCGGCCGCTGGCTGCAGCGCGGCGTGGCCCCCGAGCGCTTGCTGCAATGGGGTTTCCTGGCGATGGCGTTGGGCGGTGTGGCGGCCTTTGCCCAAGTGAGTCAGGGCGCCGAGGCCTTGGGCTTGCCGCCTGCGCTTCGCTACATCGCGGTCTGTGCCTTCTCTCTAGGCGGCGGCATGGTGCCGGCCACTTTGTTCCTGCTCGGGGTTCGGCTGGCACCCGGTCCTACCACCGTCTCCACGACGGTCGGGCTCATGCAGCAGGCCTCTTCGCTCGGCCAGTTCCTGGCACCGCCTGCGGTGGCGTGGGTGGCGCATCGCGTCGGCGGCTGGCACTGGACCTGGACGGCCACGCTGGCCTGCTCGCTGGCCGGCATAGCCGTCGCGCGGCGCCTGGGGCGAATACGCCCCACGACGGAGGTGGCATGACCGACCCGGCGACAATCGAAGCCATTCAGGCCGAGGCCGACACGCAGCGCTGGCTCGAGCGTGCGGTGATCGGCCTCAACCTGTGCCCGTTCGCCAAGGCGGTGCATGTGAAGGCGCAGATTCACTACGCCGTGTACATGCCCGCCGAAGCGTCCGGACTGATGGATGTGCTTCTTTCCGAAGCCAACGAACTCGCCGCCGTTGACGCCGCCGTGCGCGACACCACACTTCTGATCGCACCCAACACCTTGGCGGATTTTCTGGACTTCAACGATTTCCTGGCGCGTGCCGAACGCAAGCTCGCCCGCGCGGGCTTCGACGGCGTGTTCCAGCTCGCGAGCTTTCATCCGCAGTTCCAGTTCGCCGGCACCGAGGCGGACGACATCACCAATGCAACCAACCGCGCGCCGTATCCCACGCTGCATCTGCTGCGCGAAGACAGCGTGAGCCGTGCGGTCGAGGCGTTTCCGGAAGCCGAAGCCATCTTCGAGCGCAATAGCGAGACGCTCGAAGCACTGGGCCCGACCGGTTGGGCGGCGCTCGACGTCGGCCCGGGGAGTGCAAAGCCATGACTGCGAATGCCGTGACAAAACCAGTGAAGACCAGCAAAGCGGCCAAGGCCGACGCAGAACTGTCCGAGGTCCTGCGTCCGGGGCAGTCCATCGAACTGCTCAAGGAACTGCACATCCTCACGCGCGAGGGCCGGCTCAATCAGGATTCGCGGCGCAAGCTCAAGCAGGTCTATCACCTGTTCCAGTTCATCGAGCAGCTGCTGCGCGAGCTGCCGGGCGAGGGCGCGGAGGCCACGCTGGCCGACCATGGCGCCGGCAAGTCGTACCTCGGCTTCATCATCTACGACCTGTTCTTCCGGGCGCGGCAGGGCGGCCATGTCTATGGCATCGAGACGCGCAGCGAACTGGTCGAGCGATCGCGCGCGCTGGCGCAGCGTCTGGGCTTCGGCCGCATGTCGTTCCTGAACCTCACGGTGGCCGAGTCGGCGCAGGCGAGCGAGCTGCCGGCACAGATCGACGTGGTCACCGCGCTGCATGCCTGCGACACCGCCACCGACGACGCCATCGCCTTCGGCCTCGCGAAGAAGTCGCGCTGCATGGTGCTGGTGCCTTGCTGCCAGGCCGAAGTGGCAGCCTGCCTGCGAGAAACCAAGGCGTTGGCGCTCTCGCGCACACCGCTGGCCGAACTCTGGCGCCATCCGCTGCACACGCGGGAAATCGGCAGCCAGCTCACCAACGTGCTGCGCTGCCTCTATCTCGAAGCCAATGGCTACAGCGTCACGGTCACCGAACTGGTGGGCTGGGAGCACAGCATGAAGAACGAACTGATCCTGGCGCGCTACACCGGACAGCGCAAGGCGAGCGCGGCCACGCGGCTGGGTGAGCTGCTGTCCCAGTTCGGGCTCGACGCGCTGGACGCTACGCGGTTTCGACTGGCCTGAGTCTCTGCATCTCTGCCGAGGCCGTCATGAGGGCGGCTTAGGATGCGTGTCTTCGCCTCTTCACGCCATGGCCCGTCTACCCCGTCTCACGCTGGCCGACCTGCCGCACCACGTCATCCAGCGTGGCAACAACCGCCAGCCGATCTTTGTCGATCGTGCGGACCGCGAGCGGCTGCTCGGCCTGCTGGCCGAGAACGCCGCGCGCTTTGGCGTTGCGCTGCACGCCTATGTGCTGATGGACAACCACTTCCATCTGCTGGCGACGCCATCCAGCACCACGGGCCTGCCGCAGTTCATGCAGTCGGTGGGGCGCAGCTATGTGCGCTACTTCAATGACCGCCACGGCCGCAGCGGCACCCTGTGGGAGGGCCGCTACAGGTCGACGCTGATCCAGACGGATCGCTACCTGCTGACCTGCATGGCCTACATCGACCTCAACCCCGTGCGGGCCGGCATGGTGGCCGATGCCCGCGACTTCCCGTGGTCCAGCCATGGGCACTACGCGGGCTTGCGTCACGACAAGCTGTTGACGCCGCATCCCCTGTACTGGGAGCTCGGCAACACGCCGTTCGCACGCGAGGCGGCATATGTCGAGTTGGTGCGTGGCGGGGTGCGGGCGGCCGATCAGACCGCGCTGACCGAGGCCACTTTGCGGGGCTGGGCGGCGGGCGACGAGGATTTTCTGGACTCGTTGCAGAAGTCGACCGAGCGTCGGGTGGTCAAGGCCAAGGCCGGACGGCCACCCTCCAGCTCCAATTCCTGAGCTGAAAGAGCCCGCGTGCACAGCATGCTGATTGGCGTTTTTGCTACTATTTTTGATATGTCCCTAATTTAATTCCGATCATAAAACTCGGGATTTAATGAGAATCTGACCCTAATTAAAGTGTTTGGCATTCTTTGTGCATCGCAATATGCTCCCTTTCCCTGCGAAAACTGATGAAGGAGTGCGCCATGACGACGGCTGCCGAGATCGAATATCTCCAAAAACACGGTCTGTATTCCGGTGCCGATGAGCACGACGCCTGCGGCGTCGGCTTCGTTGCACACATCAAGGGCGAGAAAAACCATGCCATCGTGCTGCAGGGCTTGAAGATTCTCGAAAACCTCGACCATCGCGGCGCAGTGGGCGCTGACAAGCTGATGGGCGACGGCGCCGGCATCCTGATCCAGCTGCCCGACCACCTGTACCGCGAAGAGATGGCCAAGCAGGGCGTCACGCTGCCGCCCCCGGGCGAGTACGGCGTCGGCATGATCTTCCTGCCGAAGGAGCACGCCTCCCGCGAAGCCTGCGAGCAGGAAATGGAACGCGCCATCAAGGCCGAAGGCCAGGTGCTGCTCGGCTGGCGCGATGTGCCGGTCAACCGCGAAATGCCCATGTCGCCCACCGTGCGCGCCAAGGAGCCGCTGCTACGCCAGGTGTTCATCGGCCGCGGCAACGACGTGATCGTGCAGGACGCGCTGGAACGCAAGCTCTACGTGATCCGCAAGACCGCCAGCGCCAACATCCAGCGCCTGAAGCTCAAGCACAGCAAGGAATACTACGTTCCCAGCATGTCGAGCCGCACGGTGGTCTACAAGGGCCTGCTGCTGGCCGACCAGGTCGGCACCTACTTCATGGACCTGCAGGACAAGCGTTGCGTCTCGGCCCTGGGCCTGGTGCACCAGCGCTTCTCGACCAACACCTTCCCCGAGTGGCCGCTGGCCCACCCGTACCGCTATGTCGCCCACAACGGCGAAATCAACACGGTCAAGGGCAACTACAACTGGATGAAGGCGCGCGAAGGCGTGATGTCGTCCCCCGTGCTCGGCGCCGACCTGCAGAAGCTCTACCCGATCAGCTTCGCCGGCCAGTCCGACACCGCCACCTTCGACAACTGCCTCGAGCTGCTGACGATGGCCGGCTACCCCATCAGCCAGGCCGTGATGATGATGATTCCCGAGCCCTGGGAACAGCACGCCACCATGGACCCGCGTCGCCGCGCGTTCTATGAATACCACGCCGCCATGCTCGAACCGTGGGACGGGCCAGCCTCCATCGTCTTCACCGACGGCCGCCAGATCGGCGCCACGCTCGACCGCAACGGCCTGCGCCCCTCGCGTTACTGCGTGACCGACGACGACCTCGTCATCATGGCGTCCGAATCCGGCGTGCTGCCCGTGCCCGAGCAGAAGATCGTGCGCAAGTGGCGCCTGCAACCCGGCAAGATGTTCCTGATCGACCTGGAGCAGGGCCGCATGATCGACGACGAGGAGGTCAAGGCCACCCTCGCCAACAGCAAGCCCTACAAGCAGTGGATCGAGAACCTGCGCATCAAGCTCGACAGCGTCAAGGCCGAGCCGGTCGCGGCGCCGATCTCGCAGGTCGCGCTGCTCGACCGCCAGCAAGCCTTCGGCTACACCCAGGAAGACATCAAGTTCCTGATGAGCCCCATGGCGCAGGCCGGCGAAGAAGGCATCGGTTCCATGGGCAACGACAGCCCGCTGGCCGTGCTCTCCAACAAGAACAAACCGCTCTACAACTACTTCAAGCAGTTGTTCGCGCAAGTGACCAATCCGCCGATCGACCCGATCCGCGAGGCGATCGTGATGTCGCTGGTGTCCTTCATCGGCCCCAAGCCCAACCTGCTGGACATCAACCAGGTCAACCCGCCGATGCGGCTCGAAGTGAGCCAGCCGATCCTCGACTTCGCCGACATGGCAAAGCTGCGCGACATCGGCAAGTACACGCAGGGCAAGTTCAAGAGCTATGCGCTCGATATCACCTACCCGCTCGCCTGGGGCGACGAAGGCGTCGAAGCCAAGCTGGCCTCGCTGTGCGCCGAAGCGGTCGATGCCATCAAAGGCGGCCACAACATCCTGATCGTGAGCGACCGCGGCGTGAGCCCGACGCAAGTCGCGATGCCGGCCGTGCTGGCCCTGTCGGCCGTGCACCAGTACCTCGTTCGCGAAGGCCTGCGCACCACGGCCGGCCTGGTGGTCGAAACCGGCTCGGCGCGCGAAGTGCATCACTTCGGCGTGCTGGCCGGCTACGGCGCGGAAGCCGTGCACCCCTACCTCGCGATGGAAACCCTGGCTGCGATGCATGCCGACCTGTCGGGCGACCTGAGCGCCGACAAGGCGGTCTACAACTACGTCAAGGCCATCGGCAAGGGCCTGTCGAAGATCATGTCGAAGATGGGTGTCAGCACCTACATGAGTTACTGCGGCGCGCAGCTGTTCGAAGCCATCGGCATCAACACCGACACCGTGAACAAGTACTTCACGGGCACGGCCAGCCGCGTCGAAGGCATC
>CAMATD010000247.1 GCA_945860785.1 Variovorax sp. YR752 | reverse complement strand
CTGGAACACCGTCCACAGCTTGCGGATGTCCACTACTGTGGGGTCGACGCTGCGGTTTACTGCGGCGTTCATTTCGGGTGCTCCGTCGGGGTGCGTTCAGGGCGCGTGCACAGGACACCGGGTGCTCCCCTCCGCGAATGTCCCCCGCTTCGCTCCTCCTTTATTTCGCTGCGGGGAGCACCCGGTGCCCTGTGCACGAGGGCGCGGCTGTTGTGCCGGCGGATCAAGCATTGCGCTGAACGATCACGCTGGCGGTGTGCTCTGCGCAGCGAAATAAAAGAGGAGGCATGCGGCCCTAGGCCGCGCCGGGGGACATTCGCGGAGCAGAGCACACCGTCGGCGTGATCGCGCCCCGAACAAGGCGCCAAACGCACAAAGTGAGTTGAAGAGCAGGCGGTCATCCCCGGAACCCT
Organism: Variovorax sp. YR752; assembly: GCA_945860785.1. Taxonomy (GTDB): domain Bacteria; phylum Pseudomonadota; class Gammaproteobacteria; order Burkholderiales; family Burkholderiaceae_C; genus Variovorax. Next base: position 9,384 of record CAMATD010000247.1, on the reverse strand, counting down.
ATGCCCTTGAACAGGACTGCGAACAGCGCATCGACCAGGATCACCGCGGTGATCGAGGTCACGACCGATGACGTGGTGCCGCGCCCCAGGCTCTCGGTGTTGGGCTTGACCTTCATGCCGAAGTAGCAGCCGATCAGCGCGATCAGGATGCCGAACACCGCCGACTTGGCCATCGCGAGCCAGAGGTTCGAAATCGGAACCGCGCGCGGCAGGGCCGACAGAAAGTAGGCTGGCGAAATATCGAGCGCCGCGTCGGCCGCCAGCATGCCGCCCAGGAGCGCTGCCATCGAGGTCCAGAGGCTGATCAGCGGCATCGCGATGGCCAGTGCCATCACGCGCGGCATCACGAGGCGAAAGCCGTGCGGGATGCCCATCACGCGCATCGCGTCGAGCTCCTCGGTCACGCGCATCACGCCGATCTGCGCCGTGATGGCCGAGCCCGAGCGCCCCGCGATCAGCACCGCGGCCAGCACCGGCCCGAGCTCGCGCACCAGCGACAGCCCGAGGATGTTGACCACGAAGGTCTCGGCGCCGTACTGGCGCAGCTGCTGCGAGATCAGGTAGGCCAGCACCACGCCGATCAGCAGGCCCACCAGCGCCGTGATGTGCAGCGCCGTGGCGCCGAACTGATAGAGGTGCCCCGAGAAGTCGCGCCACGGGCCGCGGTGCGGTGCGCGGATGAGCGTGCCGACGTCGATGGCGAGCTGGCCGATCAGCCCCACGAAATCGCGCGTCACGTACATCGCGCGCGGGCCGTTGTGGGAGAACTCCCGGATGCGGTCACTCAAGGTCTTGGGCGGCTCGTCCGGCGTGGCGACAGTGAACTGGGCGACCTGGTCGAGCACCGCCTTGTGCTGCGGCGCCATCTCCAGCGTGGTGGGCCATTCGTGGCGCCAGTGCTCCCACAGCAACTGGGCGCCGATGTGGTCGAGCTGCTCGATGGGGCGCAGGTCCCAGGCGCGGTCGTCCGCGGGCGGCGCGGCCTCCAGGCTCCTGGACAGCGCCTGCCAGGCGGAAAGCGACGACATCCCCAGGGCAGTCCAGCGGCCGCTGGCCACCGTCCACGAGCGGCCTTCTTGGTCCTGTTGCGCAACTTGCGGCAACGCGCTGTCGGCGGCTGGGGCGTCGGCAGTCGAGGTTGCGGAAGACATGGGGCGAATGAGCGGGAAAGTAAACAAAAAGCCGGGTTTGGGGGATGCGCGCATCGTAACCGGGTGCATCCGGGGACCATGTGCTCCAGACCCCTCGTTTGCGTAGGGCGTTGCGCCGTTTTTTCAGCCTTTCTTCAGCTCCAGGCCTTGGCCAGTGCGTCCCAGGCGCTTGCGATCACCGGTTCGTCGCGCCGCGCAGCCAAGGAGACGAAGCGCAGCGCGCAGTCCAGCTGCACCCGGTTGGCCATCACGAGGCCGTGAGCCTGGCATTCGCGGATCGCGATCGAGTCGCGCACCAGGCTCAGGCCGATGCCGGACTTCAGCAGGTCGAGCATCGACGCCTCCTGGTCCACCAGCGCCACGCGCCGCGGCGAGAGCCCGAGCGGCGTGAAGACGCGTTCCAGCAAGCGGTGGTGTGCCGATTCGGGCGGCGTCGCGAGCCAGGGCAGCGCGGCCAGCGCCTTCCAGTCGCGGCCCAGCACCTGCGGGCCCCAGCCGGCGGGTGCGACCACGCGGTAGGTGAAGCGGGTCAGCGTGCGGACCGAGAGCGCAGCGGATGTCGTCGTCTCGCTGTCCTCCCCCGGGTCCAGGTGAAAACCCACGTCCAGGTCGCCGCGCAGCACCTGCGCCAGCACGCTGCCGCTCATGCCGTGGCGCAGCTCGGTCTCGATCTGCGGTGCGGCCTCGACCAGCTCGCGCAGGAACACGCCGAGCCGCGTGAACTCCGGGTCGAGGATGGTGCCGATGCGCAGCGCCCCGCGCACCGTGCCCTGCAGCTTGCGCGCGGCCTGCTGCAGGTCGCCCACCGCGGCCAGCACCCGCTCGGCCTGCGGCAGCATCGTCGCGCCGTCGGCCGTGAGCGCCAGCCCGTGCGGCGTGCGCGTGAAGAGTTGCAGCCCGGTTTCCTCGGCAAAACGCTTGAGCTGCAGGCTCACCGCCGGCTGCGTGAGGTGCAGCCGCTCGGCGGCGCGCGACACGTTGCCTTCCCTCGCCGCGAGAACGAAGGCGCGCAAAATCTGCAGGTCCATGGCGGCGGTAGTCATATAAGGCTGCTTTATAAGCCCATGGCGTCGAAATCATTGGCCTTCCAGATGGGAACCGGGCCAAATTGCCTTCCGGAGACCTCACCATGTCCATGAATATCAGAAATATCGATCACCACATCGCCGGTTTGCCGGCCGCCAACACCTCGGGCCGCACGCAGGACGTGACGAACCCCGCGACCGGCGCCGTCACCGGCAAGGTCGGCCTAGCCGATGGGCACCAAGTCTCGGCCGCCGTGGCCGCCGCGCAGGCCGCCTTCCCGGCCTGGGCCGACACGCCGCCGATCCGCCGGGCGCGCGTGATGTTCAAGTTTCTCGACCTGCTCAACCAGCACAAGGACGAGCTTGCCCACCTCATCACGGCCGAGCACGGCAAGGTCTTCACCGATGCGCAGGGCGAAGTGAGCCGCGGCATCGACATCGTCGAATTCGCCTGCGGCATCCCGCAGTTGCTCAAGGGCGACTTCACCGACCAGGTGAGCACCGGCATCGACAACTGGACGCTGCGCCAGCCGCTCGGCGTGGTCGCCGGCATCACGCCCTTCAACTTCCCGGTGATGGTGCCGATGTGGATGTTCCCGGTGGCCATTGCCGCGGGCAACACCTTCGTGCTCAAGCCCAGCCCGACCGATCCGAGCCCGTCGCTGCGCATCGCCGAGCTGTTCAAGCAGGCTGGCCTGCCCGACGGCGTGTTCAACGTCGTGCAGGGCGACAAGGTGGCGGTCGATGCGCTGCTCGAGCACCCGGACGTCAAGGCCATCAGCTTCGTCGGCTCCACGCCGATTGCCAACTACATCTACGAAACCGGCGCGCGCCACGGCAAGCGCGTGCAGGCGCTGGGCGGCGCGAAGAACCACATGGTCGTCATGCCCGACGCCGACATCGACCAGACGGTGGACGCACTGATCGGCGCGGGCTACGGCTCGGCCGGCGAACGCTGCATGGCGATCAGCGTCGCGGTGCTGGTGGGCGACGTGGCCGACAAGGTCATCCCCAAGCTCATCGAGCGCGCCAAGACACTCAAGGTGCTGAACGGCACCAACCTCGCGGCCGAGATGGGCCCGATCGTCACGCGTGCGGCGCATGAGCGCATCACGGGCTACATCGCCCAGGGCGAGAAGGAAGGCGCGAAGCTCTTGGTCGACGGCCGTTCGTTCGACGGCAGCGTGGCGGGCGAAGGCTGCGGCGACGGCTTCTGGATGGGCGGCACGCTGTTCGACCACGTCACGCCCGAGATGCGCATCTACAAGGAAGAGATCTTCGGCCCGGTGCTCAGCTGCGTGCGCGTCGATAACTTCAAGGACGCCGTGGACCTCATCAACGCCCACGAGTTCGGCAACGGCGTGAGCTGCTTCACGCGCGACGGCAACGTGGCGCGCGAGTTCAGCCGTCGCATCCAGGTCGGCATGGTCGGCATCAACGTGCCGATCCCGGTGCCGATGGCCTGGCACGGCTTCGGCGGCTGGAAGAAGAGCCTGTTCGGCGACATGCACGCCTACGGCGAAGAGGGCGTGCGCTTCTACACCAAGCAGAAGTCGATCATGCAGCGCTGGCCCGAGAGCATTGGCAAGGGCGCCGAGTTCGTGATGCCGACGGCGAAGTAAACATACAAACCATACAAACAAGCGCAAGATGCGGGTGTTACCATGGTAACACCCGCATCTTCCTGGAGACGGACATGTCCACCACATCCCTCAAATTGCCGGATGCCTTGAAGGAGCGCATCCAGCATTTCGCGTCCGAGAGCAACGTGTCGGCCCATGCGTTCATGGTGAGCACGCTTGAAAGCGAAGTGGAGCGCCGCGAAGCGCATGCTGCGTTCGAGGCCTCGGCCGAGGCTGCCGCTGCCGACATTGACGCGGGCGGTCCGGTCTACGAGGCCGCGGAAGTGCGCCGCTACATCATGGAAAAGCTGCGCGCACGGGAAACGGGCGCCAAGGTGGGGCGGCCCCGCGCGATGCAGCGCGAGGGTGCAAAGCCGGTCGCGCACAAACCCGCGGCGCGGCGCAAGTGAATATCGCTGTCGTCTTTTCGGCGCAGGCCGAAGCCGACCTCGATCGATTGACCGATTTCCTGGCCGAGACCGATGTCTTGCTGGCACAGGAAACGGCCGAAATCATCTTCGAAGCGGTGCTGATTCTCGAGCGTCATCCCGCCATCGGGCGACGCACGTCCGGGGGGCTGCGCGAGCTGGTGATCTCCCGCGGACGCTCGGGCTACATCGCGCTGTACCGCGAGCGCCCCACGGAAAAGCGCATCGACATTCTTGCCATTCGCCACCAGCGCGAAGCAGGCTACGGAGGAACCCGGGAACCATGAGCGACACCACCTTCGACTACATCATCATCGGCGCCGGCACGGCCGGCTCGCTCATCGCCAACCGCCTGAGCGCCGACAAGAGCAAGCGTGTGCTGCTCATCGAGGCCGGCCGCAAGGACGACTACCACTGGATCCACATTCCGGTCGGGTACCTCTACTGCATCGGCAATCCGCGCACCGACTGGCTCTACAGCACAGAGCCCGACGCCGGCCTCAACGGCCGCACGCTGCGCTATCCGCGCGGCAAGACGCTGGGCGGCTCGTCGAGCATCAACGGCATGATCTATATGCGCGGCCAGTCGCGCGACTACGACCAATGGGCGCAACTCACGGGCGATGACAGCTGGCGCTGGCAGAACGTGCTGCCGGCCTTCAAGAAGCACGAGGACTTCTACCTCGGTGCCGACGAACTGCATGGCGCAGGCGGCGAGTGGCGCGTCGAGAAGCAGCGCCTGCGCTGGGACAGCCTCGACGCGTTTGCCGATGCCGCGGTGCAGGCCGGCGTGCCGCACACCACCGATTTCAACCGCGGCAGCAACGAAGGCGTGGGCTACTTCCAGGTCAACCAGAAGAACGGCTGGCGCTGGAACACCGCCAAGGCTTTTTTGCGGCCCACTTGCTATGGCCGGCCCAACTTCGAACTGTGGACCGGTGCGCAGGTCTCGCGCCTGCTGTTCGAGACGCAGGAAGACGGCACCAAACGCTGTACCGGCGCCGAAGTGTGGAACGGCACCGAGATGGCCACCGCCCATGCCGAGCGCGAAGTGATCCTGAGCGCGGGCAGCATCGGCTCGCCGCAGATTCTGCAGCTCTCGGGCATCGGCCCGGCCGAGTTGCTGCGCCAGCACGGCATCGACGTGGTGCTCGATGCGCCCGGCGTCGGCGCCAACCTGCAGGACCACCTGCAGATCCGCGCGGTCTACAAGATCGAAGGCGCGCCCACGCTCAACGTGCTGGCTTCGTCGATGGTCGGCAAGGCGAAGATCGGTCTCGAGTACCTGTTGAAGCGCAGCGGCCCGATGAGCATGGCGCCGTCGCAGCTCGGCGCCTTCACGCGCAGCTCGGCCGAGCACGAATGGCCGAACCTCGAATACCACGTGCAGCCGCTCTCGCTCGATGCCTTCGGCGAGCCGCTGCACAGCTTTCCGGCCTTCACCGCGAGCGTGTGCAACCTCAACCCGACGAGCCGCGGCTCGGTGCGCATCAAGAGCAAGCGTTTTGAAGATGCCCCCGCCATCGCGCCCAACTACCTGAGCACCGACGAAGACCGCAAGGTGGCGGCCGATTCGCTGCGCGTGACGCGCCGCATCGCCTCGCAGCCCGCGCTCGCCAAGTACAAGCCCGAGGAGTGGAAGCCCGGCGTGCAGTACCAGACTGACGAAGACCTCGCGCGCCTGGCTGGCGACATCGCCACCACCATCTTCCATCCGGTCGGCACCACGAAGATGGGCGCGGACGGCGATCCGATGGCGGTGTTCGATGCGAAGCTGCGCGTGCGCGGCATCGAGGGCCTGCGCGTGGTGGATGCGGGCGCGATGCCCACGATCACCAGCGGCAACACCAACAGCCCCACGCTGATGATGGCGGAGAAGGCCGCAGGCTGGATCCTCGAAGAGAACGGGCGCTGATCTATCGGCGCGGCTTGGCGTCGCCCTTGGGTGGGGCGCGGCGGCGCGTCGCGGCGGCGGCGTCCGCCAGGCGCGCCTTCGCGCCTTCCAGCATGAGGTCCACGCCGATATCGAACATCGCATCCGGCCCGGCCTCGCGGTAGCTGGCGAACGCCGCGGCCAGCAGGGGGCGCGACGCCGCGGCGGCATCGAGCGTCTGCTGCCGGATCGCCGCGTCGGGCGGCGCCGCCTGTTCCTCGAGCACACAGCCCACGGTGTAGCGGCCCAGCGCGATCAGCAGCGTCATGGCCTGCGTCGCCGGCACGCCCCGGCTGACCACGGCCGCGAGCTGGACTTCCACCATCTCGAGGTCGCCCGGATCGGGCTCGCTGCTGGCATGCAGGCGCGCGCCGTCGCGCCGCGCCAGCAACGCGCGTCTGAAGCTGCGCGCGTTCTCGCGCAGGAACGCGTCCCACGTCTCGTCGGGGAGCGGCAGCCGGCGCTCGTGGGCGCGGCGCAGGATCTCGCCGTTCATCGCGTCGAGCAGCGCGCGCTTGTTCTTGAAATGCCAGTACAGCGCGGGTTGCTGCACGCCGAGCCGCTCGGCCAGCAGCCGGGTGCTGAGCTTGTCCATGCCGACCTCGTCGAGCAGCGCGAGCGCTGCCTCGAGGATCACTTCGCTATCCAGTTTCATGCCGATGTCCGTGCCGATGCGGGGGGTGCTTCACAGCCTGGAATTTATCGCTGATAATTCCTTATCAATGATAAATTCCAACATTTCCTTTCCTCTTCTCCCTCTTTCGCGAGCAGCCGCTACGCGCATGCGGTGATCCTCGCGATCGTCACGCTCGACGCCGTCGACATCAGCCTGGTCATGCCGATCGTGCCGAGCCTGCTGCGCGAAGTCGGCCACACCGGCGACCTCGGCTGGCGCTTCGGCGCCTTTCTGTCGCTCTACGCGCTGATGCAGTTCCTCTGCGCGCCCGTGCTCGGCGCGCTGAGCGACCGCTTCGGCCGCCGGCCGGTGTTGCTGACTTCGGTGCTGGGCGCGGCGGTCGACGCGCTCTTCATGGCCTTCGCGCCCTCGCTGTGGATGCTGTTCGTGGGCCGCGCGATCGCGGGCATGACGGGCGCCAGCATGGCTGTGGCCTCGGCGGCCATCGCCGACCTCACGCCCGAGCACCAGCGCGCGCGCTGGTTCGGCCGCATGGGCGCCTGCTTCGGCCTGGGCTTCATCGCCGGGCCTGCCATCGGTGGCGTGCTCGGCGACCACGGCGTGCGGCTGCCGTTCGTGGCGGCCGCCGTGCTCAATGGCGTGACCTTCCTCGTGGGCCTGCTGGTGCTGCGCGAGTCGCGCCCGCCGGCGCTCGCGACACAGCCCTTCGACCGCGGTGTGCTGCATCCGCTCGCGCCGCTGCGCTGGGCCGCGGGCTTTCCCGCGTTGCTGCCGATCCTCGGCGTGTTCCTGGTGCTCGTGCTGGTGGGCGAGGTCGCCGGCACGACCTGGGTGCTCTACGGCGAGGACCGGTACGCCTGGAACGGCACCATGGTCGGCCTTTCGCTCGCGTGCTTCGGCCTGCTCCATGCGCTGGTGCAGGGCTTCGTGGCGGGCCCGCTGGTCGAGCGCTGGGGCGAGCGCGCGGCGATCGCCATCGGCACCGTCACCGACTGCACGGCCTACGCGTTGATCGCCTTCGCCACGCAGGGCTGGATGGTGCTCGCGCTGCTGCCGCTGCTGAGCATGGGCGGCATCGGCCAGCCCGCGCTGCAGGCGATGCTCTCGGGGCGCGTGGGCGAGGCGCAGCAGGGGCGGCTGCAAGGCGTGCTCGCGAGCATGAGCAGCCTGGCCTCGGTGCTCGGGCCCCTGCTGATCAGTACGCTCTACTTCGCGTACCGCGCGCGCTTCCCGGGCGTCGTGTGGCTCGTGGGCGCTGCGCTCTACGCGCTGTGCCTGCCGATCATGCTCGGCAAGACGGCCGCGACGCGCAGCACCGGACGGTGATGAAGGATCACGGCGCCAGCGATGCGGCGCGCCGTTGCAGGAACTGCCGCACCGCCGGATCGCTCTCCAGCCCGATGGCCAGCCGGTAGGCCTGCGCGGCACCGGGCAGATCGCCGCACCGCGCCAGCAGGTCGGCGCGCGCGGCCCAATAGGGCTGGTAGTCCGCGAGCCGTGCGTCGCCGGCCAGCGCATCGAGCGCGGCCAGGCCGGCGGCCGGTCCCCGGGTCTGCGCCAGCGCCACCGCATGGTTGAGCGCCGCGACGGGCGATCCGGTGAGCGCGCACAGCACCTCGTACAACTGTCGACGGCCGTCCAGTCCGCCTGCCCGGTGCGTCGCCGCACGGCATGTGCGGATTGCACCGCCGCCTCCAGCTGGTAGCGCCCGCTGCCGCCGCAGCGGTTGACGCGCGACAGCAGCGCCTCGGCCTCGTCGATCATGGCGGCGTCCCAGCGCTGCGGGTCCTGCTCGCCGAGCGGCACGTAGTGGCCTTCTGCATCGCGCCGGGCTCCGCGGCGCGCGTGCGCATGCAGCATCAGCGACAACAGGCCCAGCGCCTCGCCCTCGTCGGGCAGCAGCGACGCGGCCAGCCGGCCCAGCCAGATCGCCTCGTCCGCGAGGTTGCGGCGCTTCGCGTCGGCGCCCCGGGGTCGGACCAGCCTTCCGCAAAGGCCGCGTAGATGGCTTCCAGCACCGCGTCGAGCCGTTCGGCCAGCCGCTCGCGCGGCGGCACCTCGAAGCCGATGCCGGCCTGCCGGATCTTTGCCTTCGCGCGCGTCAGGCGCTGCCCCATCGCGCCGGGCGCGACCAGGAACGCCGAGGCGATGGCCGCGGCGTCGAAGCCGAGCACCACCTGCAGCATCAGCGGTGCGCGCACGCCCCGGTCGATGCCGGGGTGTGCGCACGCGAACAGCAGGCCGAGGCGCCGGTCGGGCAGGTCGGCAGCGTCGTCGTCGTCGTCGCGTTCATCGGCCGTGAGTTCGGACAGCCATTGCAGGTGCGCGGCCGCGCCTTCGTCCAGCACCCGGTGGCGCACCGCGTCGACCCGCCGGCGACGCGCCACCGTCAGCAGCCAGGCCTCGGGCGATTGCGGCACGCCCTGCACGGGCCACTCGGCGAGCGCGACGGCAAAGGCGTCCGACAGCGCGTCCTCGGCGCCCGCCACGTCGTGCGTGCGCGCCGAGAGAAAGGCGATCAGCTTGCCGTAGCTGTGCCGAGCCGCCGATTCGGCCGCGCGCGTAGCCGCCAGAGCGTCGACCGCCAT